>CAYRIT010000008.1:38284-63226 GCA_964424415.1 uncultured Hydrogenophaga sp.
CCCCGGCATCCCCGGCACCCGGGGCAAAGACGGGCCCATACCGCGCCGAGGTGGCCCGCGCGGCAGAATACCGTTCATGCGCAAACCCAAGATTCCCCCCGGCTCACCCGACGACACCGAAGCCGCCTTTTACGACGCCCTGCAACACGCCGATATCGACCGGCTCATGGCTTGCTGGACCGACGAGGACGACATCGTCTGCATCCACCCCGGCGGTCCGCGGCTGCTCGGACATGCGGCGGTGCGTGCGGCCTTCGAGGCCATGTTTGCCAACGGCAGCGTGCAGGCCTTTCCCGAGAAGGTGCGCCGACTCGACGCCGGTGCCTGCAGCGTGCACAGCGTGGTCGAGCGGGTGACGATCCTGGGCGACGACGGCCCCCAGCACGCCTGGGTGATGGCCACCAACGTCTATACCAAGACCGCACAGGGCTGGCGCATGGTGGCGCACCATGCCAGCCCCGGCATGGCCAATGAACCGGCCGAAACCGCCGGGATGCGGCCGGTGCTGCATTGATTTTCTCGCCGATGGCAGACACAACATGACGCAGTCGCCGACAGACATCGTGTACCGTGCGCCGCTTTGGTTGCCGGGCGGCAACCTGCAGACCATCTGGGCCGCGCGCGCCGCCCGCAACCATGCAGGCGCCGCCCCACGCTGGGCACGCAGCCGCTGGACCGCACCCGACGGCGACTTCATCGACGTGGACCGCGCAGCCCACACCAGCGCGCCCGGTGCGCCGCTGCTGGTGCTGTTCCACGGCCTGGAGGGCTCGTCGGCGAGCCACTACGCGGTGGCCTTTGCCGACTTCGCTGCCGCGCACGGCCTGGGCTTTGCCGTGCCGCACTTCCGCGGCTGTTCGGGTGAGCTCAACCGCGCGCCGCGGGCCTACCACTCGGGTGACTTCGAGGAGATCGACTGGGTGCTCAAGCGCTTTGCGGCCGAGGAACCCGCGCGCCCCTTGCTTGCGGTGGGCGTGTCGCTGGGTGGCAATGCCTTGCTGCGCTGGGCCGGCGAGTTTGGCGCCAGCGCCGGCCGCACGGTGCGTGCGGTGGCCGCGGTGAGTTCGCCGCTCGATCTCACCGCTGGCGGCCACGCCATCGGCCGCGGCTTCAACCGGCTGGTCTACACCCGCATGTTCCTCGCCACCATGGTGCCCAAGGCCTTGCAAAAGCTCGAGCAGCACCCCGGCCTGTTCGACCGCAAAGCCCTGCTGGCCGCGCGCGATCTGTACACCTTCGACAACCTGTTCACCGCGCCGCTGCACGGTTTTCGCAACACCGACGACTACTGGCAGCGTGCCTCGGCCAAGCCGGTGCTGTCTGCGGTGCGTGTGCCGGCGCTGGCGCTCAACGCCCGCAACGATCCCTTCGTGCCCGCCGCCTCGCTGCCCACCGCGCAACAGGTCAGCACCTGCGTCACCCTCTGGCAACCCGGGCAGGGCGGCCACGTGGGCTTCCCGGGCGCCGATGGGCCGCTGGCACTGCCCGGCCATGTGCGCACCATGCCGCAGGCCGTGGGACGTTGGTTGCTTGGCCACGCGTGATACAAGAGGCCATGGACGACCTAGTCATCGCGGCCATCGCCAAATGGCCCCATGTTCCCCACTGTTTTGGCTGGCTCGGGCTGGACACGCGCGGCCAGTGGTACATGCGCGACGATCGCGTGCAGGCCGCCGGGCCGTTTGTGCTGGCGCCTGGTGAGGCCGGGACCGCAAGCAAAGGCTCGGTGCTGCGGCACGACAAGCTGATCGACTTCATCCACCGCAATTGTGCGAGCGATGCACAGGGCCAGTGGTTCTTCCAGAACGGCCCGCAGCGGGTGTACCTGGAGCTGGAAGCCACACCGCACATCTGGCGCCTGCAACCCGATGGCCGTGTGCTTGCCCACAGCGGGCAGGACGCTGGCGCGGTGCAGCGCAGTCTGGTGGACGAGTTCGGCCGCCTGTATCTCGTCACCGATCGGGGTGTGGGTCTGGTGCACAGCGCCGACATGGCGCTGGCGGGTGACGCGGTGGAGCGTGGCGACTGGACACCCGAAGAGGTGCTGACCGAAGCGCTGCCCGCGCAGTTCGGTTTTGTGCGCAGCCCGCTGCGTGTCCAGCAGACCGTGGCGGGCGAGGTGACCAGGCGGGGCTGATTCCGCAATGGATCGCGGCCCGCCCACGGCCACAAAAAAACCGGCCAGTGGCCGGTTTTTTCTCAGTCGCGCTGGCGGATCACTTCAGCTGCGCCAGCATGTATTCCACTGTGGCCTTGATTTCGGCATCGGTGGCCGAAGTGCCGCCGCGCGGCGGCATCGCGCCCTTGCCCTTGATGGCGCTGGCGGTGAGTGCGTCCACACCCAGACTCACGCGCGGGCCCCAGTCGGCCTTGTTGCCCGACTTCGGTGCACCGGCCACGCCAGCGGCGTGACAGACCGTGCAGGCCTGTTTGTAGAGTGCGGCACCAGCGCCAGCCGCCACCGTGGTGGCAGCAGCGGGCGCCGCTGGCGCTGCCGCTTCGGCCGCTGCAGGGGCAGCAGCCGCCACCGCGGACGCGGGTACAGCAGGTGAAGGTGCAGGAGCAGGTGCAGCAGCGTCGGGGGCCGCCGCGGCCGCAGCGGCAGGCGCCGCAGCACCTTCAGCAGCCGGCGCTTGTGGCACCGTGAACTTGGCGCCAGCGGCATTGGCCATGTGGACCACCGCGCGCCCGATCTCGATGTCGCTGAAGGCGCCACCACCTTGTGCGCCCATCGCGTTCTTGCCTTTGAGGGCCGAGGTCAGCAAGGCGTCGTAACCGGTGGCGATGCGCGGCGCCCAGGCACCGGCGTCGCCAAGCTTCGGTGCACCCACCACGCCGGCAGCGTGGCAGGCCGCGCACTGGGCGGTATATACCGCCTCGCCAGTGGCCAGCGGCCGGTTGGCGTCGCGCAATTCCACCGTGCCAATCCTCTGAAGGCGCTCGGCGGTGGCCAGCGCCGTGTCGACCGCACCCGCGTCGGGCTGGGGGGCCGACGTCACGTAGTACACCAGGCCGATGATGGTGAAGATGGGCACCACAAAGGCGAAGAACGATGTCCACATCAGCTGTGCGGGCGTCTTGATCGGGCCGGTGTGGGCTTCGTGCGCGTGGTCGCTCATGGTTTCCTCGAAGATGGCGGAACGGGGCCGGTGTGGCCACTGTACCCGGCCACGGCAACACCCGCGGCGGACAGCCGGCGATTATAGCCAGCGAGGCTTCCCCCACCTGTTGGCAATACCCCTGACTGATAGAATGCGTCGGGTTGCGGCTGTAGCTCAGTGGATAGAGTATTGGCCTCCGAAGCCAAGGGTCGTGGGTTCGATCCCCGCCAGCCGCACCAAAATCAATGACTTGCCTGGGTTTCTATGGCCCACGCGCCACCCAAGTCATGCCATCCAGGCCCCCTCAAGGCGAGATGTCGGGCCAGGCCGATGAAAAGGCCAAGGGTCACCCCGGTTGAGGCGACCAGGTTGTGCCCAGCCATGGTCCACACCTGGCCCGTCAATCCCCCCATAGCCCGTACCGGCTTTTTGACCCTGGGTTTTCTGGCCCAGCGCCAGTCCCAGGGAGGACCGACGTGACCGACACGCACCGATGAACCAATTCAATTTCGACTTCGATCCACCCGAGGATCCGAAGCCCAAGACAGCGCCGCCCGCCGCCGTGCCCAGCACGCCGACGCCGGAGCAGATGGCGCAGCAGCTGGAGCAGCATCCCGACTACCGGGTGCTGCGGCGCCTGGTGCCGACCCTCGACCACGGGCCGGTGGCGGGCGCATCGATCGGAGACGGCGCACCTGCCAGCACGCAGCACGTGCTGATCCTCGACACCGAGACCACCGGTCTGTTGCATGCCTCCGACAAGATCATCGAGCTCGCCATGCTGCTGGTGCAGGTGGACATCGCCAGTGGCCTGCCCGTGGGTCCGGTGGAAACCTTCGAAGGCTTTGAAGACCCGGGCATTCCCATTCCCGAAGTGGCCCGGCAGATCACGGGCATCACCGACGAGATGGTCCAGGGACATCGGCTGGACAATGAACAGGTCGATGCGCTGCTGGCCCGCACCGACCTCGTGGTGGCACACAACGCCGGCTTTGACCGGCCGTTTGTGGAAGCGCGTTTTCCCGGTTTTGCCCAAAAGCCCTGGGCTTGCTCCTTCATGGACATCGACTGGAAAGCGATGGGGGCGCAATCGTCCAAGCTCAGCGCACTGGCCCAGGACAAGGGCTGGTTCTACGACGCACACCGGGCCCTGGTGGATTGCCATGCCCTGCTGCAGGTCCTGAGCGGCCGCTTGGCCGACAACGAGAGCACCGGGCTGGGCCGGCTGATGACCGCGGCCGCCAGGCCCAGCTTCAAGCTGCGCGCGATCGGCTCACCTTTCGAATCCAAGGACAAGCTCAAAGCCCGGGGCTACCGCTGGGATGCCGATGCGAAGGTCTGGTACAGCAACCTGGCCAGCGAAGTCTTGTTGGCCTCAGAACTGGAATGGCTCAAGGCCGAGGTTTATGGAAGCCGACGGGCACAAGTCGAGGTGGAGGCGCTCGACGGTTCGACACGCTATTCGCTCAGGTCAGGAACGGTTGATATCAAGCGCCTGTAGAGGCCGCGGACTACAGCGACAGGGCTGGGTCGAGGTTTTCCTCATCCGGCTCAGGCCGCTCGGAGACCCGTGGCGCCGGGCGCTCACCAATCTGCTGGCGCCACATGGCGTAATACAGCCCGCGTTGCTCCAGCAGTTCGAGGTGGTTGCCCGACTCCACGATGCGACCCTTTTCCAGCACAAAAATGGTCTGGGCGTGCAGGATGGTCGAGAGCCGGTGCGCGATCAGGATGGTGATGCGTGTGCTCTGCGTGGACAGCCGCCGCACGGTGTCCGTGATCTGCTCTTCGGTCAGCGAGTCCAGCGCCGAGGTGGCCTCGTCAAAGATCAGCAGCGGCGGCTGGCGCAGCAGCGCACGGGCAATCGATAGCCGCTGCTTTTCACCGCCGGACAGGCGCACACCCATCTCGCCGATGGGTGTGTCCAGCCCCTCAGGCGCTTTGTCGAGCAGGTGGGCGCAGGCGGCCTGCTGCATGGCAGACACGATTTCCGCATCGCTGGCATCGGCTTTCACCACGAGCATGTTCTCGCGAATGCTGCCGGCAAACAGGTGGGTCTCCTGCGTCACAAAACCGATCTGGCGGCGCACCTCGTTGTAGCGCAGCTGGTGGGTGGAGATGCCGTTGTAGGCGATGTCGCCACTGGCCGGGGTGTACAGGCCCACCAGCAGCTTGACCAGCGTGGACTTGCCCGAGCCGGACGGCCCGACAAAGGCCACCGTGTCGCCCAGCTCGGCGCTGAAGCTGACGCCATCGAGTGCATTGTCCGGGGCACCTTGGTGCTTGAAGACGACGTTGCTGAAACGCACCTGGCGCACCGGCCCGATGTGCACCGAGTCCTTGGGTCGGCGCTCGACCGGCTTTTTCATCAGCACCTCAAAGTTGAGCAGCGAAGCCTCGGCCTCGCGCCAGGCCAGGATGATGTTGCCCAGTTCTTGCAGCGGCGCAAAAATGGCGACCGAAATGAACTGCATGGCGATCAGCTCGCCCGTGCTCAGCACGTCCTTGAAGATCAGCCACAGCAGCGCGAACAAGATGGCCAGTTTGAGCAGGCTCAGCGTGGTGCCTTGCAGAAACGACAACAGGCGGATGCGTTTGACCTTTTGCATCTCCAGCGCAAAAATCTTCTGCGTTTGTGTCTGCAGCCGGCGAATTTCCGGATAAGTCAGCCCCAGGCTCTTGATCAGCTCGATGTTGCGCAGCGACTCGGTGATGAAGCCCGAGTTGCGGTTGGTTTCGCGCACGATCGAGCGCTGCTGGCTCTTGATCTCGCGGCTCAGCAATCCGGTCAGACCGCCCAGCACCACCACGCCGATCAGGAACACCGGTACCAGCGCCCAGTGCCTTGTGACGGCATACCAGATCAGGAAGCTCACGCCAACGAAGGCCGCAAACACGGTGTTGATGAAAGCGTTGATGAAACGCTCGCTGTCTTGCCGCACCTTTTGCAGCAGCGAAAGTGTTTCGCCGCTGCGCATTTCGGCAAACTCCTGGAACTTGAGGCGCAGCACCTGGCGCAGCCCGTCGTTGAAGATCTGCGTGCCCAGCTTTTGCACCACCAGGCGCGTGACGTATTCCTGCAGCGTCTTGGCCAGCCGCGACAGCACCGCCACCCCCACGGCCAGGCCCAGCAAGCGCAGCACGCCCGAGATCAGTTCTTCGTTGCTTTTGTCGCCGGGGTGCACCGCGTAGCCGTCGATGATCTTGCCAAAGATGATCGGATCCACCAGCGCCAGCACCTGGCTGATGCCCGCCAGCAGCAAGGCCAGCAAAGCCAGCTTGCTGTGCGGGCGCATGTAGGTCCAGAGAATGTGCATTCGGTTGTCTCCTGCTGGATGGATTGAAGTGCAAGGCAGAGTGAGGGCGGCGCGGGTGGCGCAGTGTATTCAAAGTGTCTCCGGGGTTCATGCAGCCTGCGCCGACATCGATCAAATAGAAATCAAGCTGTCGTCCGATCAGGGCGCGCGTCGCGGCAAGTCCATTGCCAAAGCGCCTTTTTGCCGGCAACAGCGTGTCCTGTCGACGGCTCGCGTCGGGGCTCGTCCGGAGATTTCGCTTGAAGAAAACGAAAGGCATCGACCCCGAGGAAAGGGCTTCACAACCCCCGCGTGCTGCGCTCCTTGCGGCAGGTGCGCAGCACACCGATCAGCTCATCGGCGCATTGCGTTGGCTCGGCATCGCTGGTGATCGCTGGGTCAACAAGGGTGCGCACACATGCGCTTCGCGCACCTTTTCCGTCAGCCCATGGATGGCGCCGCGCACCGCTGCAATCTGGTTCAGGACTTCGGCACCAGCTTTCTTGGCATCAGGCACCCTCCAGCGGCTCGACCTGATCTCCGGATCCAGCGCACGCGCCTCAGCAGTCTGGTTTTTTCACGGACGGTGTGATGCAAGTTCAGACGTTCAAAAATATGCAGACGGGCAAGGTATCCAGGGCAAAAAAACACCATCGGATGGGCTGCTCCGCTCCGATGGTGTGCGTTCTGGCGGCGTCAGAACCCGAGCCTTGATCCAGCGCCGAGCAGCGTCGCGATGCCAAGCAGCGCAAAGACCGCCGCCGCGATCGAATGCACCAGCGTCATCGGAATTTTTGACGCCAGCTTGTCACCCACGAAAACGGCAGGCACATCGGCAATCAGCATCCCCAGCGTGGTGCCAACGACCACCATCAGAGGGGCGGCGTAGTGTGCGGCGAGGGCGACGGTGGCGATCTGTGTCTTGTCGCCCATCTCGGCAAGAAAAAAGGTGATCAAGGTGGCTCCGAAGACGCCGAACCTTTTGGCCATCTGTGTTTCCTCGTCTTCGATCTGGTCCGGGACCATCGTCCAGATGGCCATGCCGACAAACGAGAGCCCCAAGACCCAGCGCAGCATGTCCGGGCTGAGCGCTGCCGTGATCCAGGCGCCAAGAGCGCCTGCGAGGCCATGGTTGAGCACGGTGGCTGCCAGGATGCCGAGGACGATCGGCACCGGTTTCTTGAAGCGGGCGGCGAGCAGGAAGGCCAGGAGCTGGGTTTTGTCGCCGATCTCGGCAAGGGCAACGACACCGGTCGATACGAGGAGGGATTCCATCAATATTCCCAGGCCGGTCTGCAGACGATTGACCACCACGCATCCCCGGCCCAATCGGAGGCGTTGTGGTCAAAGGTCTCGCCAAGCTCGGGAACCGCTGACGCCATGACCTGCTGGTCAAGTGTGTTGACGTGAGCCTCTTCGAGACGAAGAGCGGCTACTCCCCAATGACCGCGCAATCGTAGCAGGCGGCCCGCGTGGGGCCATGCTTGCGATCCTCTGTCACCGGCTGCGGGCTACCGTCAGCCTGCCGGCGTTGTGGCGGGGTCGCGGGCCGCATCGCCCTGCCAGGGCTGCAGCAGATCCGACTCGGTGCGCAACAGCCGCAACAAGGGATGCTCGTCCAGATGGCCCGCAGCCTTGAGCACCTTCTCCACCGGCAGTTTCAGTCCCACCAGGTGCAGCGCGATGCCTTGGGCGTGCAGCTGGGTGATCAGGGAGCCGAAGGTTTCCACGCCGGTGGCGTCGATCCAGTTGATCGGGTGGGCGATCAGCACCACGCGCCGGGTGTCGGGGTGGCGCGCGATGTGCAGCGTGATGCTGCGCTCCAGGTCGTTGGCGGTGGCGAAGTCGAGTGCGGCGTCCATGCGCAGCGCGTAGGTGTGAGGCCCCAGTGCGGGCAGGTTCCACAGGTGGCGATCGCGCAGGCTGCCGTCGGGGTGCAGCCCGACCTCGATGATGCGCGGGTGCAGCCGCATATAGAGGAAGTGGCTGAGCGCCATCACCACGCCGGTGAGCACGCCCCAGTACAGGCGCGGCGCCGAGGCCACGGTGACGACAAAGGTCACGGCGGCGATGCCGGCTTCCACCCGCGACACCTTCCACACGCGCGCGAACTCCAGCGGTGCGATCAGCCCTTGAACCGCCGCCACCACGATCGCGGCCAGCACCGCCATCGGCACATGGTGCAGCGCCGGGGTGAACAGCAGCGCCAGCGCGACCACCGCCACCGAGAAGATCACCGACCAGCCGGTGCGCGCGCCGGCGTAACGGTTGAGCGCCGAGCGGGAGAACGAGGTGCTGGTGGGGAAAGCGCCGCTGAAGCCGGCCGCCAGCTTGCCCAGGCCGTGGCCGATCAGGTCGCGCTCGCGGTCCCAGCGCTGGCCTTTGTCGCGGCTGTCGACCCGCGCGCTCGACGCGGTCTCCAGAAAACTCACCAGGGTGATCAGCAGCGTGGGCAGCAACAGCTGCCCCAGCAGCTCCCAGCCCGGCCAGCCCGGCAGCGAGAGGCCGGGCAGGCCTTTGGGCAGGTCGCCGATCACCGCGCCGCCGTGCCCCTCGAAACCGCTCCAGGCGCTCAGGCCCGAGCTCACCACCACCAGCAACAGCACCGTGGGCACGGTCTTGGGCAGGCGCCGCGCCAGCAGCAGCACCGCATAGGCGCCCAGGCCGAAGGCCAGCGTGGGTGTGTGCAGGCTGTGTTGCGCCAGCAGGCCCGTCCAGCCGCCAGCCACACCCAGCATGGCCGGCAGTTGCGAGCCGATGATGAGCACCGCCGCGCCCTGCGTGAAGGCCATCAGCACCGGTGCGTTGACCAGGCTCAGCAGCCAGCCCGAGCGCAGGTAGCCCAGCGCGATCTGCAACACCCCCGAGAGCAGCGCGAGCCACATCGCCAGCTCGATCCATCGCGCGCTGCCCGGCGCGGCCAGGCCGGTGAGCGAGGCACTGATCATCAGGCAGGTCAGCGCGGTCGGTCCCACCGAGAGCCGGGGCGAGGCGCTGAACAGCACCGCGATCAGCGCCGGCAGCATGGAGGCGTAGATGCCGGTGATCAGCGGCATGCCGGCCAGACTCGCGTAGGCAATGCCCTGTGGCACCAGCATCAGTCCCACGGTGATGCCGGCCAGCGCCTCGTTGCGCAGCAGGGCGCCGTCGGGCCGCGGCCACAGCAGGAACGGAAACCAGGGACTCAGCCGTTGCACGAGGTTTTGGTGCGTCATGGAGCGATGCTACGGCAAGGCTGGGCGCGGCAGGCCACTTGCCGCTGGCGCCGATATGGCAAGCTGTGGCGCTGCGATGCAAGCCAACCAGATCCTGATCCTCGCCATCCTCGCCGTCACGGTGGGCATGTTTCTCTGGGGCCGCTGGCGCCACGACATGGTGGCCATCGGTGCCCTGCTGGCCTGTGTGATCGCCGGCCTGCTGCCGGCACGCGAGGCCTTTCTGGGGTTCGGGCACCCGGCGGTGGTGTCGGTGGCCTGTGTGCTGGTGCTCAGCCGCGGCCTGCAGCTATCGGGTGCGGTCGACGTGCTGGCGCGCCACGCGCTGCCCAGAGAGGCTGGCACCGCGATCAGCCTGCTGGCGCTGGTGGGCCTGGGCGCACTGCTCTCGGGTTTCATGAACAACGTGGGCGCGATGGCGCTGCTGATGCCGCTGGCGATCCAGCTCGCGCGCCGCCTGGACATCGCACCCGGCCAGGTGCTGATGCCGCTGGCCTTTGGCACCATCCTGGGCGGCATGACCACGCTGATCGGCACACCGCCCAACCTCATCGTCTCGGCATTTCGCGCCGAGAGCGGCGCCGGCGGATTTGCCATGTTCGACTTCACGCCGGTCGGACTGGCGGTGGCGCTGGCCGGGGTGCTGTTTGTGGCGCTGATCGGCTGGCGGCTGGTGCCGGTGCGCAAGGAGGCGGGGCTGGAGGGTTTTGCCACCGGCGCCTACCTGACCGAAGCGCGGCTGGTGGCCGAGAGCAAGTCCATCGGCAAAACGCTGCGCGAGCTGGAGCCGGTGCTCGACGACGTGGGCGCGCAGGTGGTGGGGCTGGCGCGGGACAACATGCGGGTGATCGCGCCCAGCCCGAGCCGGCGCCTGCGCGAGGGCGACATCCTGGTGCTGGAGGCCGAGGCCGAATCGCTGGCCAAGCTGCTGTCCGAGCTGGGGCTCAAGCTGGAGGAAGCGGTGCGCCCGCCCAAACCACAAGAACAGGACGAGGACCCGGGTGCCACCCCGCCCACCCCGCTGGAGGCGGCAGAAAAATCAGACCCCAAAGACAAGGACCAAGACGAGGGCGCCTCGCGCGACATCGCGCTGATCGAGCTGGCGGTGCGGCCAGGTTCGCTGCTCGAAGGCCGGTCCGCCACCGACATCCAGCTGCGCAGCCGCTTCGGCCTGAACCTGCTGGCGGTGTCGCGCCACGGCCAGCGCGCGCTCCGGCGGCTGCGGCTGATGGCGCTCAAGCCCGGTGATCTGCTGCTGATGCAGGGTCCGGCTGACGCCATCAACGAGTTCGCCGCCGACATGGGCTGTGTGCCACTGGCGCCGCGCTCGCTGCAGATCCCGAACGTTCGCAAGGCCTGGATCGCCAGCGCCATCATGGTCGGTTCGGTGGGGGCCGCCGCGTTCGGCCTGCTGCCCACCGCGATCGCGTTTGCACTCGGCGTGCTGGCCTCGATGGCGCTGCGCACCGTGCCGCTGCGCGCGGTGTACGACGCCATCGACTGGCCGGTGATCGTGCTGCTCGGTGCCCTGATCCCGGTGGCCGCGGTGATGGAGACCACCGGTACCGCGGATCTGATCGCGCGCGTGCTGCTGGAGAACGTGGCCCAGGGCAGTCCGGTGGGCGCGCTGGTGCTGGTGCTGCTGGTCACCATGTTCCTCTCCGACCTCATCAACAACGCCGCCACCGCCGCCGTGATGTGCCCGATCGCCATCGGCACCGCCACCGCGCTCGGTGTCAGTGCCGACGCCTTTCTGATGGCGGTGGCGATCGGCGCGTCCTGTGCCTTCCTCACCCCGATCGGCCACCAGAACAACACGCTGATCCTCGGTCCGGGCGGCTTCCGGTTTGGTGACTACTGGCGCCTGGGCCTGGTGGTGGAAGCCATCGTGCTGGCCATCAGCGTGCCGCTGCTGTTGTGGGTCTGGCCGCTGTGAGCCGCCAGGCATCCCGTCAGCGCTGCGGCATGTCCTTGGCGCCGTAGCCCAGGCTCACCGTCGCGTCTTCGGGAATGGGCGGCATGGTGGCGTCCCAGGCCAGCCACTGTTCACGCATCGCGGCCAGGCGAGCGGGCTCGCGCGTGGCAAGGTTGGCGCGCTCGCGTTCGTCGGCCGGGATGTTGAACAGGTACTCGTGGCCGTCGACCATCAGGTACTTCCAGTCACCCACACGCAGCGCGCGCTGGCCCCGGTGTTTCATGCGCCAGAACAGCGGCCGATCGACCTGGTGCGCCGGGTCGCGCAGCAGCGGGTCAAGCGACATGCCGTCGAGCGGGTGATCGGGGCCGGCCTGGCCGCCACCGGCTGCCAGCAGGGTGGCCGACCAGTCCATGGTCATGCAGTGCTGGGCGCTGGTGCCGCCGGGTGGGATCACAGCCGGCCAGTGGGCGATCCAGGGCACACGGATGCCGCCTTCGGTCAGGTCCATCTTGCCGCCCACCAGCGGCCAGTTGTCGGAAAAACGTTCGCCGCCGTTGTCGCTGGTGAAGACGATCAGCGTGTTCTCCAGCAGGCCTTCGCTGCGCAGCGCCGCCACGATCCAGCCGATGCCTTCGTCCATGTGGTGGATCATGGTGCGGTAGCTGTGGATGTTGCCGCCGTCCAGGTGAAACAGGTTCTTGGCCACCTCGGGCGCGATGTGGGCGTCGTCGCGGGTCTCCCAGGGCCAGTGGGGTGCGGTGTAGTGCAGGCTGAGGAAAAAGGGTTTGCCCGAACGCGCTTCTTCTGCCCGCTGGTGCACATGATCGACCGCGCGTTTCGAGAACACATCGGTCAGGTAGCCGACCGTCTTGTGTGTCTCTTCGCCCAGATACAGATCGTGGTCACCGGTGGTGGTGCAGTGGGTGAAGTAGTCCGCACCGCCGGCCATGATGCCGAAAAATTCTTCATACCCCGAGCGCAGCGGGCCGAAATGGGGCGGGTAGCCGAGGTGCCATTTGCCGATCAGTGCGGTGCGGTAGCCCGCGTCTTTCAGCAGCGAGGGCAGCGTCGGCATGTCGGGCGGCAGGCCCAGCGTGGCGCTGCCTTTGCTGCGGCTGTTGATCGGTTCCTCCAGCGCGCCGCGCAGGCGGTACTGGTAGCGCATGGTCATCAGCGCAAAGCGCGTGGGCGAACACACCGGCGAGTTGGCGTAGCCCTCGGTCAGGCGCAGGCCGCCGGCGGCCAGCGCGTCGATGTGGGGCGAGACCGGGCCTTCGGCGCGCGGGCGTGCGCCGTAGCAGCCGAGATCGGCAAAGCCCAGGTCGTCGGAGACGATGTACAGGATGTTGGGGCGGTTCATGTCGATGGCGCCTGTGTCGTTCAGGGCTGGAAACCCGACTTCTGCACCACCGGCGCCCACTGGGCGCGGTAGGTCTTGAGCATGGCGCGGGTCTGTTCGGCGCTGCTCGACACCGGGTCGAGCTTGGACTCGGCGAACCGGCGCTGTGTCTCGGGGTCTTTCATCACCGCGGCGATCGCGGTGGCGAGCTGGGTCACGCGCGCCGGGGGCATGCTGGCCGCGGCAAAAAAGGCGTTCCAGCCGTCGGCCGCGAGCTTGAGGCCGGACTCGTTGAAGGTGGGGATGTCGGGCGAAAACGGTGAGCGCCTGCTGCCCGACGAAGCCAGGATGCGCAGCTTGCCGCCCTGTTGCTGCGGCAGCAGCGTGTCCAGCGTGTCGAATGCCACCGGGATCTGGCCGCCCAGCAGGTCGTTGAGCAGCGGGGCCGAGCCCCGGTAGCCCACCACCTGGCCCTTCACCTTCGCCTGCTCGGACACCATCAGGGCAAAGAAGTGCGGCAGGCTGCCGGTGGCGGGCACACCAAAATTGGCCTTGTCCGGGTTGGCGCGCAACCAGGCAAACAGGTGGTTGAGTTCGCGCACCGGCACCGCCGCGCCCACCGCCACCCCGAACTCGTACTGGCTCACGTGCGAGACCGGTTGAAAGTCCTTTTCAGGGTCGTAGCCCGCGTCCTTGTAGACCAGTGGCGCCACCACCATGATGGCCGGGTTGGCCAGCAGCAACACGTTCTGATCGGCGCTGGCGCTTCGCAGCGATTGCGCGGCCAGGCGGCCACCGGCGCCGGGCTTGTTCTCCACGATCACCGCCACACCCAGCTGGGGGCCGAGCTTGTCGGCCACGATGCGCGCCGCCCGATCGGACGACCCCCCCGGCGCGTAGGGCACCACCAGGCGCAGCGTGCCGGCCAGCGGCTGCGCGAGGGCGGGCAGGGCCGTGGTCCCCAGGGCAGTGAGAGCAGCTGCGATCAGCAGGCGGCGGGTGGTCATGGGGTGGTCTCCTGAAAAAATGGGGCATGTCCGGGGGCGGTCCGCCATCCTAGACACTCACAATCGATTGCCGACATCAACTGTTCCGGGTGTTTTCCCGGACGACTGGTCTTCACCCATGAGCACCACGCCCGCTGACCGCCTGAGCCAGCCGCAGCAACTGGCCGACCTGCTGCTCTACCGCCTGTACCGCCTGCAGGCCACGGCCGGTGCGCGTGTGGTGCGTCTGTGTGAAAGTGAGTACGGGCTGACGCGGCGCGAGTGGCGCATCCTCTCGTTCCTGAGCAGCATGGAAGGCGCGCTGTCGTCCGAGCTGGCCGACCACGCCATGCTGGACCGCGCGCGCACCTCGCGCGCCATCACCCGACTGGCCGACAAAAAGCTGCTGCGCCGCCAGCCCAGGCCGTCGGACCGGCGCGAGGTGCATGTGTATTTGACCGACGAGGGCCGGCGCATCGCGGCCGAGCTGTTCGAGCGCGTCGCGACGATCAACCGCGACATCCTGGCGCCGCTCGGCGCCGACGAGCGCCTGCTGCTGGGCGCGCTGCTGGCCCGCCTGCAGGCGCGGGCCGATGAGACCGGGCAGACGCTCCCCACACCACCCGCCACCGCACCGGCTCCGCCCGCAGCGCGGGCACAAAACGGCCTGTGAAGAACCGCTTCGGCGCCGCTGGGCGCGCCGGCTTCGCTCAGCGGCGTGCCACGATCGACTTGCCGTCTGCGGTGCTCAGCACCAGCGCGCCGGTCTTGTCGATCTGCCAGCGCGTCACCTGGGTCAGCAGATCCAGCAGCTTGCGCTCCTGGTTCATCAGCGCGGGCGGGCAGGCCATCATCGTGGTGCCGGCGTTCGAGATGCCGAGCGTCTGGCCCTCGGTCTTGTAGCTGCCCAGCAGGCGGTTGCAGGTGGCGTTGCCGGCCAGCCGGCCCTCGGGCAGGAATTGCAGCGTGGCCTGGCTGTTGTCGATCACGCCGCCACCGGCGATGTTCTCGATCACCCACTCGGCGCCGAGCAGGGGTGTCTTGTCGGTGGCCATCAGGTGCTCGGCCACCGCCCGGTAGGCCGGCAGCGAGGTCGGGTCGCTGGCGGCGTTGGCGGCCACCGGGTGGGACGCGAAGCGCACGATCACCATGTCGGCTTTCGGGTCGATCCAGATCGTCTGGCCGTGCACACCGCGCGCCGCGTAGGCGCCGTGGTCGTCGTTGCTGACCCACCACATGCCGCCGTAGGTCCAGCCTGGCAGCAGCTGGTAGCCGGCTTTGGCGAAGGTGTCGGGTTTGCCGCCGTGGCGGATGCTCTGGATGGCGGCCGGCGGCAGGATCTGCTCGCCGTTTGAGACACCGTCGTCCAGCATGAGCTGGCCCAGCCGCGCCAGGTCGCGCAGCGTGGCGTTGAAGCCGCCGCCGGCAAACGGCGTGCCGATGGAGTCGACCGTGTAGAAGGCCTCGCGCTCGGTGCCGATGCGGCTCCAGATGCGCTCGGACAGCTGCTGCGCCACCGATTGCCCGGTGGTGCGCGCGATCAGCCAGCCCAGGGCGTCGGCATTCACCGTCTTGTAGCCAAACGCCTCGCCGTGTGTGCCTTTCTTCTTGACGGTCTGCAGATACCCGAAGTAGCTGCGTGGGCCGGTGTAGCCCTCGGGCACCGGCAGCGGGCTGCCGGCCTGGGCAAAGGTCCAGACCTCGGCCTTCGGGTCGGCATAGTCTTCCGAATAGTCGAGCGCGGTGGTCATGTCCATCACCTGGCGCACCGTGGCATCACCAAACGCGCTGCCCATGAGTTCGGGGATCAGCTTGCCGACCAGCGCGGCCGGGTCCAGTTTGCTCTCGGCCACCAGGATTTCACCGAGCAGACCGGTCAGCGACTTGGTGACCGACATCGCGCCGTGCAAGGTGCTGGGGGTCAGGCAGCCGTCGTAACGCTCGTACACCACCTGGCCATGGTGCAACACGATGACGCCATCGGTGTAGTTGGCATCGAAGGCGGCCTTCCAGGTCATTTTTTCCTTCGCCCCAAGCGGCGTGAAGCTGACCTGGTCGATGGAGGCGTCGAGCGCCACCGGCAGCGCACGCGCGCCTTCGGTGCCGTTGTTCACGCTGGTGCTGGGCATCAGCTCGCGGAAGTGGCAGGCGGTCCAGCGCAGTTTGGGGAACGCAAAGTAATCGGGGTCGGTGAAGCGGATGGTCTTGGCGGCCGGTGGCGGCGAGCCCTGCATCCAGCCCAGGGTCTTGGGGTTGGAGGCCTGGGCGTCCAGCGGTTTGGGTTGTTGTTGAGCCATGGCGCAGCCTCCCAGCAGCAGGGTGGCGGCCAGGGCCGCGGTGAGGGTGTGACGGATCGGCACGGTGTTTTTTGTGTTCATCGACATCTTGATCTTCTTTCTTTCAGTCGAGTTCCTGCACCCCGCCGCCCGAGACGGTGAGGATTTGCCCGCTGATCCAGGCCGCCGCCGGTGAACACAGGAACAGCGCGGCGTTGGCCATGTCCTGCGGCTCGCCCAGCCGGTGGATGGGGGTGTGCAGCAGCATCTTTTTCTCGATCTCGTCGTTCAGCACCGATGCCAGCGCATCGGTGCGCGTGGCGCCGGGCGCCACCCCGTTGATGCGGATGCCTCTGGGGCCGAGATCAAACGCCATGTTGCGGATCAGGTGGTTGGTTGCCGCCTTGGACGCGCCGTACGAAGCCATGCGCATGTTCTTGTTGTCGCCCGCCATCGAGGTGATGGCCAGCATGGCGCCGCCGCCCGCTTTCTCCATCGCCGGTGCCGCCAGCTGGGCCAGCCGGAACAGTGAAAACACGTTGAGATCGAAGGCGCGCTTGAAATCGGCCATGGGCATGTCGAACGGCTTGGGGCCGCCGCCGCCCGCGTTGCTGACCAGAATGTTCAGTTGCCCGAAGCGCTCGACGGTGGTGTCGATCAAGCGCACCAGATCGTCTTCCTGGGTCACGTCGCAGGCCAGCGCGGCGGCTTTGCCGCCCTGGGCCTCGATCGCGCTGGCCACCGCCTGCGCTGTCGCCAGCTTGAGGTCGCTGACCACCACCGCCGCGCCGGCGGCCGCGAAGGTCTCGGCAATCGCGCGGCCGATGCCCGCGCCCGCCCCGGTGACCACCGCCACCTGGTTGGCGAGCGTGAAATGGCTGGGTGAATACATGTGGGAGCTCCCTTGCATCCATCCGCGGCCCGGTGAACCGCCCACCCTGGGTGACCGGCCGGCCCGGACACTATCGCATGCCCCAGCCCCGTGGTTGGCGGGCGGGGGCTCAGTGTGGCGGGTGGGCCGCTGCCCCGCGCACCATCGCCACCACCATCGCGATCACGGTCAGCGGCAGCACAACGCTGGTCGCCACCACCACCAGCGTGCCCAGCGCCGGGCTCTGCTGGGCAAGCAGCACCAGGTAGACCACATAGGCCGCGTAATAGCCCAGGAACACGCCGCCTTCCCAGCGGGCGATCTCGCGCCCCGTCATGAACACCGGCAGACAGGCCAGCGCCACCGCCAGCATCACCCAGATGTCGAAGCGCATCACCGAGTCCGGGATCACCAGCCCGGTGCTGCCGGCCGCCAGGCCCGAGAGCCCGACACAGCCCAGGATGTTGAAGGTGCTGCTGCCCACCACGTTGCCCACCGCGATGTCGCGCTCGCCTTTGATCGCTGCCATCACCGAAGTCGCCACCTCGGGCATCGAGGTGCCCGCCGCCACGATGGTCAGCGCGATCACCACGTCGCTCACCCCCAGCGCCTGGGCAAACACCACCGCCGCCGTGACCAGCCAGTGCGAGCCCAGCACCAGCAACGCCAGCCCGATCACGATCAGACCGATCTGCACCGCCAGCCGCTCGTCCCAGCCGCCTTTGGCGGCCGGCTGGAACTCGGCGGCGTACTCGTCGTTCGCCGCTTGGGTTTCGCTGCGGGACTGCACGATCAGAAACACGGTGTAGGCCAGCAGCAGCACAAACAGCATCGCCCCATCCACCATGCCGACCCGGCCGTCCAGGGCAAAAATCAGCAGCAGCAAAGAGGCGCCGAGCATGATCGGCACCTCCTGGCGGATCAGCTGGATGTTGACCACCAGCGGGGTGATCAGCGCCGACAGGCCCAGGATGAACAACACGTTGAAGATGTTGCTGCCCACCACGTTGCCAATGGCGATGTCGTTCTTGCCGCCGAGCACCGCGCCCACCGACACCGCCATCTCCGGCGCGCTGGTGCCAAACGCCACGATGGTCAGGCCCACCACCAGCGGCGAAATGCCAAAGGCAAGCGCCAGTCTGGACGCGCCACGCACCAGCAGCTCGGCGCCGGCCACCAGACCCACCAGGCCAGCAAGAAACATCAGAAAGGTCATGAGCGGCTCGGTTCAGGGGGAGGGCACCGCGCGCGCTGCCGCGCGGCTGGAGCCTGCAATTGGGAGGCCGGGAGAAGCGCCGGGTGTTCCGGCCCGTGCCGGCGCGCCGGGCACCCGGCGGTGTATCAGGCCGGTTCCGCGCGGCGCGAATCGTACACCAGCATCGCCGCGGCCAGATCTTCCAGGGCCGTGCCCACCGCCTTGAACACGGTGCGTTCGGCGGCGTTGCGCCGGCCGGTGGCCACACCCTTGCACAGCGTGGTCAGCGTGCCGCGGATGTCGTTCTGCGCCAGCACCCCGTGCGCCATCGGCACCAGCAGATCGCCGCTTTTTGTCAGCGCCTCGTCGGTGTCCACAAACACACGGGCGTTCTCGAAGCAGGCGTCGTCGGCCTCGCGCATGGTGGGTGTGAAGCTGCCGATCAGATCCAGGTGCGAGCCAGCGGCCAGCCAGGCGCCGCGCACCACCGGCTCGGTGGACAGCGTGGCGCAGCTCACGATGTCGGCCTCGCCGCAGGCCGCAGCCAGATCGGTGGCCGCCTGCGCGTTGAAGCCCTCGGCCCGCCACTGGCGCGCCAGTTTTTCGGCCTCCTCGGTGCGCCGCGCCCACACCGTCACCCGCTCGATCTTGCGCACCGCGCGCCAGGCCGCCGGCAGCAGCGCCGCCACCCGGCCCGCGCCCACCACCAGCAGGTGGCTGGCGTCGTCGCGCGCCAGGTAGGAGCCACCGAGCGCCGAAGCCGCCGCGGTGCGCCGCGCGGTGATCTCGTCGCCGTCCAGGTGCGCCAGCGGCACTCCGGTGCGCGCGTCAAACAGCAGGTAGCTGCCGTGCAGCCCCGGCAGGCCTCGCCGGGCGTTGCCCGGCGCGATGTTGATGATCTTCACGCCGTAGTACCTGCCCGGCACCCAGGCCGGCATGATCAGCGAGGTCATGCGCCGCGTGGCCGCGTCGCCACCGGCGTCCCCGAGCGGATTGGCGATCTCGTGCACATGGCGCAGCGGCGTTTCGCAGCCGGCGGCGAAGCGCTCGCGCAGCGCGCTCACCAGGCGGTCGAAGGGCAGGGCGGAGCGGGTGGCGTCGGCGTCGATGATGTGCATGGTCGGGCAATGGTAGCCGGGGGGCCGCTGGCTATCATGCCCAGCATGTCACACCCCCCAGCGCCAGCCGCCACCGAAGCCCAGGCCGATACCCCCGCCGCCCAGGCTTTCATCACCCGCTGGCAAGGGGTGCAAGCCTCCGAGCTGGCCACCGCGCAGAGTTTTGTGATCGAGCTGTGTGCGCTGCTGGGCGTGGCGCCGCCCTCGCACGAGCCCCATTACCAGTTCGAGCGGCCGATCAGCTTCCAGCATGGCGACGGCAGCAGCAGCCCGGGGCGCATCGACTGCTACCGGCGCGGCGCTTTTGTGTGGGAGAGCAAGAAGCTCAAGGCCGGCATCACCGCCCAGGCCCGCGGCGGCGCACCCACCCAGGCGTTCGACGGCGCCCTGCTCAAGGCCCGCCAGCAGGCCGAGGACTACGCCCGCGCCCTGCCCGCCACGGAGGGGCGCCCGCCGTTTGTGGTGGTGGTCGATGTCGGGCACGTGATCGAGCTCTACGCCGAATTCACCCGCTCCGGCGCCACCTACACCCCGTTTCCCGATCCGCGCAGCCACCGCATCCGCCTCCATCAGCTGGCCGACCCGGCCATCCGCGCCCGCCTCAGAGCGCTCTGGACCGATCCGCTCAGCCTCGACCCGGCGCGTGTCAGCGCCAAGGTCACGCGCCAGGTGGCCGCCGAGCTGGCCGAGCTGGCCAAAAGCCTGGAGGCCGCCGGCCACGCGCCGCACGCGGTGGCCGGTTTCCTCACCCGCTGCCTGTTTTCCATGTTTGCCGAAGACGTGGGCCTGCTGCCCAGCGTGGGCGCCGAGGGCCAGGGCAGCTTCGCCCACCTGCTGCGCCAGTACCGCGAGCAGCCCGCCACGCTGGCGCAAATGCTCAAGGTGTTCTGGGCCGGCATGGACGCCGGCGGTTTCAACGCGGCCATCGCCGCCGACGTGTTGCGCTTCAACGGCAAGCTCTTCAAAGGCGCCGGGATGGATGGTTATGTGCTGCCACTGACCACCACGCAGATCGACGGTCTGCTGCGTGCCGCCGGCGCCAACTGGCAAGAAGTCGAGCCCGCCATCTTCGGCACCCTGCTCGAGCGCGCGCTCGACCCCGCCGAGCGCCACGCCCTCGGCGCCCACTACACACCACGCGCCTATGTGGAGCGGCTGGTGTTGCCCACCGTGGTCGAGCCGCTGCGCGCCGACTGGGCCAACGCCCAGGCGGCGGCCGTGCTGCTCGCCCGCGAGGCCGAAACGCTGGAAGGCAAAAAGCGCGAGACCAGACTGGAAGAAGCCCGCGCCGAGATCCGCCGCTTTCACCACCAGCTCTGCACCACCCGCGTGCTCGACCCGGCCTGCGGCAGCGGCAACTTCCTGTATGTGACGCTGGAGCACCTCAAGCGCCTGGAAGGTGAGGTGTTGGACCAGCTGGAGCAGCTCGGCGAAACCCAGGACCGCCTCGGCCTGGAGGGTGAGACCGTCACCCTGCAGCAGCTGCGCGGCATCGAGCTCAACGAACGCGCCGCCGCGCTGGCCGAGCTGGTGCTCTGGATCGGCTGGCTGCAATGGCATGTGCGCACACGCGGCCTCGCCAGCGTGGCCGAGCCGGTGGTGCACGACTACGGCAACATCGAACACCGCGACGCCGTGCTTGCCTATGACGCCATGGAGCCCGCGCTGAACGCCGAAGGCCAGCCCATCACCCGCTGGGACGGCGTGAGCTTCAAGCCGCACCCGGTCACGGGGGAAGACGTGCCCGACGAAGCGGCGCAGACCGTGCAGTGGCGCTACCTGAACCCGCGCCCCGCCGAGTGGCCGGCGGCGGATTTCATCGTGGGCAATCCGCCGTTTATTGGCGACAAGCGATTGCGACTTGCGTTGGGTGACGGTTATGTGGATGCGCTGCGCTCCACGATTTCCGAGGTGCCCGAGAGCGCTGAGTTCGTCATGTACTGGTGGCACCACGCGGCCAGCCTGGTGCGCGCCGGTGCCGCGCGGCGCTTTGGCTTCATCACCACCAACAGCCTGCGCCAGACCTTCAATCGCCGCGTGATCGAGGCGCACCTGGGCGCGTCCAAGAATCCACTCACCCTGGCCTTCGCGATTCCCGACCATCCCTGGGTAGACAGTGCGCAAGGCGCGGCGGTTCGCATTGCCATGAGCGTCGCCACCATTGCCGCAGAAGAGGGACGGCTTCTCACCGTGGGCGAAGAAACCGCAACTGGCGAGGGCGAGGTGGCGGTGCGGCTGGATGAACAACGCGGCATGCTGCACGCGGATCTTCGTGTGGGCGCCAACGTGGCTGGCGCCCACACGCTAGCAGCACCGTTTGGCATTTCAGGCAATGGGGTCATGCTGGCAGGCTCGGGCTTCATCGTCAGCCGCAAAGAAGCGGAGGCATTGGGGCTCGGCAACGTGCCGAGCTTGGAGCAACACATTCGCGAATACCGCAATGGGCGCGACCTGATGGCTACCTCGAGAGACGTGTTGGTGATCGACTTGTTTGGCCTCTCGGCAGACGAGGTACGCAGACGGTTTCCAGCGGTTTTTCAATGGCTCGCGGAGCGGGTGAAGCCTGATCGTGACCAAAACAACAGAGCACGAATTCGGGATTTGTGGTGGTTGTTCGGCGAACCACGCCGTTTGCTGCGCGCGGCTCTCGCTGGGTTGCCGCGCTACATCGCTACCGTTGAAACCGCCAAACACCGCACGTTCCAGTTTTTGGATGCTTCGGTATTGCCCGATCACATGCTGATTGCCATCGCGAGCGCCGATGCTGCATGGCTGGGCGTCTTGTCCAGCCAAGTGCATGTGGAATGGGCGCTGGCCTTGGGCGGTCGCCTTGGCGTGGGCAACGACCCGCGCTACAACAAATCCCGCTGCTTCGAAACCTTTCCCTTCCCCCACGCAGACACCGGCCTCACGCCCGCCCTCACCGAGCGCATCCGCTCCCTCGCCGAGCAGATCGACGCCCACCGCAAGGCGCGGCAGGCCGCCAGCGAGAGCGTCACGCTCACGGGGCTCTACAACGTGCTCGACAAACTGCGCCGGGGTGAAGCGCTGAATGCGAAAGACAAGGCGCAACACGAACAAGGCCTGGTCAGCGTGCTCCAAAGCCTGCACGACGAGCTCGACGCCGCCGTGCTGCAGGCCTACGGCTGGAGCGATCTGGGGCCGGTGCCCTGGCACGATGAAGCGGCGCGCGCCGTCTGGACCGAAACCCTGCTGGAGCGCCTGGTGGCGCTGAACGGGAAGCGCCATGCGGAAGAAGCCGCAGGCACGGTGCGCTGGCTGCGCCCCGAATTTCAAGACCCGGCGCAGCGGGCGCCGTTGAGCGCCGCCGCAGCGCCCGCGCCGCAGCAAACGGGGATTGACGGCCTAGAATCGACAGCCGCCGCCACCGCGCGCGCCACCCTGGAGGCGGGCGCAGCAGAACAGGCGGAGGGCGCAACCGGTGTCGGGCCGGGCAGCGCGCCCACACCCCCGCCCGCGCCACCCACGGCCCAGCAGGCCTGGCCCGCCACCCTGCCCGAGCAGGTGCGCGCCGTGGCGCAGCTGCTGGCCACCAGCCCGGCGCCGCTGCCACTGCCGGCGATCGAAGCCGCGTTCAAAGGCAAAGGCCCGTGGAAAAAAGGCCTGCCCCGCCTGCTCGACACCCTGGAGGCCCTGGGCCGCGCGCGGCAGGAGGGCGGGGGCTGGCGCGGGTAAGGCGGTTGACGCCCATGCCCGGTGGTCAGGGTGTGTCTTGGACCCGCTGCGGCCCGTCCACCTGCTGCAAGAGTGGCGACCTGGGCAGCCAGCGAAACGCGGTCGAGCCCAGCGCCAGCAGCACGGCAATGGTGAGCATCACCGCGCGGTAGGGCTCCAGCCCCTGGCCCTGCGCCCAGTCGGCGACCCAGCCGGTGAACCACTGCACGAGGCCCACGCCCAGAAACATCGCCATGGTGAATACCGACAGCGCGCGCCCGGTCAGGTCGGGCGCGTAGGACGAGCGCACGTCGGAGTACTGCAGCACCGAATACCCCGACAACACCGAAATGCACAGCACCAGCGCGATGTTCAGCGCCGCGTGGTGCACCAGGCCCACACCCAGGTACAGGGCGGCCACCAGCAGGGAAAAATTCACGATCCAGGTGCGCCGGCGCGCCGGGCCGGGGTCGAGGCGGCCAAACAGGGCCGGGCTGAACAGCGAGATCAGCGACATGACCACCGCCATGTTGCCGCTCTCGACCAGCGTGAACGCATAGCGGTGCATCAGCATCGGCCCGATCCACAGGCCACGCAGCGCGAGGAACGATGCATAACCGACCATGCCCAGCAGCAGGATGCCCAGCGTGTGCGGCAGCAGGAACAGCGCGCCAAAGCGGCGCACCGCCGTGCCCCAGTGCTCGCGCGCGGGCGCCGGGCCGGCGGTGGCCGGCTCGTGCACGCGGCGCCAGATCAACAGCCACGCCAGCACCGACAGCACGGCCAGCAGCGCAAAGCCGCTGCGCCAGCCCCAGCGCTGCACCAGCCAGGCCAGCGGTGTGCCGGTCAGCAGCAGGCCCAGGCCGCCCACGCCCATGCCCACACCCGACAGATAGGCGAAACGCGAGGCCGGGAAATGCCTTGAGATGAACACCGTGCAGGCCAGAAACGCCGGCGCACAGCCGACGCCGATCAGCAACTGGCCCAGCATCAGCCAGCCGTAGCTGGGTGATGCCGCCGACAGGGCCGCCCCGGCGATGGCCAGCGGGAAGGCGCTGAGCACCGTGCGGCGCAGCCCGTACAGGTCCATGCCGATGCCCATGAAGAACTGGGTGACACCAAAAGACAGGCCAAACAGCCCGGCAAACGCACCCAGCGAGGCCGGGGTCAGGCCGAAGTCGGTCTGCAGGTTGGTCGCCATGATGGCGGTGACGGTGCGGTAGGCCTGGCTGAGCGCAAAGGCCGACAGCAGCGCCAGCAGCATGGCCCACAGGGTGGCTTGCGACGGCGGTGGGGCGGGCTGGGTGTCGGGGGGTGGCACGGGGTGTGGCAATCGGGTGGGGCGGTGTCGCGGCAGATGCTTGGCGAAGCGCGCAGCCCTGCGGCTGCGTGATACCAGGATTGTCGCGCCAGCCGTGTGAAGGTGTTGGTGCCGTGACCTGCCCGCCCCGTTGCGGTGGCGGGCATGAACCACCCGGTCAGCGGCTCAGGCGCTGTGCCGCAGGAAATCGAGCACCGCCTGCTCGGCCTGGGCCGGGTCGGCAAAACCTTCGTGGCTGCCCGCGAGTTCGAGCAGGCTGGCGCGGGCCTGGCCTTTGTGTTGCATGAGGGCGCGGGCGTCGGCCAGGGGCACGGTGTCGTCTTGCTGCCCGTGCAGCAGCAGCACCGGGCAGCGCGCCTGCGCCAGCGTGGCCTGTGGAGCGATGTGGTCGAAGCGGGCGCCGATGACGGCCTCGACATAGCGGTTCACCAGCCAGCCCAGCGGCCAGAAGGGCACGCGGTGGGCCGCGAGCCAGCGGCGCATGACCTGTTCGGGGTGGGCAAAGGCCGAGACGCTGACGGCCGCGGCCAGGCCGGGCCGGCGCGAGGCCACCAGCAGCACCGCGGCCGCGCCGACCGAATGGCCGATGGCGGCGAGGCGCTGCGGGTCGACGCCGGGCTGTTGTGCCAGC
>CAYRIT010000009.1:0-54026 GCA_964424415.1 uncultured Hydrogenophaga sp.
GCAGTGCGGCATGGGCCGCACCGGCAAGTGGTTCGCCCACCAGTGGGCCGGCATCCTGCCCGATGTGATGCCGCTGGCCAAGGGCCTGGGCTCCGGTGTGCCGATCGGTGCGGTGGTGGCGGGGCCGAAGGCCGCGAACATCTTCCAGCCCGGCAACCACGGCACCACCTTTGGCGGCAACCCGCTGGCCATGCGCGCCGGTGTGGAGACGCTGCGCATCATGGAAGAAGACGGGCTGCTGGCCAACGCCGAGCGGGTGGGCAACCACCTCAGGACCCGCCTGACCACGGCCTTGCTGGGCAAGCCCGGCGTGCGCGAGGTGCGCGGCCAGGGCCTGATGCTGGGCATCGAGCTGGAGCGGCCCTGTGGCGTGCTCACCCAGCGCGCCGCCGATGCCGGCCTGCTGATCTCGGTCACCGCCGACAACGTGATCCGCCTGGTGCCGCCGCTGATCATGACCGTCGCCGAAGCCGACGAGGTGGTCGCCATCCTGCTGCCACTGATCACGAACTTTCTCGCCGAGTGAGCGCTTCATGTCCATCCAGCACTACCTGCAGTTCAAGGATCTCAGCGCCGACACCTACGGCTACCTGTTCCAGCGCGCGGCCTTCATCAAGCAGAAGTTCAAGGCGGTCGAGAAACACCAGCCGTTTGCCGATCCCGACCGCACGCTGGCGCTGATCTTCGAGAAAGCCAGTACCCGCACCCGCGTGAGCTTCGAGGCCGGCATGTACCAGCTCGGCGGCTCGGTGGTGCACCTGACCACCGGCGACAGCCAGCTGGGCCGCTCCGAACCGATCGAAGACAGCGCCAAGGTGATCAGCCGCATGGTCGATCTGGTGATGATCCGAACCTACGAGCAGAGCAAGCTCGAGCGCTTCGCGGCGCACTCGCGGGTGCCAGTGATCAACGGCCTCACCAACGAATTCCACCCCTGCCAGATCCTCACCGACCTGTTCACGCTGGCCGAATACCGCCCCGCCGCCAGCGGCGCGCCGCTCGATGCCATCCGCGGCAAGGTGGTGGCGTGGGTGGGTGACGGCAACAACATGGCCAATACCTGGCTGCAGGCGGCCGAGCTGCTGGGCTTCACCGTGCACGTGAGCACACCCAGCGGCTACGAGGTGGACCCGGTGCTCGCCGGCATTTCCAACCGCAACTGCTACAAGGTGTTCAAGAACCCGCGTGAAGCCTGTGCCGGTGCCGATCTGGTGACCACCGACGTCTGGACCAGCATGGGTTTCGAGGCCGAGAACGAGGTGCGCCGTGCGGCGTTTGCGCAATGGTGTGTGGACGAAGCGATGATGGCCACCGCCAAACCCGACGCCCTGTTCATGCACTGCCTGCCGGCACACCGCGGCGAAGAGGTCACGGCCGAGGTGATCGACGGCCCACAGTCGGTCGTGTGGGACGAGGCCGAGAACCGGATGCACGCACAAAAGGCCTTGATGGAATACCTGCTGCTCGGGCGCCTTTGAATCGCGCCCAGGCACAGCACACACGCACCCCATGCAAGCGCTGCTTGATGCCATCGAACGCATGGCACGGGTCACCGATGCCCAGCGTATTTTTCACGGCCGTGGCGGCCTCTACCCGGGCTGTGAACACTGGACACTTGACGCCTACCCGCCGGTCTTCCTGGTGACCTGCTTTCGCCCGGTCACCGAGGGCGAGCTGACCACGGTGCACAACGCGCTTGCGGCACGCTGGGCCGCGCTGGCACCCGGTGAAGCGCTGAACTGGGTGCTTCAGATTCGCGCCGATGGCCGCACCGAGACACGGCCCGTGGCCGGGGCCGTGCCCGAGCCCCACGAGGTCACCGAGGACGGCGCGCGTTACCGGGTCCACCTGCTCAAAGGCCAGAACCACGGCCTGTTTCTGGACATGGCCGAGGGTCGGCGCTGGGTGCGCGCCAACGCGGCCGGGCAGCAGGTGCTCAACCTGTTCGCCTACAGCTGCGCCTTCTCGGTGGCGGCGCTGCAGGGTGGCGCGAAGCAGGTGATCAACCTGGACATGAGCGCGGGCGCGATCGCACTCGGCCAGCTCAACCACGCGCAGAACGGCCTGCAGGCGGGCGCCCGCTTCCTGGCCCACGACATCTTCAAGACCTGGGGCAAGATCACGCGCAGCGGGCCTTACCACCTGGTCATCGTGGATCCGCCGAGTTTTCAGAAAGGCAGTTTCGTGGCCACCCGGGACTACGTCCGGCTGATGCGCCGCCTGCCCGATCTGCTGCGCCCGGGCGGGCGGGTGATGCTGTGTCTGAACGCGCCGGAGCTCGAAACCACCTTCCTGCACGACCACATGCACGAGGCGGCGCCCGATCTGGTGTTCGAACAGCGCCTGCCCAACCCCGCCGTGTTTGCCGACGTCTCGCCGGAGCGCAGCTTGAAAGTGCTGATCTACCGCGCCCCGTCCCTGCCCTGAGAGACCGAGCGTGCCCCAGCACAGCCCTTGCCAGACCTGTGGCGCCTGCTGCGCCAGTTTTCGGGTCGACTTCTCGGTTCATGAGCTCGACGAGCTGGGTGGCGCCGTGCCCGGCGGGCTGGCGGTGGAGGTCAATGGGCGCATCGCGCGCCTGCGTGGCACCGATCACTCGCCACCGCGTTGCGCCGCACTCACCGGGCGGATCGGCGAGCGCGTGGCCTGCGGTATCTACGAGTGGCGGCCTTCGCCGTGCCGCGAATTCGAAGCCGGCAGCGAGGCTTGCGAGCGCGCCCGCGCGCGCCACGGCTTGCCGACCCTGCCCGACTCAGCGCGCTGAGGATGGGGCGCGCGGCGTGACGCGCTCGGCCACGATAGGGATCACACGCTTGACGGCCTCGCCAGTGACGGGCGCGGCGTCCGGCGCCTTGGCGCAGCCACCGCACCCCGAGCCGCAGTCCGCCGTGTGACAAGTCGGGGCCTGCGCCAGCGACGCGTGCACCCGGCCCAGCCGCTGCCGCAGCGACGCCGGCAGCCAGTACCAGGCCGCGTACCCGGCCGCGGCGACCACGATCAGCCCCATCAACAGGTTTTGCATCAGGCGCCTCCGCCCAGGGCCAGCGCGACCCGGTAGGTGACAAAGCTGGCCACGTAGGCCAGGGCGAACAGATAGCCCGTCATCAGCAGCGGATAGCGCCAGCCGTTGGTCTCGCGCTTCACCGCCACCAGGGTCGAGATGCACTGCGGCGCAAACACGTACCAGACCAGCAGCGAGAGCGCGGTGGCCAGCGACCAGCTCTGGCCGATGAGCACACCGAGCTGCGCTGCGGTGTCGTCGCCGGTGGCCGAGAGCGCGTACACCGTGCCCAGCGCCCCCACCGCCACCTCGCGCGCCGCCATGCCCGGCACCAGCGCGATCGCGATCTGCCAGTTGAAACCGATCGGCGCCACCAGCGGCTCCAGCCACTGGCCGATGCGCCCGGCAAAGCTGTACAGGATGGCGGGGCCGGTCGCGTCCGCCGGCGCACCGGGGTAGGACGAAAGAAACCACAGCAGGATGGTCAGCGCCAGCAGGATGCCCCCCACCCGACGCACAAAAATCACCGCACGCTCGTACAGGCCACGCACCAAGTTGCGCACACTCGGCCAGCGGTAGGTGGGCAGCTCCATGATGAGCGGCGTGGGGCGCGCGTGACCACGCCAGAGCATGAACACCCCCGCGACCGCCATCGCCGAGAGGATGCCGCCCAGGTACAGACCGAACATCACCAGCCCTTGCAGATTGAACACCCCTGCCACCGTGCGCGAAGGGATGAAGGCGCTGATGAGCAGGGCGTACACCGGCAACCGGGCCGAACAGGTCATGAGCGGCGCGATCATGATGGTCACCAGCCGGTCGCGCCAGTGGGTGATGGTGCGTGTGGCCATCACACCCGGCACCGCGCAGGCAAAGCTGGACAGCAGGGGAATGAAGGAGCGGCCCGACAGGCCCACCGTGCCCATCACCCGGTCAAGCAGAAAGGCCGCGCGCGGCAGGTAGCCCGAGTCTTCCAGCACCAGGATGAAGAAAAACAGCACCAGGATCTGCGGCAGGAACACCAGCACGCTGCCGGCGCCGGCGATCACACCATCGGTGAGCAGGCTGGTCAGCGGGCCGGCCGGCAGCACGGCCTGCACGCCATCGGACACACGTTGCACACTGGCGGTGATCAGGTCCATCGGCCAGGCGGCCCAGCTGAACACCGCCTGGAACATCAGGAACAAGGTGAGGGCAAGCAGCAGCATGCCCCACAGCGGGTGCAGCACCACGCGATCGATCGCGTCGTCGAGCGCCAGGGTGTTGGCGGGTTGCTGCACCGCTTGCGCCACGATGCGGCGCACCGCTTGCTGCGTGGCCATCACCTGCTCCACCGTGCTCGCATGCCAGCCGGCCGCGTCACCGGTGCTGTCGCTGGATGGCGGCAGCAGGGGCAGACGGTCCAGCTGTTCGAGCAGGGCTCGCGCGCCGTCGTGCTGCACGCCCACGGTCTCCACCACCGGCATGCCCAGCTCGCGCGCGAGCCGCTGGGTGTCCACCAGGATGCCCGACTGCCGCGCCAGATCGCCCATGTTGAGCGCCAGCACCATGGGCAGGCCGAGCGCACGCGCCTCCAGCACCAGGCGCAGGTTGAGTTTGAGGTTGGTGGCGTCGACCACACACACCACCAAATCGGGCAGCGGATCCTGCGGTCGCTGGCCGGTGATGATGTCGCGCGTGAGCGCCTCGTCCGCGCTCATCGCGTTCAGGCTGTAGGCCCCGGGCAGATCGAGCACCATCACCTGCCGCCCCTGCGGGGTGGTCAGCGTGCCTTCCTTGCGCTCGACCGTCACGCCGGCGTAGTTGGCCACCTTCTGGCGGCTGCCCGTCAGCAGGTTGAACAGCGCGGTCTTGCCGCAGTTGGGGTTGCCCAGCAGCGCGATGCGCATCGGTTCGGAAGCGATGGCGTTCATCACACACTCCCCGCGCCAGCCTGCACCTGGATCATCGCCGCCTCGTGCCGGCGCAAAGCAAAGGTGGTGTGGCCCACACGCACCGCCAGCGGATCACCGCCCGGCAGGCCCTTGGCGATCACCCGCACCGCCTCACCGGGCAGAAATCCGATCTCCAGCAAGCGCAGCAGCACCGCGCGCTCCTCTTCATCCCCTGCGGGCACCAGCGAGACGATTTCGGCCCAGATCTGGCTGGGCCACTGATCCAGGCCCCGGGTGGTGACGGGCGATTTCATCGGTGTGTCCATGGCTGTATGATTGATAACGATTCTTATTCTCTACTTAAACGGGGCTGAAGAACACACCCGGCATCCAAAAAATCGACCTCCTTGATGTTCATCAAATCGACCGGTGCACGGTCCATCGGATCGAGCCGCTGCCCGTTTCATCTGTTGGAAAAAACCGACACCACCACGCGCCAGCTTGGGTACCGTCTGTGCCATGCCACAGCTCTGGGACATCTCCCCACCCCTGCAGACCAACACCCCGGTCTTCCCCGGCGACACCGCCTACCAGCAACACTGGTCGGCCACGCTGGGGCCGGGCTGCCCGGTCAACGTGAGCGCGATCACGCTCTCGCCCCACGCCGGGGCCCACGCCGACGCGCCGCTGCACTACGACCCGCAAGGTGCGGCGGCAGGGGCACTGGACCTCACGCCCTACCTCGGGCCCTGCCGCGTGATCCACGCCATCGGCTGTGGCCCGCTGGTGCGGCCCGAGCATCTCGCTCTGCATCTGGACGGCCTGCCATCGAGGGTTCTGGTCCGCGTGTACCAGCAGATGCCACAAACCCGTTTCGACACCACCCTGCCCGCCTTCGCGCCCGAGACGATCGAGCAACTGGCCGATCTCGGCGTGCTGCTGATCGGCACCGACAGCGCCAGCATCGACCCGGCCGACAGCAAGCGCCTGCCCAGCCACCAGACGATCCGCCGGCGCGGCCTGCGTGTGTTGGAAAACCTGCTGCTCGACGACGTGCCCGAAGGCGACTACGAACTGATCGCCCTGCCCCTGAAACTCATGACCGCGGACGCCAGCCCGGTCCGGGCAATATTGAGAGAACTCCCCCCGAAGCGCCTGGGGCGCCGCCCCCCAGGGGGCATCACCAGCGGCCCGGCAAATCCGGCTCCGCGGTGATCCTGGGTCCCGCCACCACCATCACGCCAGCCCTCTTTGCATCTGTTCCCATGACCATCACCTTGCAACACTGCCAGGCGCTTGACGCCCAGGACCCGCTGCGCAGCCTGCGCGACCGGTTCCAGCTGCCGCCCGGCGTGATCTACCTCGACGGCAACTCGCTTGGCGTCTTGCCCAAGACCGCGCCCGCGCGTGTGGCCGATGTGGTGACCCGCGAATGGGGCATCGACCTGATCCAGAGCTGGAACAAAAACCACTGGTTCGCACTGCCGCAAACCGTGGGCGACAAGATCGCGCGCCTGATCGGCACCGGGCCCGGCGAGGTCGTGGCGGCCGACACCACCTCGATCAACCTCTACAAGGTGCTCTCGGCCGCACTCAGCATCACCGCCGCCGACGCACCGCACCGCCGGCACATCGTGAGCGAGCGCAGCAACTTCCCCACCGACCTCTACATCGCCGAAGCGATCTGCAAGGAACGCGGCCTCGAATTGCGGCTGGTCGAGCCCGAAGAGATCGCCACCGCACTCACGCCCGAAGTCGCTGTGCTCATGCTCACCCACGTGAACTACCGCACCGGCGCCATGCACGACATGGCCGCGGTCACCGCCGCCGCACACGCCAACGGCACGCTGATGGTCTGGGACCTGGCGCACAGCGCCGGTGCCGTGCCGGTGGACCTGAGCGCCTCCCGTGCCGACTTCGCGGTGGGCTGCGGCTACAAGTACCTCAACGGCGGCCCCGGCGCGCCCGCCTTCGTCTGGGTGAACCCGCGCCACACCGACCGCTGCTGGCAACCGCTGGCCGGCTGGTGGGGCCACGCCGCACCCTTCGCCTTCGCGCCCGGCTACCAGCCCGCTGCCGGCATCACACGTTACCAGTGTGGCACCCAGCCCATCATCAGCCTGGCCGCGCTGGAATGTGGCCTCGATGCCACCCTTGCCGCCGAGCCGCTGGGCGGCATGGCTGCGCTGCGCACCAAGTCGCTCGCACTGACCGACCTGTTCATCGCGCTGGTGGAAGAACGCTGCGCCGGGCATGGGCTGGGTCTGGCGACACCCAAAAATCACGTCCACCGTGGCTCCCAGGTCTGCCTGAGCAGGGAGCCGGATTCCCACGCGCCACCGCTGCGCGGGTTGCTGCCCCCCGAGGGGGCTGTCGGCGGCGACTCAGGCGCCTACGCCATCGTGCAAGCCCTGATCGCGCGCGGCGTGGTCGGCGACTTTCGCGCTGGCGACGGTGACCGCCACCCGGACATCCTGCGCTTCGGCTTCACACCGCTTTATCTCGGTTTTGAAGATGTCTGGAATGCAGTGGAACAGCTGCGCCAGGTGCTCGAAACGGGTGAATGGCAGCGTCCCGAGTTCAACGCAAAACACGCCGTGACCTGAGAAACCCACATGACCTGCCCACACCACGACACCCCGCCCAGCTCGACACCTTCGGCCACCGAGGCCATCGTGTTTGAGGAAAACGCCCAGCTCGATTTCAGCCACGACATGAGCTACGGCGACTATTTGCAGCTCGACGCCATCCTCGGCGCGCAAAAACCGCTTTCGCCAGCCCACGACGAGATGCTGTTCATCGTGCAGCACCAGACCAGCGAGCTCTGGATGAAACTCATGCTGCACGAGCTCGGCGCTGCGCTGCGCTGTGTCGCCGCCGACGACCTGCCCTCGGCGTTCAAGATGCTGGCCCGCGTCTCCAAAATCTTGGAGCAGCTGGTGCACGCCTGGGACGTGCTCGCCACCATGACGCCGCCCGAATACAGTGCGATCCGGCCCTACCTCGGCCCATCCAGCGGTTTCCAGAGTTTCCAGTACCGCTGCATCGAGTTCGCGCTGGGCAACAAGAACGCCGCCATGCTCAAGCCCCACGCCCACCACCCCGAGCGCGCGGCCCTGGTGCAGGCGGCCTATGTCGCGCCCTCGCTGTACGACGAGTCGCTGCGGCTGCTGGCGCGTCGTGGCCTGCCGGTGCCTGCCAGCCACACCGAGCGCGACTGGACACAGCCCTACACCGCCAGCGACGCGGTGCAGCAGGCCTGGCTGCAGGTGTACCGCAACCCGCGAGAACATTGGGACCTGTACCAGCTGGGCGAAGAACTCACCGACCTGGAAGACGCCTTCCGGCTCTGGCGCTTCCGCCACGTGACCACGGTGGAGCGCATTATCGGTTTCAAACGCGGCACCGGCGGCACCGGTGGCGTCAGCTACCTGCGCAAGATGCTCGACGTGGTGCTGTTCCCCGAGATCTGGCGGCTGCGCACCGAGCTGTGAGCGGGCGCTGGGCGGTCACCCGCCCCGGCGCTATTTCCCGACCAGCTGGTTGAGCTTTTCGGCCTCGAACGACCCTTGGCGGGCCGCGTCTTCGGGCAGGCAGTCGCCGTTTTTCAGGCAGCCGTTGAGCTTCTCGATCGCCTGCCACAACAGAGCAATCTGGTGCTCCTGGCTGCCCGCGCTGTCGATCAGGCCGCGCATCGCCTGCGACAGCGGGTCGTCCTCCTGGGTGATGCCGTAGGCCTGGAACTTGGGCTTGTCTTCCGTGACGTCGGCGCTCTCACCACTCTTGCTCGGGATGATGCGCGCCGGGATGCCCACCGCGGTGGCGCCCGCAGGCACCGGCTTGATGACCACCGCGTTGCTGCCGATCTTGGCGCCATCACCCACCTCGAAACCGCCGAGCACCTTGGCACCCGCGCTCACCACCACGTCGCGGCCCAGTGTGGGGTGCCGCTTAGCGCCTTTGTAGAGCGAGGTGCCGCCGAGTGTCACGCCCTGGTAGATGGTGCAACCGTCGCCGATCTCGGCCGTCTCGCCCACCACCACCCCCATCGCGTGGTCGAAGAACACGCGCTCGCCCACCTTGGCACCCGGGTGGATTTCGATGCCGGTGAGGAAACGCGCCAGGTTCGAGATGAATCGGCCGAGCCACTTGAAACCGTGGTGCCAGCACCAGTGCGCCGGGCGGTGCAACCAGACCGCGTGCAGGCCGGGGTAGCAGGTGATGACCTCCCAGGTGCTGCGCGCAGCGGGGTCGCGTTCGAGCACGCACTGGATATCGGAACGGAATCGGTCAAGCATGGAAAAGCAGTCTATCGTTTGGCGCGCTCGGCCGCTTGCAGCATCGCCTTGGCCACGCCGCGCAGGATGTGAATTTCTTCCTCACCGGGTGCGGCGCGGTTGAACAGCTGGTTGAGCCGGGGCATGAGTTTTTTGGGCGCAGCCGGATCGAGAAAATCGATGGCCACCAGCGCCTGCTCCAGGTGCTGCAACATGCCGGCCACCGATTGTGCGTCGGCCTGCGCGCGCGGCGCCTCGGTGGCAACAGGCGCAAACCCGCCGAGCGCCTGGCGCCAGTCGTAGGCAATCAGCTGCACCGCCGCCGCCAGGTTGAGCGAACCGAACTGCGGATCGGTCGGGATGTTCAGGCAGGCGTGGCAGCGGTACACGTCCTCGTTGCGCATGCCGAATCGCTCCGAACCAAACAGAAACGCCACGCCCCTGGGCCGCTCCTGGGCCGGTGCCAGCAAGCTGCTGAAATGTTCACGCGGCGCGCGGGTGGGCGGACCAAAGTCGCGCGGTGTCATGGCAGTGGCGCAGAGGTGGTTCACACCCTCGAGTGCCTCGTCGAGCGAGTCCACGATGCGTGCCTTGGCCAGCACATCGTTGGCGCCACTGGCGCGCTGGATCGTCTCTTCGCGTTTGAGCACATTGGCCCAGCGCGGCGCCACCAGCACCAGGTCGTCAAAACCCATCACCTTCATGGCGCGGGCCACCCCGCCCACGTTGCCGGCGTGGCTGGTCTGGATCAGGATGAATCGTGTGTGCATGGATAAGCCCCCCCGCCGCGTTGCGCCACCCCCCAAGGGGGCCACACCGGCAGTCCGGCAACGCCGGTTCTGCGGTGTCTGCTGGCAGCGCGTCCACCGCTCACGGGTCGAGTCGTTAAAATTGCCTGCATTGTCGCCGCAGCATCGCCTCGGCATTTCTGCTCTTCCCCTGTTGTGCGGCCCCTGGTGGCCGCGTCAAGGTACACAACCCATGTCGACCAATCTCCACCCCATGCTCAACGTGGCCATCAAGGCCGCCCGTACCGCCGGAACCCTGATCAACCGCGCGGCGCTGGATGTGGAGTCGGTGCGGGTCTCCGTCAAGCAGACCAACGATTTTGTCACCGAGGTCGACCACAAGGCGGAGGCCGCCATCATCGACACCTTGCTCACGGCCTACCCGGACCACGCGATCTGGGCCGAGGAGTCGGGCAAGCGGCCCGGGCGCCATGGCGGCGCCGACCATGTGTGGATCATCGACCCGCTGGACGGCACCACCAACTTCATTCACGGCTTCCCGGTCTACTGCGTGAGCATCGCGCTCATGGTCGGCAATCGGCTGGAGCAGGCGGTTGTCTACGACCCTTCGCGCAACGACCTGTTCTGCGCCACACGCGGACGCGGCGCCTACCTGAACGACCGGCGCATCCGGGTGGCCAAGCGCACCGGTCTGCGCGAATGCCTGCTGTCCACCGGTTTTCCGTTCCGCCCGGGCGACGCCTTCCAGACCTACCTGCAGATGATGGGTGAGGTGATGCCACGCTGCGCCGGCCTGCGCCGCCCCGGCTCGGCCGCCCTCGATCTGGCCTATGTGGCCGCCGGCTTCACCGACGGCTTCTTCGAGATGGGCCTGTCGCCCTGGGACGTGGCCGCCGGGGCCTTGCTTGTCACCGAGGCCGGTGGCCTGGTCGGCAACTTCTCCGGCGAGTCTGACTTCCTGGAGCAGAAGGAATGTATGGCCGCCAACCCGCGCATCTACGGCCAGCTGGTCGGCACGATCGGCAAGTACAGCAAGTTCGCCAGCGCGGGCGACAAAGCGGCGCGGCGCCAGGCGCGCCCCCAGCCGGACACCGACGATCTCCCTGACACGCCGGACGGCGATCAAGACGCCGTGGGCGACCCAGGCCCGGCGACCTTCTGAGCGGCACCCGCTACCTTCAGGACAGCGGCAGGGTCCACCAGAAGGTGGCTCCTTCGTCGGGCACCGCATCGGCCCAGATGCGTCCGCCGTGGCGCTCGATGATGCGCGCCACGATCGCCAGACCGACGCCGGTGCCCGGCACCTCGGAGCCCGCGTGCAGGCGCTGAAACAGGCCAAACAGCTTGTCTGCATGCGCCATGTCGAAGCCCATGCCGTTGTCGCGCAACCAGAACGCACCCAGTCCCTCGTCGAAGCCCAGCGCGACACGCGGCGGTGCGCGGTGGCGGGCGTACTTCAACGCGTTGTCCACCAGGTTCACCAGCACTTGGCGCAACAGGGTGGCATCGCCCAGCACGGTTGGCAGGCGTCCGATGTCGTACTCGACCTGTCGTGTGTCGGGCGCAAGTTCGTCGACCACCGTCTCGACCAGCGCCTGCATGTCCACCGGCACCGCCTCCAGCTCCACCCGCACCACCCGCAGCAGCTCCAGCATGTCGGTGATCATCTGCCCCATGCGTTGAGATGATCGGTTGATGCGCCCAAACATGTCGCGCACGCCAGGGCTGAGCCGTTCGCCCTCTTCTTCCTCGATCAGCGCCGAGAAACCGTTGACCGAGCGCAGCGGCGCACGCAGATCGTGTGCAATCGAATAGGCAATGGCCTCCATGTCGCGCATGGTGCGTTCGAGCTCGGCGGTGCGTTCGCTCACGCGCTGCTCCAGGCTGGCGTTGAGCGCGCGCGCCTCTTCCTGGGCGGCCACACGTTCGCTGATGTCGATGTGGGTGCCCGACATGAAGATCGCGCGGCCCTGGGCGTCCCGCTGGTGCACGCGACCCCGGGTGTTGATCCAGACCCAGTGCCCGAGCTTGTGGCGCATGCGGATGTCGCATTCGTAGTACGGCAGCCGGCCTTCCAGGTGCAGATCGCGCAGGGCATCGGCGCGCAGCAGATCCTCGGGGTGCAGCAGAGACTGCCAGGCCTCGAAATTCATGGGTTCGAGTTCGGCCTGCTGGTAGCCCAGCATCTCGGCCCAGCGGGCGTTGATTTTGAGGGTGCTCTGCTCCAGATTGGTTTCCCAGATACCGGGGCGCGTGCCCTCAAGCACCCAGGCCAGGCGCTGGCGCTGGTCGCGCAAGGCCTCTTGCACCTCGATGTACGAGGTGACATCGGTGAATGTGCGCACCAGGCCGCCATCGGGCAGGCTGCGCGAGCGGATGTCCAGCGTGCGCCCATCGCGGGTCTTGCGCCAGTAGCGGTTGGGCGCCGGTGCATCGCGCTGCTGCGCCACGTAGGGGCGGGCGTCGGGCTCGACCAGGGACATGCCCTCGCCAAAGTCACCCCGCTCGCGCTGGTAGCGCACGATATCCTCGTGCACCGGCTGTGTGCGCAGCAAGGATTCGGGCAGGTCCAGCAGCTCCAGCACGCGCTGGTTGTAGATCAGGATGCGTCCACTGGTATCCACTTTGGTCAGGCCCTGGCTGATGCTGTCCAGCGTGACCTGCAAAGCCTCGCTCTTCTCGGCCAGCTCCCGGCTGGCGTGCTCCAGCGCGGCCCATGTGCGCTGCCTCTCGGCGTGCCCGCGCCAGGCCAGCACCAGCTGGCGCACCGTGCCCAGCAGCGGCTGCAGAAATTCGATGTCATCGGGGCTGTAACCGCCGGGCTGGTTGGCCAGCCCGACCATGGCCACCAGCCGATCCCCCACCGCCAGCGGAATGCCCAGGAACGCATCCATCGCCGGATGACCTGGTGGCAGACCGGCGGCGCGGGGATCGTGGTGCGGATCGTTGGCAATCACCGGCTGGCCCGTGATCAGGGCCTGGCCAAACAGCGAGTGCAGGTTGCGAAACGCCATGCCAGCGTCCATCTGCTCATCGTAGCGACTCTGTGACGCATCGTCCCAGGCGATGTTGGTGATCGCGTGGGTGCGCAGATACGGCGTGCCGTCTTCGTTGTAATGCACCTCGCCCACAAAACCGTAGCTGCTGCCGGTCAGGTCCAGGAAGGCTGCCAACAAGCCCTCGAACGCGCCGCGCTTGTCGTCGGCCTCGATGTAGAGCGCCTGCGCCAGCCGCACCGCCTCCAGCATGCGTTGCTGGCGCTCGAGCCGCTGCGCGGCCAGCCGGGCCTCGGTGACATCGGAGTTGAAACCGTGCCAGACCACCGAGCCGTCGTCCTCGGCCTGCGGTGCCGCCTCCACGCTGTACCAGCGTGTGCGGTCGCCCGACAGGCAGACCCGATAGGTCTGACGCCAGACCGTCAGATTTTTTCGCGAATTTTCCAGCGAGCGCTGCACGGCAGAAAAATCGTCGGGGTGCACACGCTTGAAAAAGATCCGCGCATCGCGCCGCAGCTCTGCGGGCTCCACCTCGAGCATCTCGCGCGCCTGCTCGTTCACATAGGAGATCACGCTGCGGCCATCGGGCAACAGTTGTGCGCGGTACATCATGCCCGGCACGCGGGTGGCGATGTTCTGCAGCAAGGCGAGCTGCTCGGCCAGACGCACGCTGGCGCCGCGTGCGGTGGTGATGTCCTGCACCACACCAAAATCGGTCTGCGGGTTGCCCGCCACCGCGGTGCGGCCCATGCGGGTGCGAAACCAGCGCAAGCGTCCGTCGGGATGCAGCCAGCGGAAGTCGATTTCACGTTCGTCGCAAGCGGCGCGTGCCGCCAGCCAGGCCGCGCGATCGTCGGGGTGGACATAGCTGCGCACATCGGTGCGCAGCAAGACCTTGTCCGGCGGCAATCCGGTGATCTCGTACAGGCCGGGTGACCAGTGCACCCGCTGGTCATCGGCGGCATTGGTCCAATGGCCCACGTGGGCCAGCTTCTCCAGCGCCGCGTGCAGTTCCAGGCGGCGCTCGAGCGACAGGTTGGACGTTTCCAAATCCGCCTCGCTGCGCTCGCGGGCACGCTCTGCATCGATCTCGCGCGTGACCTCCACCGCAAAAGTCAGCAACAACGTCCCAATCTCGGCCTCGATCCGCACAGCATGCAGCCGCACACTGTGCTTGATGCCCTGGGCCAGCCGCAGCGTGCGGGTCTGCTGCAATGGGCTCAGGTTGTCGACAAAGGCCTGTCGCTGCGCTTCGCTGGGCCAGAGCCCCAGCTCCACCGAGGTACGCCCGATCACCGCGTCGCGCTCCCACCCGGCCATCGCCAGCCAGAGATCGTTGGCCGCGATCAGGCGTCCGTCGCTCAGGCGGCTCACGCTGGCCGGCAACGGCGAAGCGAGGAACATCGCCTCGTAGGGCAGCGAGGTGGCGGATACCGCCAGCCCCGGCCCGGTTGCCGGGGGCACATCACTTGGGCTGTCGGGTCGGCTCGGTTCTGGTGACATCGGCAAATCGGGGATCTGGAACGGTGTTTGGCGGCCATTGTGAAGCAAGCCGAGGCCATCCAATGGCTTGAATTGGCCTGCTAAAGTGGCCGGCCGCCACGAATCGCCCGACGAGACCGACCTTGAACGCCCCGCTGGACAAACACACGCCCATGATGCAGCAGTACCTGACCATCAAGGCCGGGTACCCGAACACCCTGGTGTTCTACCGGATGGGCGATTTTTACGAGCTGTTTTTTGCCGACGCCGAAAAGGCCGCGCGCCTGCTCGACATCACACTGACCCAGCGCGGCCAGTCGGGTGGTGCGCCGGTGGTGATGGCCGGCGTGCCCTTTCATTCGGTCGACAACTACCTGGCCCGGCTGATCAAGCTGGGTGAGTCGGTCGCGATCTGCGAGCAGGTGGGCGATGTGGCCACCGCCAAAGGCCCGGTGGAACGCAAGGTGGTGCGGGTCGTCACGCCAGGCACGCTGACCGATGCCGAGCTGCTGTCCGACAAGAGCGAGGCGCTGCTGATGGCGGTGCACCCGGGCGCGCGCAGCGGCCTGGGTCTGGCCTGGCTCTCGGTCACACAGGGCATTGTGTTTCTTGCCGAATGTGGCAGCGACGAGCTGGCCGACTGGCTGGCGCGCATTGCGCCCGGCGAGTTGCTCTACAGCGCCGACGCCAGCACAGCCTTCGAGCAGCGCGTGATCGCACTGGCCGGGCAGCCGCAGGCGGGTGGCACACGCGCGGTCGCGGTGCTGCGGCCCGCCTGGGCATTCGACGCGGCGCTGGGCGAGCGCAAGCTGCTGGCCCAGCTGCAGGCCGCCAGCCTTGCCGCCTGGGACGCGCAGGACCTTCCCGACGCCCATGCCGCGGCCGCTGCGCTGCTGGAATACGCCGAGCACACACAGGGCCGATCGCTGACGCACGTGAGCAGCCTGCGCGTGGCACGCAGCGACGAGCTGATCGACCTGCCGCCCAACACCCGGCGCAACCTGGAGCTCACCCACACACTGCGCGGCGAAACCCGGCCCACCCTGCTGTCGCTGCTGGACGTCTGCGCCACCGGCATGGGCAGCCGCGCCCTGCGCAGCTGGCTGCTGGAGCCGCGGCGCGATCGCGCGCAAGCCCGCGAGCGCCAGGGTGCCATCACCGTCCTGCGCGACGGCCTGGGCGAACGCCTGCGCGCCGCGCTCAAGGGCGCCAGCGATGTCGAGCGCATCACCGCGCGCACCGCGTTGCGCCAGGTACGCCCGCGCGAGCTGGTTGGCCTGGGGCTCACGCTCAGCCGCGCGGAGCAGCTCGCTCAAACGCTGCAAGGTCAGCCCGACGCTTCACTGCTGCACCGTCTGTGCTGCGACCTGTTGCCACCCGCCGGCTGTGCGGCGCTGCTGCAGCGCGCACTGCAGCCCGAACCGGCCGCGCTGGTGCGCGACGGCGGTGTGATCGCCGACGGTTTCGACGCCGATCTCGACGAGCTGCGCGGCATCCAGAACCACTGCGACGACTTTCTGCTCGCGCTCGAAGTGCGCGAGCGCGAGCGCACCGGCATCAACAACCTGCGGGTGCAGTTCAACAAGGTGCACGGTTTCTACATCGAGGTCACACAAGGCCAGGCCAGCAAGGTGCCCGAAGACTACCGCCGGCGCCAGACGCTCAAGAACGCCGAGCGTTTCATCACACCCGAGCTCAAGGCGTTCGAGGACAAGGCGCTCAGCGCTCAGGACCGTGCGCTGGCACGCGAGAAGCAGCTGTTCGACGCCCTGCTCGACGATCTGCAAGGCTTCGTCGAGCCACTGACCCGTGTGGCACGCGCCATCGCCGCGCTTGACGCCCTGTGTGCCCTGGCCGAGCGCTCGCTCACGCTGAACTGGCATGCGCCGCAGTTTGTCGCCGAGCCCTGCATCGAGATCCGCGCCGGTCGGCATCCGGTGGTGGAAGCACGGCTGAACGAGACCGGTGGCGGCAGCTTCATCGCCAACAACACCGTGATGGGCCCCAAGGCGCGGATGCAGGTCATCACCGGCCCCAACATGGGCGGCAAGAGCACCTACATGCGCCAGGTGGCGGTGATCGTTCTGCTCGCGAGCATGGGCAGTTACGTGCCGGCCCAGGCCTGTCGCCTGGGGCCTATCGATGCCATCCACACCCGCATCGGCGCCGCCGACGACCTGGCCAATGCGCAGTCCACCTTCATGGTCGAGATGACCGAGGCGGCGCAGATCCTGCACGCCGCAACGCCGCAGAGCCTGGTACTGATGGACGAGATCGGACGCGGCACCTCGACCTTCGACGGCCTGGCGCTGGCCGGTGCCATCGCCGCGCACCTGCACGACAAGGCACGCTGCTTCACCCTGTTTGCCACCCACTATTTCGAGCTCACGGAATTCCCGGCCAGCCACCACGCGGCAGTCAACGTGCACGTCAGTGCGGTCGAGGGCGGCGGCAAGGCGGGCATCGTGTTCCTGCACCAGATTGAACCCGGCCCGGCCAGCCGCAGCTATGGCATCCAGGTGGCGCGCCTGGCCGGCGTGCCTGGCGCTGTGGTGCAGCACGCACGCGCCGCGCTGGCCGCGCTCGAAACCCACAGCGACCAGCAGCGCAGCCAGGTCGACCTGTTTGCACCGCCCCCGGCCAGCGCCGAGCCCGAGATTCACCCGCTACAGCACGCGCTCGACCGGATCGATCCCGACACCCTGTCCCCGCGCGAAGCGCTGGACCAGCTTTACCAACTCAAGAAGATCGCCCGGAACCCGCCATGACTTACTGCGTCGCCGTCAGACTCCGCGCCGGCATGGTCTTCCTCTCCGACTCGCGCACCAACGCCGGCCTGGACCAGATCAGCACCTTTCGCAAGATGATCGTCTACGAAAAGCCCGGCGACCGTTTCATGTGCCTGCTCTCGGCCGGCAACCTCAGCATTTCGCAGTCGGTGCGCGAAATCCTCCAGGTGGAAAAACTGCCCCACCCCGATGGGGGCGAACCGGTCACGATCTGGAACGCCAGCAGCATGTTCGACGCGGCCCGTGTGCTGGGTTCGGCCGTGCGCCACGTCTACGAGCGCGACGGGGACTCGCTCAAACGCGCGGGTCTGGATTTCAATGTTTCCATGATCTTCGGCGGCCAGATCCGCGGCGAAGGCATGCGCCTGTTTCAGGTCTATTCGGCTGGCAATTTCATCGAGGCCACGGCCGAGACACCGTTTTTCCAGATTGGCGAATCCAAGTACGGCAAGCCGGTGCTCGACCGCGTGATCACACCCGACACACCGCTGGACGAGGCGGCCAAATGTGTGCTGGTGTCCATGGATTCCACACTCAAGTCCAACCTCACCGTGGGCCTGCCGCTCGATCTGGCGGTGTACCAGGCAGACCAATTGGCCTGCGATCGCATCGCCTGCATCGACGAACACAACCCCTACATGCGCATGCTGCGGCAGACCTGGGGGCAGAAGCTGCGTGAAGTGTTCGACAGCATCGATCACCCCGACTGGGACGACACACCCAGCAGGACCCCGCTGATGGACACCAGCGAGCGCCACCAGCCGCTGCGCAAGATCACCAACGAGCGCGAGAAGCTGATCTAGAGGCACCGGCGCCCCCACGCTCCGCCGCTGCGCGGGTCGCTGCCCCCCCGAGGGGGCTGTTTCGCCTTGGGGCGGCCCGGCGACGAACCCGGTACCCCCGCGCTCCGCCGCTGCGCGGGTCGCTGCCCCCCCCGAGGGGGCTGTTTCGCCTTGGGGCGGCCCGGCGACGAACCCGGTACCCCCGCGCTCCGCCGCTGCGCGGGTCGCTGCCCCCCCCGAGGGGGCTGTTTCGCCTTGGGGCGGCCCGGCGACGAAACCGGTGCCCCCGCCTTGCGCGAGTCGCAGGGCATCGCGGCGGCGGTGTGCGCGACCTGGCGTCGTGCCGGGCTGTCGCGCAGGTGCCGCTGCCGTGGGTGGTGTCGCTGGCCGGCTACGGTATCGTCTGCGCCTTCGACCGCGGCGAACCAGCATGTCCCTGATCATCTTTTCCCACGCCAACAGTTTCCCGGCCAGCACCTACGCCAGCCTGTTCCGCTCGTTGCGCGCGCGCGGCCATGTGGTGCGCGCAGTGGAAAAATTCGGCCACGACCCGGCCTACCCGGTCACCAGCAACTGGCCGCACCTGGTGCAGCAGCTCGCCGATTTCGCCGCGCCCGAGATCGAGCACAACGGCGGTGGCGCCTGGCTGGTCGGACACTCGCTGGGCGGCTTCCTGAGCCTGATGTGCGCCGCGCGACATCCCCGTCTGGGCGGTCAGGCGGTGCGCGGTGTGCTGCTGATCGATTCGCCGGTGCTCGGCGGCTGGCGCGCGCGCACCCTGGGGCTGATCAAACACACCCAGCTCGTGGGTTCGATCTCGCCGGGCAAGGTCAGCCGGCGCCGGCGCAACGCCTGGCCCGACGCACAGGCCGCACTGGAGCACTTTGCCCACAAGAAGGCCTTTGCCCGCTGGGAACCCCAGGTCCTGCGCGACTACATCGATCACGCCACACACGACACCGACACCGTCCAGGGGCCGCGGCGCGTGCTCAGTTTCGAGCGCGAGATCGAGACCGCGATCTACAACAGCTTGCCGCACAACCTCGACCGGCTGCTGCGCCGCCATCCGCTGGACTGCCCGGTGGGCTTTCTGGGTGGCACCGAGTCGCTGGAGATGCAGCAGGTGGGCATGGCGATGACCCGCAGACTGGTGGGCGCCACACACCCCGAGCGCCTGCAGATGATCGAGGGCAGCCACCTGTTCCCGATGGAAAAACCGCAGGAGACCGCAGCGGCGATCGAAGGCATGTTGAAGGCGATGTCCGGCTGAGACTCACCTGCGGCCCGGTCGCGTGGGTACCATCGAGGCTGCACATGGAAACGCCAATCAACAACACGCCCACTGGCGACACGCGATGGTTCGATCGTCTGCTGGCCTGGGAACCCCAGACGCAGGCTGTGTGGATGCGCTTCGGTGTCGCCATCGGCCTGACCCTGCTGGCGCTTTTGTTGCGCACCAGCCTGGCTCCCGCAGAGTCGGGTGGTCGCTTCATCACCTTCTCGCTGGCGGGCGCGTTGGCGGCGCTCTACGGTGGCTTTGCCTGTGGCATGGTCAGCACCCTGCTCGGCATGGTGCTGTTGAATTTTTTTCTGATTGCACCGACCGGCACATTTGCGATTCACGATCCGGTCGAAGCCTTTTGGCTCAACCTCTGGCATCTGGCGACCCAGGTGGTGGTGGTCGGTGCGATCGGGTTGATGCAAACCAAGAACCGGCGCTTGCAAGAGGCTGGCCGCCTCGCGCGACAAAGCCAGCAGTACTTCCTGGACACCTTCAACCACGCAGCGGCGGGCATCGTCCACGCCGATCTGGAGGGCCGCATCATCCGGGTCAACCAGACCTTCTGTGATTTGCTCGGCTACAACGTCAACGAGTTGCTGCACACCCGTTTCCACGACATCACCTATCCGGAGGACGTCGCACCCAACGAAAACCTGTTGAGCGAGGCATTGGCCGAGCAGCGGCGCGCCTACTCGCTGAACAAGCGCTACCGACACAAGAACGGCAGCACGGTCTGGATGCAACTCACGGTGGCGATGATCCAGTCCGCCGAGAACACGCCGGCTTACCTGGTCGCGGTGGTGCAGGACACCACGGCGCTCAAGGCGGTCGAGAGCGCCTTGCGCGACAGCGAGCGCCTGATGTTGCAGGCGCAGAAGCTGGCCGGCTTTGCGCGTTGGCGGGCCGACATCGGCCCGTCGGAGGGACAGTTTCATGCCCTGGGCGACTCGTACCGCAGCCTGGGACTGCTGCGTTCAGAGTTCAGCGGCGAAGAGCTGTGGCAATTGGTGGACCCGGCCGATCAGGCGCGCTTGTGGCAAGACTGGACCGACGCGCTGAGCGGAGCTCGCCCGTTCGACGCCTCCTACCGCGCACGGGTCCACGGCGAGGAACGCTGGTTCAGCATGCAGGCCGAGTTTGAGCGCGATGCCGGCGGGCGCGTGGTGCGCGCATTCGGTATCACCCAGGACATCACCCAGCGCAAACAAGCCGAACGCGAGGTGCTCACCCTCAACGCCACGCTGGAGCACCGCATCCAGGAACGCACGCGCGAGCTCAAGGACGCCTACGACGAGCTGGAGAGCTACTCCTACGCGGTGGCGCACGACCTGCGCTCGCCGCTGCGCCTCATCAACGGTTTTGCGCAGGCGATCGAAGAAGACAGTCTCACGCTCGATGCCGACAGCCGCTCCCACCTCGCGCGCATCAAAGCGGCCAGCCGCAAGATGGGCGAGCTGATCGACGGCCTGCTGAAGTTGTCTCAATATGGCCGCGGTGAGCTGCAGCGCCAACCGGTGAATGTCAGCGCGCTGGCGACCCGTTTGCTGGAAGAACTGGCCAGCGAAGACCCGCAGCGCGAGGTGCAGTGGGAGATCGAACCCGGCCTGGCGCTGCACGCAGATCCGGCGCTGGCCGAGGCGCTGATGCAGAACCTGCTGCACAACGCCTGGAAATACAGCGCGCGGGTGAACCCGGCACAGATTCGCGTGTTCCGGCACGAGATCGACGGCGAGAACCACGTCTGTGTGAGCGACAACGGCGCCGGGTTCGACATGGCGCGCGCCGGCAAACTGTTCCAGCCATTCCAGCGCATGCACCTGCCACACGAATTCAGCGGCCTGGGCATCGGCCTGGCCACGGTGCGGCGCATCGTCCTGCGCCACGGCGGACAGCTGCACGCGCAGAGTGCGCCCGGCGAAGGCGCCACCTTCTGTTTCACCCTGCCCGACGAGGTCGCGCCCCGGCCACGGCTATCGGCGTGATCGCGCTTTTCAGCGCGGCGCTGCGTCGGCTGACTCCGCGCCAGCCGGCGCATCATCCGGTGCGCCGGGCTCTTCGGGCGGACTGCGCGGGTCCATCTGCAGCACCGCCTGCGAGCCGCCACCCATCACCACAAAGCTGGACTTCTCGTCGGCCGGAACCGCCGTCGCCGCGCGCAGGCGCTTGGTGATGTAGAGCGCGAGCAGCGCCATGACCGCGGCGAAATACAGCATCAGGCTGGCCGATCCCACACGGTGCATCACCACACCGGCCAGCGTGGGGCCGATTGCCGCGCCGGCACCGTGGATCAGCAGCAGGCCGCCGCTGAATTCCACCAGGCGACTGGAGTCGATCACGTCGTTCACGTGCGCCACACACAGGCCGTAGATCGCAAAGATCAGGCCACCGAACAGGATCGCCAGCGGCACCAGCGCGTCGGGCGAGAACTGCGACAGCAGATACGCCAGCACACAGACCGCGCTGCCCAGCACCGCCACCCACAGCAGCACCAGGCGGCGGTCGTGGCTGTCGGAATAGTGGCCAACCGGCCATTGGAAGAAAGCGCCACCCAGGATGGCCGCCGCCATGAAACTGGCCACCTGTGCATCGGAGAAGCCCAGGCCCTGGGCGAACAGGGCCGCCATGCCGTAGAAGGCACCGGTGATCAGCCCGGAAGCCATTGCCGAGGCCATGCCCATGGGCGAGGCCTGGTAGAGATCGCGCAGGCTCAGGCGCGGCGCGGACACCGGTGCCGGCTCGGTCACTGGCGTCATGGTGATGGGCAGCAGCGCAAACGAGAACATCACCGACACCATGGCAAACGGCACAAACCCCAGCCGGTCGCCCACCAGGATCAGCCACTGCCCCAGCGCCAGCGCCACGAAGTTGATCGCCATGTAGACCGCAAACAGCCGCCCGCGCAGCGCGTTGGGCGCGAGCGCGTTGAGCCAGCTCTCGATCACGATGTACAGCCCCACCATGCACACGCCAGTGACCCCGCGCAGCAGGCCCCAGAACCACGGATCGACCCACAGCGCGTGCAGGATGGGCATGGTCGAGGCCAGCGAGGCCATGGCCGCAAACGCGCGGATGTGGCCGACGCGGCGAATGATCACCGGACACAGGAAAGTGCCCAGCACAAAACCGGCGAAATAGGCCGAGGTCACCAGCCCCAGCGTGATGCTGGAGAAATCGGCCAGACCGGCGCGCAGACCCAGCACCGAGAACAGCAGGCCCACGCCCACGATCAGCAACGCCACACCACTGAGCAGGGTGGACAGGCGCCACAAAAGGGGCCCCATGGCCGAATCATTCATGCACCGGATCCCGACAAGATCACGCGGCCCAGTCCACCCATCCGGTATAGGCGGTCACCAGAATCAGGCAGCCAAAGGCGATGCGGTACCAGGCAAACGGCACAAAACTGTGGGTCGCCACATACCGGATCAGCCAGCGGATACAGATCCAGGCACTGACAAACGCAAACAGCAGGCCCACCACAAACAAGGGCACATCGGCCACCGACAGCAGCGCGCGGTCTTTGTAGAGACTGTAGACACCGGCCCCGATCAGCGTGGGGATGGCGAGAAAAAAACTGAAGTCGGTGGCGGCCTTGCGCGAGAGGCCAAGCAACATGCCGCCGATGATGGTGGCGCCGCTGCGGCTGGTGCCCGGCACCAGCGCCAGACACTGCGCCAGCCCCACCTTGAGCGCATCCCAGGGCGACATTTCGTCGACCTCGTGGATGCGGGTGGCCGACTGCCGGCGCTCGGCCCACAGGATGATGAAGCCGCCGATGATGAAGGCGCTGGCCACCACCACCGGCGTGAACAGGTGTTCCTTGATTGCCTTGCCCAGCAGCAGGCCCAGGATCACCGCCGGGATGAAGGCGATGAGCACGTTGATCGAGAACCGCTGCGCCCGGCGCTGCGTCGGCAGGCCCGCGATGGTCTCGCGGATGCGCTGCCAGTAGACGATGATCACCGCGAAGATTGCACCGGTCTGGATCGCAATTTCAAACACCTTGGCGCTTGCGCCGCGGAAATCCAGCAGGCTGGCGGCGAGGATGAGGTGACCGGTGGAAGAAATCGGCAGGAACTCGGTCAAGCCCTCCACCACGCCCATGATGGCGGCCTTGATCAGCAACGCAATGTCCATGTGGGGTCCGCTGCATACAGCGGCTCGCAAAAACAGAAACAGGCCACACGCTGGCCTGCCGGAGGGCTATGTTACCCGCTGCCTGCTGGCAGACGGACCTGGCTTCACCGCTGCACCGGATCGAGCTGCAAACGCAAGCCGCCCGGCAACACACTCAGCGCGCCGGGCTGGTAACCCCAGCCCCGCGCGGCCTGCAGGACTTCGGGTTGCAGGCGGTGGATCACCATGTCCTGCAACAGGCTCTCGGCCAGCAGGCCACCGAGCCGGCTGGCGCGCGAGGCATACGCCGGCGGCACGCCCGGCACCTCAAAACCCTCCACCCGCACCTGACTCAGGCGCACCGTGTTGTCGCTGGGCTCAAAGCGCAGGCCATAGCTCAGATCCAGCCGGCCCTGGAACGGGCGCATGCCAAGCAGCTGCGACCGCAGCGAATAGGCAAACGCGGTACCGATCCGGTTCTCCGCCGGCACCAGTCGCACCTGGGGCGCACTGAGCGAAACGTCGAACAGCTCCAGGTAACGGCTGTTGACGGGGAACTGCCCAGCAATCAGCTCGACCAGCCGGGCCTCGGAAATATCCACCGTGCGCGGGCCTGGCAGCCGAGCAGCACAACCGGTCAGCAGCAGGCCAGCGAGAGCGCCGGCAGACGCCAGCAGCCGGCGACGGGTGGTGATGTGGGTCATGGAGGCTGGCGGGAAGAGACCGCCAGGGTCTGCGGTCGCGTGATTCATTGTAGGAAGCCATCACGCAATGGTGATGGTATCGGTCGACAGGCACTGCACGGCGCCACATTTCGCGCCGTGTGGGCGGCGTTTCGCGCCCACAAGGGCGCAAGCCGTCGCGTCGGGCTCGCGCGGCGCCAGCGGCAACGGCACAGTGACGCCACACCCCAACCGGCGCCCACCCTGCCCCTGCATCCCGTCATCGCTTTCACGCTGCTGCCCTCGCGCACCCGCGGTCAGCGGGGCCGGGGCCAGTGGCGGGCCCTGCTCCGGTCCCACCACCACGAACCCAGGACAACACCATGCTGATCACCCTGCTCATCGAACACCCTGCTGCTGCACTGGACATCCTGCGCCACACCCCGCGCTGGGTCTGGCTGCTGCTCGCGGCGCTGATTGCCCTGGGCATCAGCCAGTGGCGCCACCGGCAGGCCAGCCTGGCGCGGGTGACCGTGCTGCCAATCGCCATGGGGGCGCTGTCGCTGCTGGGCCTGGTGTCTGCCTTTGCCCAGGGCGGGGTCCTGCTGGCCGCGCTGGGCTGCTGGCTGGTCAGTTTTGTGCTGGTCTGGCGGCTTCTGGGAACGCTGCGCGCAGCAACAGGTGCCCGCTTTGAGCCCGGCCGTGCCCGCTTCGATCTGCCCGGCAGCCCTTGGCCTCTGCTGCTCATCCTCGGCATCTTTGTGATCAAGTACACGGTGGGCATCGAGCTGGCCATGCAACCCCAAACCGCGTCCCACCTGACGTTCGCGCTTGGGGTTGCCGCGACCTACGGCGCCCTGAACGGGGTGTTCATCGCCCGCGCCGCTGCACTCTGGCGCCTGGCGCGCGGCCACTGAGCGCTTCCCCATCCTTCCCCCATCGAGAACGCCATGACAAACACGCCCCTATATTCCGATCTGGACCACCTGGCGGAGCGCCGCGTGAGGGCCCGCCTGGGCTGGTACGCGCACGCCACGGTCTACGCCTTTGTGATCTCCGGTCTGGCGCTGCTGGGCTGGTGGCAGGGGCGCTACTGGCCGATCGCGCCCGCCCTGGGATGGGGCCTGGGGCTGGCGATGCACGGCCTGGCGGCATTTGTCTGGGGCCGCGGATCGCAGCTGCAAGAAGGCATGGTGCGGCGCGAACGCGAACGCCTGCAGCAGCGCCGGCCGTCCGGCCGCTGAGGAACCCCGTGCCAGAATCGACGCGCATGCGCAGGCACCTGCCGGGTGCACCCACCCACACCATGAACCCCATCACGCGCTGGCTGCCAGCCGAAACCCATCGCGGACTGATGCGCCGCGGGCTGATCGTCGTCGTCGTGGCCCTGTTGATCGCGGTGATGAACTGGTTCAACAAACCCGGGTTCGGCTCACTGGCCGAAGCCCTGGTCTACAGCTACGCCATCAGCCTCCTGATCTGGTGTTTCAGCGATCCGCTGCGCATCGCGGCGCATCGCTGGCTGGGCACCCAAGGCCCCCACTACTGGGCCCTGACACCACGCACCATCACCTGGTTGCTCGGCAGCGCGATCCTCGGGTACGCGATGGGCACCTGGCTCGGTGACCGCTTCGCCAACGTGTCCACCTTCGCCATGCTCACCGAATCACCCAGGCGGTTCTGGGGGTTCCTGTTGAGTTCGCTGGCCATCAGCGTCGGTTTTGTCGTTTTCTTCTACCTGCGCGAAAGAACACAAGTCCTGCAACGTCAGGCGACCGAGGCACAGCTTCGGCTGCTGGAAACGCAGCTCGAACCGCACATGCTGTTCAACACCCTGGCCACACTGCGCGCGCTCATCACCACCGACGCGCCGCGTGCGGTCACCATGCTCGACCGGCTGGGCGACTACCTGCGCGCCACACTGCGCGCCTCGCGCAGCAGCACCCACACGCTGCAAGACGAATTCGACCGCCTGCGCGACTACCTTGATCTGATGGCGATCCGCATGGGGCCGCGTCTGCAATTTGCGCTGGAGCTGCCGGAGCCGCTCGCGCAGCACCCCTTGCCGCCGCTGCTGTTGCAGCCACTGGTGGAGAACGCGATCCGCCACGGGCTGGAGCCGCACCTGGCCGGCGGCGAGATCCGTGTTTCAGCACAGGTGTCCGGTGGTGATCTGCTGCTCACGGTGAGCGATAGCGGTGCCGGTTGCAATGGCGCACCGCAGGCCGGTTTTGGCCTGGGCCAGGTGCGCGAGCGGCTGGCCACCGCCTTTGGTGGCCGTGACCGGCTGAGCTGGCACAGCGAGGCCGGCCACGGTACCCGCATCGCGCTGCGTCTGCCCCTGCAAGCCGATCGGATGGGGGGAGCGGGATGAACCGCGTGCCCACCGCCCTGATTGCCGAAGACGAGCCCTTGCTGGCCGCCGCGTTGCGCGCCGAGCTGGCGCGCGCCTGGCCCGAGTTGCGGGTGCTGGCCACTGTGGGCGACGGTGCCGCCGCAGTCGCACAGGCCCACGCGCTGCGGCCCGATGTGCTGTTTCTCGACATACGCATGCCGGGCCAGAACGGGCTGGACGCCGCCGCCGAACTGGCCGAGGACTGGCCAGCCGGGCAAGCGCTGCCGGTCCTGGTGTTCGTGACCGCCTTTGATGCCTACGCGGTACAGGCCTTCGACGCGCAGGCGGTGGACTACCTGCTCAAACCCGTGACACCCGAACGCCTGGCGCGCACCGTGTTGAGGGTGCAGCAGCGCCTGAGCCAGTTGCTGCCCGCGCCGCAGCAGCTCGACCAGACCTTGGCGCAGCTGCGTGCCCTGCTTGCGGGTTCCAGCCCTGCGGCGCCGGGCGAGCGCCTGAGCGTGATCCAGGCCAGTGTGGGCAACACCATCCGGCTGCTGCCAATCGGCGAGGTGCTGGTGTTCGAAGCGGCCGACAAGTACCTGCGCGTGCTCACCGCCGACCAGGAGTTGCTGATCCGCACCCCGCTGCGCGAGCTGCTGGCGCAACTGGATCCGGCCGAGTTCTGGCAGATCCACCGCGGTACCGTGGTGCGTGCCAATGCGATCGAGAGTGCCACCCGCGACGAGGCCGGCAAGCTATTTTTGCGCCTGCGTGGGCGGGTGGAAAACTGGCCGGTCAGCCGGCTTTACGCGGTGCGGTTCCGCGCCATGTGACGCGGCGGCGCGGGCTTCAGGCGCGCCGCACCGATCAATCGTCGTCGTCCCAGCGGTCACCCTGGCGATCGTGGCGCTTGTGCCATTTGTGGTGCCTGTATCCGCGGCGGTCATCAACCCGGCGGTAGCCGCGCTGGCCATACATCACCACCGGACGCCCGTAGGCGTGGGGATAGGTCTCGTACACCACCACCGGGCGCGGGCGCACCACAACGGGACGCTGGTACACCGCCGGCCGTTCATAGACCAGCGGGCGCTCGACCACCACCACCTGCGGGCGCGGCCGGTACACCACCGGCGGCGCATTCGACACACCCACGCTCACACCGCCCGGCGAATTCACACCGACGGACCAGTACACATCGTTGCCACCCCGCGCATGTGCAGCACCTGCCGACAAAGCCCAGACACTGGCCGCCAGCGACACCATGGCCAAGCCGCGCGCCCAGGACGAGCTGCGGTGCCAGGCGGTATCGAACGTCACGGTATTCATAAAAAACTCCCATTGCGGAGCCGGCTGGCCCGTTGCACGTATTGGATGCGCTGGGCCGGTCGCCTTTACCCTACGCTCGATGAAATCCGTTGCCAGACGTAACCTCAATACCACCATGAACCTGCCCAACCCATCCCCATCGGCTCAGGACGTGCTCGACTTCTGGTTCGGTGACGGCCTGCAGCACGACTGGCCCGGCAACGACCGCCACGCCTTGTGGTTCGGCGGCGGCGCCGAGCAGGACGAGGGCATTCGCCGCCGCTTCGGTGCGCTGGTGGCGTCGGCGTTGGGCAACGGCCTCGTCGAATGGGAAAGCGCTCTGTCCTCGCGCCTGGCGCTGGTGGTGGTGCTCGACCAGTTCAGCCGCAACGTGCACCGCGGCCAGGCCAGCGCCTTTGCCGGCGACGCGCGCGCGCAACAGCTGGTGCTGGCCACGCTGGCAGCGGGCGAAGACAGCCATCTGGCGCGCGTGGGCCGTGTGTTTCTCTACATGCCGCTGATGCACGCGGAAGACCTTGCGCTGCAGGAACGCTGTGTCGAGCGCTTCAGCGTCCTGCACGACAACAGTCCGCCCGCGCTGCGCGAGAAACTGGCGGGCCACCTGCACTTTGCCCGCGAGCACCGCGACATCGTCCAGCGCTACGGCCGTTTCCCCCACCGCAACGCCGCGCTGGGCCGCCAGAGCACCGCCGATGAAATCGTTTTCCTGCGGGACGGACCGCGCTACGGGCAGTGATGTTTCGGCCCTTGCATCCGGCCGCCGCTGGCAAGGTCATCGCACCCCACGGCGGTACCGGACTCGGTGGCGGGCGCAACGCCAGACGCTGCACCGACGCCACACCGGGCGGCACTCACACCCAGCCGAACTGTGCCCGCACATCCCTCGCGGTGAGGTTCAACGGCGCGGTCGGGGCCTGGGTGTGCTGGCGCAGATTGGTTGCACGCACACCACCACCGTCCTGGCCGAGAACGGCCACCGCCTTGATGCGCCAGCCGCGTTCGCGCAACGCGGCCACGTAAGTCTGGGCGTCGGGGTACTCCAGCAGGTCGGTCTTGTGGGCGTTGGGCGCCAGACAGAACACCACCGCTTCGCAGCGCGAGCGTGCCACCTCGGCCACGAACTCGTCCACCGTGGTGCGCGTGTGCTGCAGCGTGCCGACGCGGGCGTAGAAGCGAACCGGCCGCTTGCTGCTCTGGAGCTGGATGTCGCGCACGCTGCGGTTGAAGGCGCCGGTCAGGCTGCGCACGATCGAGGTTTTTCGGGTGTTGGCGTTGCCAATCAGGATGTAGGCGTCCATGGGCTGGGAATCAGAGCTTCACGGCGGTACCGCTGACCGCCACCATCATCATGCCGTTGGTCTCGCCGAGCACCTCGTAGTCGAAGTCGATGCCGACCACGCCGTTGGCGCCAAGTTCCTTGGCGGCTTCGACCAGGCCTTCCACAGCGGCGTCACGCGCACCGGAGAGCGCGCGCTCGTAGCCGCCGGCGCGGCCACCCACCACGTCGCGCACCGACGAAAACATGTCGCGAAAGATGTTGGCGCCGATGATGGCTTCGCCATTGACCACGCCCAGGTACTGGCGCAATTCGATGCCGGGTGGCGTGGTGGTGCTGAGGAAAAAGCCATCGGTGTTTTTGGAAAACCAGCCCATGTGAGACCTCAAGAAATGAAACACACCGCCGCTCGGGTGCGCTTCATTGTGCCAGCGCGATGTTGCTACCCGCGGTTCACCACAGCGGCACCAGAGCGCCGTCTTTCATGCCCCAGGCGTGCTGCGCCATCGCGCGCGCCTCGGCCTCGTCGTGGGTGACCAGGATGGCGGCCATGCCGGCCTCGCGGATGCGGTCGCGGAACTCGCCGCGCAGTTGCTCGCGCAACGTGGCGTCCAGCGCGGAGAAAGGCTCGTCAAGCAGCAGAACGCGCGGCTGCGTGATGAGCGCGCGCGCCAGCGCCACCCGCTGCTGCTCGCCGCCGGAGAGTGTCCACACGCGTGCGCCAGCGTGTTCACCCAGACCGAAGCGCTGCAGCATCGCGCCCGCGCGCTCACGCGCATCGGCCTTGCGCAGGCCCTGCTCCACCAGACCAAAGGCCACGTTGTCCACCACGTTCAGGTGCGGGAACAGCGCGAAGTCCTGGAACATCAGGGCAAAACCGCGCCGCTCGGGCGGCAGCGCGGTGATGTCGACACCGTCGAACCACACCGTGCCCGCGTCGGGTGCTTCCAGCCCGGCCGCCATCTTCAGCAAGGTGCTTTTGCCGCTGCCCGAAGCGCCAAGCAGCGCCACGGTTTCGCCAGCCGGCACCCGCAGGCTCACCTCGCTCAGCAGCGGTCGGTGGTCCCATTGTTTGGAGATGTGGCGCAGTTCAAGCATCGGTGGGCGGAATCAGAGGAAACGGGGCAATGGGCGAGGCGGCGCTCAGGCGCTCAACCCCAGCGGCGGCTGGACTCGGGCGCGGGCTCATCGCCTCGCCCTTCAATCAGGGTGAACGCCAGCAACGCCAGCGCCATCAGCAAGCAGGCGAGCACCAGCGCGGCGTCGAGATTGGCCCCGCCCGGTCGACCCAGGCGCGCGTAGATCAGCGTGGTGAGCGTGGTCCATTCGGGGCGCGAGAGAAACAGCGTGACCGCAAATTCACCGAGCGCGGTGGCCGCCGCAAAGGCCATGCCACGGCGCAGCGCGCGGCCCACCAGCGGCAGGGTGACGCGCCAGAGCACACGCCAGGGGCGCGCGCCCAGTGTGGCCGCGGCCTGCGCATAGTTCGCAGGCAGGTTGTCGAGCGCGGCCATCAGCGACTTGGCCACGAACGGATAGGCCAGCAGCGCGTAAGCGCCGATCAGCAGCGCGAGGCTGGCGGTCCAGCCCGGGTACAGCAGCAGCAGGCCAAACGCCACCGTCACCGGCGACACCACAAAGGGCAGGTAGGCCGACGCGCGCCAGACCAGCGCCCAGGCGCCTTGGGCCGCGCTGGCACCGCGGGCCGCACCGACACTGTCGATCGCGCGCACCGCCAGCGCGTGGGACAGGCCCAGACCGGTGGCCAGGGTGAGCGCCATCGCGGTGAAGCGCAGCGTGTTCCACAACGCGGCCCGCGTTTCAGACTCGCCCAGCACCGCCGCGCCCTGCCCCTGCCAGAAGGCGCGCCCCGCCTGCCCCAGGATGGCGAACAGCGGCGCGGCACATACCAGCAGCAACACCGCCACCGCCGCCCACACCGCGAGCCACTGCGCCGCACCCTGTGGCCGCGTGCGCGCGATCGGCGCCACACGGCCCGGCGCTGCCAGGCGCTTTTCCAGCCAGGCGTAGCCCAGCGCCACCGCGCCGGTGAGCCCGAGCATCCAGACCGCAAGCACACCCGCCGGGCCAAGCGCCAGCTCGTAGGCCACCAGGGTGTAAATCTCCACCTCCACCGTGGCGTAGCGCTGGCCGCCCAGGATCAGCGCCAGGCCAAAACCCGAGAAACAGTACAGAAACACCAGACACAGCGCCGAGGCCAGCCAGGGCGCAATCGCCGGCCACTCGACGCGCCAGAACGCGCGCCAGGGCGTGGCGCCCAGGGTGCGGGCGGCCGCCACCCGCTGTGCACTCACCTGCTCCAGCGCGTCGACCCCGGCGCGCACCACCAGGCACAGGTTGAAAAACAGGTTGCCGTAGAGCAGCAGCCAGGGGGTGTCTTCCAGCGACCAGCCGGCCGCAGCCAGCGGCGCGCCCAGCCAGCCGCGCGGCCCCCAGAGCGCGAGCACCCCGAGCGCGGCCACCAGTGTGGGCACCACAAACGGCAGCATCAGCAGCCGCAGCACCAGCGCGCGCCCGACAAACTCGCGCCGCGCCAGCACCCAGGCCAGCGGCAGGCCGAGCAGCAGCGCCAGCACACAGGTGATGGCGGCCTGCAAAAACGACCACACGACCCGCCAGCGCAGGTAACCGTCCTGCCACAGCGCGAGCCAGCGCAGCGGCTCCCCGGCGGTGAGCTGACCGGCGAGATCGCCGGCGCCAAAACCCTCGGCCAGCAGGCGCAGCACCGGCGCGGCAAGCAGCAGCGCCAGAAACGCCAGCGGCAGCAGCGCCAGCGAGCGCGCGGTCAGCCGGGGCATGTGACCCAGCTTGCCGGTACCCCCACCGGCAACCGCTTGTGGGCGCGAACCGTCATTTCAGGACCGTCTGGATCCAGCGCCGCAACCAGGCCCGGGCCTGCTGTTCGGTCAGCGGCTGGGGCAAGGCATCGAACGTGGTGGGCTCCACCGCGTGCTGCTGCATCACGGCCACGCGGGGCGCCCCGGCTTCGGCGGGAAACACCCACATCGTCGTCTGCAGCGCCTGCTGCACCGGGGCCGAACGCAGGAACTCGATGAACTGGCCCGCGGCCTCGCGCGCGGCCGGGTTGCCACCCTTGACCAAGGCCACGCCCTCGACCTGGCGGAACACACCCCCCCTGAGAAACAGGTTGGCGGTGGGCGGCTCGCTGATCTTTTCCTTGCTGTAGAACACCTCGGCCGCCGGGCTGCTGGTGTAGCTGACCACGATCGGCCGGGTGCCGCCGTTGCGGCTGAACTCGGTGTAGTAGGCCTCGCTCCAGCCCTTGACCACCTTCACGCCGTTGGCGCGCATCTGCGCCCACCAGTCGAAGGCGGCGACTTCACCCAGCCCGGCGATGGTGGCCAGCATGAACGCCTGCCCCGGGCTGGAGGTTGCGGGATTGGGCACCACCAGCAGCTTGGCATAGGCCGGCCTGGCCAGGTCGGCCAGCGAGGTGGGCAGGGCCAGACCATGGCTGGCAAACCACGCCTTGTCGATGTTGAGGTTCACATAGCCGTAATCCACCGGCACCACGCCCGCACCGAGGTTCACCGCCGCGGCACGCTGGGCGGCCGGGCCGGTGTAAGCCTCGAGCACACCGGCGGCCTGGGCACGTGGCAGCAAGGTGTTGTCGATGCCAAACGCGAGATCGGCGATCGGCTGGGCGCGGGTGAGGATGAGCTTGTTGAGCATCTCGCCCGCATCACCGGCCTTGACGATCTGCAGCTTCACCCCATGTTGCTGCTCGAAGCCGGCCAGCAGCTCCCTGGGCAGATCGAAGGAACTGTGGCTGAGCAGGCGCAGCGGCGTGGGGGTCTGCGCGAGGGCCGCGGGACCGATCAGCGCGCAAGAGAGAAAGGCCGAAAACAAAAACCGCCGTTGCATGAAGACCGCCTTGTGAAAACGCCTGCAAGAAGCGCTGGACCCAGGCGGCTGCAGACAGTGGCGGCCGGCTCATCACGCTCCCTACGCTGGCACAACCCAGATCAGGTGAGAGGGGTATTTCTCAGCCCTTGCCCGCATGACTGCGGGATGGCACCCCCGGTGGAAGACCCTATTGTAAGTTCGCCCCGCTCAGTGAGCGCCCCCGCCGCCCGCCGAGTCGGCCGCACCCACCGTGGGCCTGGCGATCCAGATCACCACCACCAGCACAAAGAACAGCACCGCCGAGAGGTAGAACAGATCGGTCACCGCCAGGGTGTAGGCCTGCTGGCTGATCAGGCGGTCGATGCTGGCCAGCGCCTGCTCACGGCTCATGCCGCTGGCCATCATCTGCGCGATGGTGCTGGTGGCCGCGGCGCTGCCGTCGTGGATGGTCTCGGCGAGATGCGCGTGGTGCAAGGCGGCGCGGCTTTCCCACAACGTGGTGAACAAGGAGGTGCCGACCGCACCGGCGGTGATGCGCACGAAGTTCGACAGCCCCGAGGCCGAGGGCATGCGCTCGGGCGGCAGACCCGAGAACACGATGGCCTGCAGCGGAATGAAAAAGAACGCCATCGCCGCGCCCTGCAGGATGGTCGGGATCAGGATGCTGGTGAAGTCGGCCTGGGTGCTGAACTGCGAACGCATCCACAGCACCGCGCCAAAGCCCAGGAAGGCCACGGTGGCGAGCTTGCGCGGATCGATGCGGTGCACGTTCTTGCCCACCCAGGGGGAGAACAGGATGGCCAGCAGGCCCACTGGCGCGGTCGCCAGACCGGCCCAGGTCGCGGTGTAGCCCATGTACTGCTGCAGCCACAGCGGCAGCAGCACCACGTTGCCGAAGAACAGGCCATAGGCGATGGAGAGCGAGAGCGTGCCGGCGACGAAGTTGCGCTGGCCGAACAGGCGCAGATCCACGATCGGGTGCTTGTCGGTCAGCTCCCAGGCCAGAAAAAACATGAAACTCACCACCGAGACCACCGCCAGCGTGACGATCTCGCCCGAGGCAAACCAGTCGAGTTCCTTGCCCTTGTCGATCATGATCTGCATCGCGCCAACAAACAGCACCAGCAGCACCAGGCCCACCACATCCAGCGGCACGCGCCGGGGGCCGGGATCGCGCTTGTGGTACAGCGACCAAGTGGCGGCGGCCGCGACCAGGCCGACCGGGATGTTGATGTAGAAGATCCAGGGCCAGCTGAAGTTGTCGGTGATCCAGCCGCCCAGCAGCGGTCCGGCCACCGGCGCCACCAGCACCGTCATGCCCCACATCGCCAGCGCGGTGCCGGCCTTGGCGCGCGGGTAGCTCGCCAGCAGCAGGGTTTGCGACAGCGGGATCATCGGCCCGGCGACAAAACCCTGCAGCACGCGAAACGCGATCAGCGTGCCGATGTTGGGCGCGAGGCCACAGAGCCAGGACGCCAGCACAAACAGCAGGATGCTCATGGTGAACAGCCGCACCTGGCCGAAGCGCTGGGTCAGCCAGCCGGTGAGCGGCACCGAGATCGCGTTGGCCACCGCAAACGAGGTGATGACCCAGGTGCCCTGGGCCGGGCTCACGCCCATGTCGCCCGCGATCGCGGGAATGGAGACGTTGGCAATCGAGGTGTCGAGCACGTTCATGAACGTGGCCAGCGACAAGGCGATGGTGCCCAGCACCAGCTCGCCGCCGTGCAGCGGTTCGAACACCGCCGGCCGCGCGGGGGGCGGTGGTGGGGCGGCGCCCGGGGACTCGGGCAGCGCAGCAGCGGTGGAGGACATGGCCGCTGGGGTGATCAGTCAGCCAGGGCCGGCTTGGGGGCCACGGCTGCGCTGGTCAATGCAGCGGGGGATGCGGATGCTGGCCGGGACGGCAGCGCGCCTTTGAGCGCGCTGCGGGCGGCCGCCTGCCCGAGGTTGGCCGCGATGATGCGCTGCACGGCGGCGTCGGCCGCGCTGCTGTCGGGTGCAAGCGCTGCCGTCTGCCGAACCGTTGCAGAGGTCGAGGCGCCGGCCAGCACCGGGCCGTCGGTCTTGCTCACATCGACCTTGGCGTCCATCGACAGGCCCACGCGCAGCGGGTGCTCGGCAATTTCAGCCCTGTCCAGCTTGACCCGCACCGGCACACGCTGCACCACCTTGATCCAGTTGCCGGTGGCGTTCTGCGCCGGCAGCAGCGCAAACGCGGCGCCGGTGCCCGCGCCCAGGCCTTCGATGCTGCCGTGGTAGCGCACCTGGCTGCCGTAGACATCGGCGGTGAGCTCCACCGGCTGGCCCAGGCGCAGGCTCTTGAGCTGGCTCTCCTTGAAATTGGCCTCGACCCACACATCGTCCAGCGCAATCACCGACATCAGCGGTGCACCCGCCGGCACCCGCTGGCCGAGCTGCGCATTGCGCCGCGCCACATAACCGTCAACCGGCGCCACAAGCTCGGTGCGCTGCAGCGCCAGCATGGCTTCGCGCACCTTGGCCGCGGCGCGCAACACGCTCGGGTGCTGATCGGGCGCGGTGCCCTCGGTGAGCGACTGGCTGGCTGCGAGCTGCTCGCGCGACGCCAGTTCGGCCGAGCGCGCGGCCTCCACGCTGCTTTTCGCGGCGCTGAGCTGGGCACTCACGTGGTTGAACTCTTCGCGGCCCACCGCGCCGCTGGCCACCAGCGGCTGGCGCCGGGTCACATCGTCCTGCACCCGCGCCAGCTCGCTGCGGGCGCGCGCCAGATCGGCCGCACGCAGCGCGATCTGCGCCTGCTGGGTTTTGTTGTTGGCGTAGAGCGTGCGCACCTCGCGCACCGTCTGCGCCAGCGCCGCTTCGGCCTGCTCGAGGGCAATTTTTGCGTCGGCCGGGTCCAGCCGCACCAGCCACTGACCGGCCTTCACATGGTCGGTGTCGTCGGCACTGATCGCCAGCACCGTGCCCGGCAGCTGCGGTGTGATCTGCACCACGTTGCCCTGCACATAGGCGTTGTCGGTGGACTCGAAGTGGTTGAGCACCAGCGCCCAGTAAACGCCGTAGCCAATGCCGGCCAGCAGCACAACAGCGGCCACGCCCGTGAGCGCCTTCTTGCGTGTCCCGTTGCCCTTGGGGCTGGTTGTGTCGGCGCTGGTGGTGGGGTTTTCGGACATGGTGGCTCCGGTGTCAGGGCAACAAGAAGATCAAAAATGGAATCGGGTGGCGCTCAGTCGCGCCGGGCGACGCTGCCCGGCAGCGCAGGCAGCGCCACCTCGTTGGCGTAGCCGCCGCCCAGGGCGCGGATCAGCGCCGCCTGGGTGCTCAGGGTGCGCGCCTGCAGATCGACCGCAGCGCGGCGCTGGGCCAGCATGGCGGTCTCGGCGTTGAGCACGGTGAGCTGGTTGCTCAGGCCGGCGCGGTAACGCTGGATGGCGATTTCGTAGGCCGAGTCGGTCGCGGCCTGGGCCTGGGCCTGCTCGGCCTGCTGGCGCGCGATCGACTGCAGCGAGTACAGCTGGTCGGCCACCTCGCGCACCGCTTCGACCAGGGCGCCGTTGTAGCTGTCCACCGCCGCATCCACGTCGGCGGTCTTGCCGCGCAGGTTGGCGCGCAGCGCGCCCGAATCGAAGATCGGCAGGCGGATCGCCGGACCCACGCCGTATTGCCGGCTGCCGGATTCAACCAGGCGATCGAGACCGATGCTGGACAGACCGACGAACGCGCTGAGGTTGACGTTGGGATAGAACTGCGCCTTGGCCGCGGCCATGCCCCGGGTGGCGGCCTCGACCCGCCAGCGCGCCGCGGCGATGTCGGCGCGGCGCCCCAGCAGGTTGGCCGGCACGCTCGCGGGCAGCGGCACCGAGCGCAGCGCCGGCAGCGAAGGGCTGAGCGTGGCGTAGGTTCCGGGCGGCAAGGCGGCGAGCGCGGCCAGGGCGTGGCGGGTGAGCACGATCTGCTCGCTCAGCTGCTCGATCTGGGCCCGTGCATCGGGCAGGGCGCCCTCGCTCTGGCGCAGCTCGACGCGGCTGTCCATGCCGGCGCCGACACGCTCGCGGGTCAGGGCCAGCAGCGCATCGCGCTGCGCAAGCAGCTGGCGGGCCACTTCGCGCTGGGCCAGCAGGCGCGCGAGCTGCACATAGGTCTGTGCCACCTGGCTGGCCAGCAGGTTGCGCGCGGCTGCCACATCGGCCTGCGCGGCGCGGGCGCCACCCAGCGCGGCATCGATGGCCGCGCGCTGGCGACCGAAGAAGTCGATCTCCCAGCTGCCGGCGAGTTGCGCGTTGGCCAGCGTCCGAATGGAGCCGCCCAGGGGCGCCGGGTAAATGCTGGTGGCGCTGAAATGCTCGCGTGTCACGTCGGCGCTGGCGCCGAGCTTCGGTCCGGCGGCGGCTTCTTCGCCGGCCACCGCCGCGCTGGCACGCGCCAGCCGGGACTGCGCCACCGCGAGGCTGGGGCTGGCGGTGAGCGCGCGGTCGATCAGCTCGGCGAGCACCGGGTCGCCCCAGCTGTGCCACCAGGGCGTGGTCAGCGCCGGCAGTGCGTCGGCCACCGTTGACCCGGTGGGCAGGCCCACCGCTTCGGCGCTCAGCGCCTGGGCTTGCGGCGCGATGCCAGCGCTGCTGGCACAACCGGCCAGCGCCAGCGCGATGGCACTCAAGACCAGGCCCTCGGCCACCGGTCGCCAGCGCCGGGAGGCAATTGATTGATGTGGCTTCATTTGCTTAGGCAGTGATATGCAGAAAAAAACGGCCGCAGTTCTGCGCCCGGTCAGGCGGTATCGCGCAGGCGGTCGCCAGTCTCGGCCATGCGGCTGAGGTAGCTCTTAAGCGCCTGCCACTCGGTCCGGGAGAAACCGGCGAGGTGCAGGTTCATCACCTCGGCCAGCACCGCGGGCACGTGACCGATCACCCGCTCCCCCTCGGGCGTGAGTTCCACCTGGACCACACGGCGGTCTTCGAGCGAACGCATCCGCTTGCACAAGCCTTTTTTTTCCAGGCGGTCGAGCAGGCGGGTCATGGCGCCGGCGTCGATGTTGTTCCAGCGCGCGAGCTCGGCGACGGTGCACTGTCCGCACTGTCTCAGGCGCATCAGCGGACCCCATTGCGCCGAGGTGAGGTCGTGGTCGGCCAGGCGCTTGTCGGCCTGGTGCACGATGGACAACATGACGCGTTTCATCAGGTAGCCCACGCTCTCCTCCGGCCGGTAGGAGGCGGCATCGTGAAAATTGGCGGGAGCGGGCAGACGCGACATGGAAACTCGGGTGATTTCAGGCGGAGGACGATTTTACATGCCTAGGCAATGTCTGTGCAAGCAAGCAAATAGAACATCGTGACAAGCACCGGCAGACAGTCCGTCACCACCCCCGACCGATCCACCACAAAAAAAGGCCCCTGCGGGGGCCTTCTGGGTGAGTCGGTCGGGCAGCGCCCGCGGCGCTCAGCCGCCTTTCTTCGAGCGCTTGCCCGGGTTCTTTTTGCTGCGCGTGGCCACGCCGCGCTCCAGGCTCACGCGCTGGCCGCGGCCGGGTGTGGTCAGGGACACGCCGGGAACGGGGGTCGGACGCGGGGTGCGCTTGCGGTCGGCTTCGGTGACGATTTTGTTGCCCATGGCGAATTCCAGAGAAAGGATTGAAACCCCTGTATTAGGCCATAGCCCGGAACACGCCCGGAAAAACCGGCGGTCAGCGCGGCCTGCGCCGGGTCGCCCACCCCGCCACCAGCAGCCAGAAGCCCAGCCGCAGGGCCAGCGCGCCCACGGTGCGGGGCTCGAACGCACCGCCCTGCCCCACGTGCCAGGCGAACGCGGCCGCGATCAAGGCGGTGGACACCGCGAGCAACACCGCCCCGAGCGGACCCCAGCCCCAGCCACGCCACAAGGCCAGGCCGGTGGCGAGGTAGAAGAAACCCGCCAGAAAGTTGAACCACAGCACAAAACCCACCGCCTGCCCGACCGCCAGCTGCGCCTCGGGTCCACCAAACAGCGCCCGGCCACCGCTGAACACGGTGAGCGCACCGAACACCATGGCCAGCACCGACAACACCCGCAGCGAACGATGGTTTGAATGTGTCGACATGGCAACTCCTGCGCCTGCGATGTCAGGCCACCACCGCGCCGTTGGGGCGCTCCAGGCTCAGCCCTTCACCAGCCTCTTCCACCGTTTGCCCATCGCGGATGTGATAGATCCGCTTGAACGTGGGGATGATTTTTTCATCGTGTGTGACCACGATGATCGCGGTCTGTGCCTGTTGTGCCATCTGGTTGAGGATGCGCATCACGCCCAGGGCGCGCTCGCTGTCCAGCGGCGCGGTGGGCTCGTCGGCCAGGATCACCGGCGGCCGGTTGGCCAGCGCGCGCGCGATCGACACCCGCTGCTGTTCGCCGCCCGAGAGTTGCGATGGCTGGGCCTTGGCGCGGTGTGCCACGTCCAGCGCGCCCAGCAGTTCGAGCGCTCTCTCGCGGGCCTGGGCATTGGGCATCCCGGCCAGCATGGGCAGCAGCGCCACGTTGTCGGTCACATCGAGGAAAGGGATCAGGTACGGCGCCTGGAACACAAAGCCGATGCGATCGCGCCGCAGCGCGCGCAGGTCGGGCGTGAGCCAGCGGTTGTCGTAAATCACCTCGTCGCCAAGCGTCATGCGGCCGGAGGTGGGTTCGATGATCGCGCCCAGGCATTTGAGCAGCGTGCTCTTGCCCGAGCCCGACGGCCCGACCAGGCCGACCACCTCGCCGGGGCTGACCTGCATGTTCACGTGTTTCAGAGCTTCGACGGCGGTGTCGCCGTGGCCATAGACCTTGCGCAGGCCTTCGATCAGGATGCCGCGGCCGGGTGTGGGGGGGGTGTTCATCGTCATCCGATCGCCTCGCCGGGGTCGACCTTGAGCGCCACCCGGATCGCCAGCGTGCTGGCCAGGGCGCAGATCCCCAGCGTGGCCGCCAGGCCGGTCACCGCGTCCTGCGTCAGCAGCAGCACAAATTTGGGAAAGATCGGCGCCCAGATCGTGGCCGAAATCTTGCCGATCACAAACCCGATCAGCCCCAGCCCCATGGCCTGCTGCAGGATCATGCCGGCGATGGTGCGGTTGCGCGTGCCGATCAGCTTGAGCACCGCGATCTCGCGGATCTTGCCCATGGTCATGGTGTAGATGATGAAAGCCACAATGGCCGCGCTCACCACCGCCAGGATCGCCAGGAACATGCCGATCTGCCGGGCCGATGTGGCGATGAGCTTGGCCACCAGAATCTCTTCCATGCCGTCGCGGCTGAACACCTCGAAGCGTTTCCAGCGCCGGATCGGCACGGCCACTTCCTCGGCGCCCCAGCCCGGCTGCAGCTGCACCAGCACCGCGTTGACGTTGCGGCTGCTGGTCTGCAGCGACTGCACCGCATCGAGCAGGCCGGGCACACCGGCACGGTTGAACGCCGGGTTGGCGGCCAGGCGCGCGCGGTCGTTCTCGATCGCGTCGTTGTCTTTCAGGAACTGCGCCTCCTGCGCGTCCTTCAGCGACACAAACACCATCGGATCACCACCCGAGGACACCATGCGCTGCGTGAGCCCCACCACCGTGTAGTGGTGGCGCCGGATCTGGATGCGCTCGCCCAGCGCAAAACCGGTGCGCACATCGGCCACCGCCTCGTAGTGGCTGCGCGTGAGCTGGCGCCCGGCAACCAGATAGCCCGGCTCGCCCGGCTGACCGGGTTCGATGCCGACCACCATGGTGCGCACGTCGCGCTCCGGGCCCGCCGCAACGTGGCGCACCTGCATGGTGAAATAGGTCACGTTGGCCGCGCGCGCCACACCGGGCATGCCGCGCAGGCCATGCACCACGTCGTCTTTCAGGCTGGACGATTCGGCATACGGGCCTTGTGTGTCCTGCTGCACCACCCACAGGTCGGCACCGCTGTTGCCCAGCAGGGCACGCGCGTCGTCCACCATGCCGCGGTAGACACCGGCCATGGTCAGCGTGACGCCGATCAGCAGACCCAGCCCCAGGCCGGTGAGCGCGAATTTCCCCCAGCCGTGCAGGATGTCGCGGCCGGCCAGGCTGATCATGGGGTTGCTCCATGGGTGGACGTTTTCACCAAAGCATCCACCACGCTCACGCGCGCGCCAGGGGCGAGCGCCTTCGCGCTGTAGACCACCACCGTATCGCCGGCCGCGATACCGGCGAGCGCCTGCACCTGACCGTCCAGGCTGCGTGTGCCCAGCCGAACCGGTGCGAACTCGGGGCGTCCCTCGCGCAGACGCCAGACGCCGGTCTCACCCTGCCAGTGCTGGATGGCAGCGTTGGGCAGCAGCAGGGCCTCGGGCGTCTGCGGCAAGGCCAGCGTCACCTCGGCCAGTTCGCCCATGGCCACACCGGGCGGCACCGCCTCAAACGCCACCTGCGCCACCCGCTCTTCGGTCACGCTGTCAGCCACCAGTTCGACGCGCGCCACCCGGCCCGGCAGTGGGGCCTCGGGCCGCGAGCGCAACACAATCTGTGCCGGCAGGCCGGTGGCCAGCCCGGCCGAGCGGCCCTGGTCCACACGCACCTTCACCCACAGGCTGGCCGGGTCAACCAGGCGCAGCACGGCCTGGCCCGCCACCACGGTGGAGCCTGGCTCGGCCTCGCGGCTCACCACCACGCCGGGTGTGCTCGCCACCAGCCGCACGTTGTTGCGCTGCCTGACCAGCGCCTGCTGCTCGGCCACCAGGCGCACACGCTCCTGGCCCTGGCCACGCAAGGCCGCCTGCGCCGAGAGCACCCCGGCATCGGCCGACAGCTTTTCCTGCTGACGCGCCTCCAGCGCGCCCGCGCTGATGAAGTTCTGATCCGCCAGCGCCTGGTTGCGCTTGGCGTTGATCGCGGCCAGCCGTTGGCGGGCCGCAGCGTCGGCCAGTTGCGCCTGTGCACCCGCCTCGGCACTGACCGCGCGCGCAACCGAGGCATTGAGAGCGGCCAGCCGCTGGTCCAGATCGACCGGATCCATTTCCGCCAGCACCTGGCCGGCCTGCACCGCGTCGCCCACGTCCACCCGCACCGACAGCACCCGCCCCGCCACCGTGGGACCGATCAGCGCACTGCGCTGTGCCTCCACCGTGCCGATGCCAAAAATGGACGGCTGCAACCGGCCTGCCGCCACCTGCGTCACGGTGATCTTGGTTGGCGCGAGCGGGCCGGTGCGCGTGAGCACAAATGCCATTGCGCCCAGCAAGACCAGCGCGAGCAGGCCCAGGCCGATGCGGCGCGTCCACAAAGGGTTGGTTTTCATGCGGTGACTCCTTCCATGGCGACCGGCTCCGAGCCGCAGCCGGGTGACTGCTGGGCGCGGGCAAAGCCAAACAGGAAATGACGAAACACGCGTGGCGCCAGCAGCGCCATGCCCGACACCTGGCCGCTGATCAGCGCCTGCATCACCAGACCTTGCACCGAGCCGACAAAGAGCACGGTGGCCGACTCCAGATCGGCCTCGGGCAGCAACTGCCCTTGCTCGCGCGCCTGCACCAGCAAGTGGGTCACCAGCTCACGGTAACGTTGCATCAGGCCGCGCACCCGGGCTTTGAGCGGTGTGTCGCCCGCGTGCTGAAGCTCCTGAAAAATCAGGCGTGGCACACCGGGATGGCGGATCACAAACGCCACATGCACCTTGAAAACCGCCTGCAGCGCCGCCAGCGGATGGGGCTCACTCGCCGCCGCCGCGCGCAATTCGCCCAGCAGGCTCTCGGCCGTCCAGTCCATCACCGCCAGCCACACGTCTTCCTTGCTCGAAAAATGGCGGAACACCGCGCCCTGGGTGATGCCCACGGCACGGGCCAGATCCCCGGTGGTGACGTCGGCCGGACTGTGCTCGGCCGCGAGCCGCACCGCCGCCTGCACCAGGCTGGCCTGGCGCTGTTCGGTCGGGAGCTTGGGCGTGCTGCGCTCGCAATGGCTGGATGGCATGGAAGAACCATTTATGTAATTGGGTAATTACTTGCATTCTAGACAAAATGTTCGAGCCGCGCAATCCGCAGGGCCGTCCAGGCGATTAAGCTCAAATCCCATGCTGGCCTTGCTCAAGACGTTCTCGTGGCAGGAACTGCGCCACCACCCCTGGCGCAACGCCTCGGCGGTGGTGGCGGTGATGCTGGGCGTGGCGCTGGCCCTGGCGGTGCACCTGATCAACGCCTCGGCACTGACCGAGTTCTCCAGCGCGGTGCGCTCGGTCAACGGCCAACCCGACCTGGCGCTGCGCGCCCGCCAGGGCCTGCTGGACGACCGCCTGCTCGACCGCGTCGCCGCGCTGCCTGGTGTGGCCATCACCAGCCCGGTGCTGGAGCTGCCCACTTTGGCGCGCGCGCCGGGCGGTGAGTTGGTGAAGCTGCGCCTGGTGGGGGTGGACGCGCTGTCGGTCGCCGGGGTCTCGCCCGCGCTGCTGCCGCGTGGGGACGCCAGCCGTGCCGGCGCACAGCGCCTCGACCTGTTTGCGCCCGACGCCGTCTACCTCAACCCGGCGGCGCGCCTGGCGCTGGGCGAGGCCGCCACGCTGGAGATCCAGACCGGCCTGCGCTTCGTCACGCTGCGGGTGGCGGGCGGCGTGAACGCGCCCGGTGCACCGCTGCTGGTGATGGACATCGCCGCCGCGCAAGACCTCATGGCCCGCGCCGGCCAGCTCAGCCGCATCGACCTGCGGCTCACCCAGGGTGTGGACGCAGACGCCCTGCTCGCCACGCTGGTGCTGTCGCCCGACGTGTTCGCGCAACGGCCCGAACAGGCGGGCGAGCGGGTCAGCAACCTGTCGCGCGCCTACCGGGTCAACCTCACCGTGCTGGCGCTGGTGGCGCTGTTCACCGGCGCGTTTCTGGTGTTTTCGGTCCTCTCGCTCTCGGTGGCGCGGCGTCAGCAGCAATTGGCGCTGCTCGGTGTGCTTGGCCTCTCGGCGCCGGAGCGGCTGAAGCTGGTGCTGGCCGAGTCGGCGCTGCTCGGTGCGCTGGGCAGCGCACTCGGTGTGGCGCTGGGCACGGCACTCGCGGCGCTGGCCTTGCGCCTGCTGGGCGGCGACCTGGGCGGCGGCTACTTCGCGGGTGAGGCGCCGGCGCTGCAATGGAGCCTGGGCGCCGCGCTGCTCTACGGCGCACTGGGCACGGTGGCGGCGGTGGCGGGTGGCTGGTGGCCGGCACGCGCCACCGCGCGCATGGCACCGGCGCTCGCCCTCAAGGGCCTGGGCGCACCGGTGACGCCGGGCGCGCGGCGCCACACCCTGGCGCTGGGCCTGATGGCGCTGGCCATTGCGCTGGCCTGGGCGCCGCCGGTGGGTGGCATTCCGCTGGCGGCCTACCTGTCGGTCGGGCTGCTGCTGCTGGGTGGCATCGCCGCACTGCCGCTGGCGGTGGGCGGCTTGCTGGACTGGCTCGCGCCGTGGGTCGACACACGCGCCCTGCCCTTGCTCGCAGTCGAGCGCTCGCGGCGCCTGCGCGAGACCGCGGCGGTGGCCACCAGCGGTGTGGTCGCGAGCCTGGCGCTGTCGGTCGCGCTCACGGTGATGGTGGCGAGTTTTCGCGATTCGGTCACCCAGTGGCTCGATGGTGTGCTGCCCGCGCAGCTGTACGTGCGCGCCGCCTCGGGCAACACCGGCGAGAGCAACACGCTGCCGCCCGATCTGGTGCGCGCCATCGCGGCCGCGCCCGGTGTGGCCCGCACCGATCCGCTGCGCACCACCTCGCTGCAGCTCTCACCCATCCTGCCGGCCGTGACCCTGCTGGCGCGCCCCTTGCACCTGGACGCCAGCACCACCGGTCAGACGCTGCCGCTGGTGGGCAACGCGGCGCCCCTGCCCGCTGTGGCCGCGGGCGAGCGCGTGGTGCCGGTCTATGTGAGCGAGGCCATGGTCGACCTGTATGGGGCGCGGCCGGGCAGCTGGCTGTCCGCGCTGGGTCAGGCCTTTGCCAGTCTGCCCGCGGGCACACGCTTTTTTGTGGTGGGCGTCTGGCGGGACTACGCGCGTCAGCACGGCAGTGTGGTGATGGACCGGGCGGATTTTGTGCGCCTCTCGGGCGACGAGCGGGTGAACGATCTGGCGCTGTACCTGAGCGAGGGCGCCGCAGAAGACGCGGTGCGCAAAGCCGTGCGCGAGGTGGCCGCCGAACAGGGCGCCTCGGACCTGCTGGAGTTCGCCTCGGCGGGCCAGATCCGTGCCATTTCGCTGCGCATTTTTGACCGCAGCTTTGCCGTCACGTACTGGCTGCAGGCGGTGGCGATCGGCATCGGCCTGTTTGGTGTCGCCGCGAGCTTCAGTGCCCAGGTGCTGGCGCGCCAGCGCGAGTTCGGCCTGCTCGCCCACCTCGGGCTCACGCGACGGCAGATCCTCGGCGTGGTCGCGCTCGAAGGCCTGGCCTGGACGGTGCTCGGTGCGCTCGCCGGTCTGGCGCTGGGCCTGGCGGTGAGCCTGGTGCTGGTGCATGTGGTGAACCCGCAGAGTTTTCACTGGACCATGGACCTGACCCTGCCCTGGCTGCGCCTGCTTGCGCTGTGTGTGGCGGTGGTGCTGGCCGGCACACTGACCGCCTGGTTGTCGGGTCGCGCCGCCGCCAGCCGCGACGCGGTGCAGGCGGTGAAACAGGATTGGTGAGCCGCGACGGCCCCAGGCCACAATGCCCACATGAACACCCCCACCCAGGACTGGGTCCACCACGCGCTTGCCCTCATCGACGCCGACCGCTGCCGCAGTGCCGACACCCACCTGATCGCCCTGCCGCTGCCAGCCTGGCAGGCGCACGGCATCGATCTCTACCTCAAGGACGAGTCCACCCACCCCACCGGCAGTCTCAAGCACCGGCTGGCGCGCTCGTTGTTTCTCTACGCGCTGTGCAACGGCTGGCTGCGCGAGGGCACCCCGGTGGTGGAAGCGTCGAGCGGATCGACCGCGGTGAGTGAAGCCTATTTCGCGCGCCTGCTCGGACTGCCGTTTGTGGCGGTGATGCCGCGCGACACCTCACAGGAGAAAATCGACCAGATCGCGTTTCATCAGGGGCGCTGTCATTTTGTCGAGTCCGCGGGCGAGGTTTACGCCGCGGCACAACAGATCGCGCAGGACAGTGGCGGCCACTACATGGACCAGTTCACCTACGCCGAACGCGCCACCGACTGGCGCGGCAACAACAACATCGCACAGAGCATCTTCGAGCAGATGGGCTGCGAACGCCACCCGGTGCCGCGCTGGATCGTGGTCGGCGCGGGCACCGGCGGCACCAGCGCCACCATCGGTCGTTACCTGCGCTACCTCGGCCACACCACCGAGCTCGCCGTGGCCGACCCGGTTGGCTCTGTGTTTGCCGCCTACCACCGAGACCGCGACCCGGCCGCCACCGCACCCGGCTCGCGCATCGAAGGCATCGGCCGCCCACGCGTCGAACCCAGCTTCATCCCGACCCTGGTCGACCGCATGGTCGAAGTGGCCGACGCGGATTCGATCGCCGCCATGCACACCCTGTGTGCGCTGCTCGGCCGCCGCGTCGGGCCCTCCACCGGCACCAACCTGGTCGCCATGCTGGCACTGGCTGGCGAGATGCGGGCACGCGGCGAGCGCGGCGCCATCGTCTCGCTGCTGTGTGACAGCGGCGAGCGCTACCTCAGAACCTATTTCGACACGGCATGGGCACAGGCCCGCTTTGGCGACACCCGCGCAGCAACCGAACAACTGCAGGCGCTGCTGCACGCGGCCTGACCATGCACCCGCGGCCTGCTCCGAGCAACCGGCGCCAGTGGCTGCTGGCCAGCGGTGGCCTGCTGCTGGCGCCAGCCATCGCGCACACCCAGGCGCAAGCGCAGACCCACAGCCCTGGCAGCGCACTCATCCCACGCGCCCTGCGCTTCCCACGCGACCACGGCAGCCACAACAACACCCGCACCGAGTGGTGGTACCTGACCGGCCACGCACAGACCACAGACGGCCGGCCATTCGGCTTTCAGGTCACCTTCTTCCGCAGCCGGGTCGACGCGGCGCAGCCGCTGCAAAGCCGCCTGGCCGCGAAGCAGCTGCTGTTTGCCCACGCCGCCATCACCGATCTGCAGGGCGGCACGTTGCTGCACGACCAGCGCATTGCGCGCTGGAACGGCGAGCTGCCAGAGCAGCGCAAGCGCGCTGTGTTTGCCAGCGCAGACGATCTCCAGGTGGTGCTGCGCGACTGGTCCCTGGTGCGCGAAGCCGATGGGGTTTACCGCACGGAGGTGGTGGGCGAGGGTTTCGGTCTCGCGCTGCGCGCCACCCCCACACAGGCCCTCCTGCAACAAGGCGATGAGGGCTTTTCGCGCAAGGGGCCGGACCCCTCGCAGGCCAGCTTCTACGTCAGCCACCCGCAGCTCGCGGTGCAAGGCTCGCTCACGCTGCGCGGCCTGCGCTTCACCGTCACCGGCCAGGCCTGGCTCGACCACGAATGGAGCGAAGCCATCCTGCACCCCGAGGCGGTGGGCTGGGACTGGATCGGCATGAACCTGGCCAACGGCGACAGCCTCACCGCCTTCGAGCTGCGGCGCGCCGATGGCCGTGCGCTCTGGGCCGGCGGCTCGTACCGCACACAGGCCGCATCAGGCGAACCGCAGGGCGCACGCAGCTTTGCGCCGAACGAAGTGCGCTTCACCCCACAACGCTTCTGGACCAGCCCGCTGACCCGCGCGCGCTACCCGGTCGAGTGGCAGGTGGCGACGCCGGCGGGCCGCTTCACCGTCAAGGCCCTGCTCGACGCGCAGGAACTCGACAGCCGTGCCAGCACCGGCACGGTGTATTGGGAAGGCCTGTCAGACCTGCTCGACGCACAAGGCCAGCGCGTGGGCCGCGGCTACCTGGAGATGACGGGCTACACGCAGCGGCTGGTGCTCTGAGCCTGGGCGGGCGTGGCCTTCAGCCCTCCGCTTCATCGCCCGGCGCGGTCCGGATTGCGCAGCGCTTGCAGCCCGGCGGCAAGCTCCACAATCTCGGCAGTGATGGATTCCTGACGCAGCAGTCGCACGTCGGCCGAGAGCCGATCGGTCATGTGCGAGACGTTGTCGTGCGCCGCCGCCATGGCCTGCAGGCGGGAAATGTTTTCGGCGGCGTGGCTGTGCAGCAGGGCTTGCGCGAGGCGGGCAGAGACGTACTCTTCGGTCAGCTCGTCGAGCAGGCGTTGCGGCGCCAGGTGGATGAGCGGGCGGGCGCCGGTCACACGGCGCAGCGTGTCCAGATCGAGCGGCAGCAGACGCTGGCACACGATCTCGAAACGATTCCCCTCGCCGAGCTCGGCATGCACCAGCTCCACCCGACTGGCAGCCTCGCGCGTGAGTGCCTCGCTCAGCGCCGCCTGCAACCGCTCGCTGGCCGCCACCACCGCGTCGGCGTGGGCAATCTGCGGGGCCGACCACTCAGGCACAACCCCATGGCTGGCCGCCAGGCGCTGGCCTTGCGCGCCCAGCAGCAGCACGCGCGAACCGCGCGCCTGGTGGCCGTCGGCCACCGGTCCGACGAATGCCAGCCTTCCACAGGAAAGCGGCGGTTCAGGCGCCCGGGGTCGAAGCCCGGTTCACACCGGGCCGCAGCTTCACCGAGCGCCCGTCCTCGACCATGCTGCCAGGGTAGAGCAGCACCGTCTCGCCAGCGGCGAGCCCTTCCTGCACCCAGGCCCGGTCGGCGTTGCGGTCTTTCAGCGACACGGCGCGGGCACGGGCCTTGCCACCTTCGACCACAAACACACGCCAGCCGGTGCCGTCGCGCACCAGCGCGGCGCTGGGCACCAGCAAGGCGTCGTCCTGGGCCCGGATGACCAGGCGCGCATCGACCCGGAAACCATCGCCCAGCCCTGCTGCTGCCTCGGCCTTGCCCTCCATCTCCACGATCACGTTGACCCGCTGTTCCTCGATGCCCAGCGCCGACACCTTGGTGAAGGCCACCGGTTCGATACGCACGACCCGGCCTGCCAGCGGCTGGGCACCTGCACCGGTGGACAGCCACACCGGCGCACCCGGCCGGATCGCCGCCACCTCGCCCGAGAGCACGTCGATCACCGCCTCCAGCGCGCCCACGTCACCCACGGTGAGCAGCGGCTGGCCGATACCGACGGGCCCGGCGCTCTCCTGGTGCAGCTTGACCACCTGCCCATCCACCGGGCTCCTGAGCGCCCACAGGCCAGCCGGTTTTGCGCCGGCGCCGGGCTCGGCGCGGGAGAGCGCGGCGCGCGCCTCGGCCTGCCCAAAATCGGCCGCGGCGAGCTCGGCACGGCCGGCGGTCAGCGCCTGGCGCGCGGCACGCTGCGCCAGCTGCGCCTGGTCGCGCGCCGAGGCCGAAATGAAGTTTTCTTGCGCAAGCCGGGTCGCGCGCTCCGCCTCCAGATCGGCCTGAGCCAGCGCAGTCTGCAGCCGCTGCAGCTGGGCCTGTGCGGCCTGGCGCGCCGCGCCCGTGCTGCCGACGCGCTGCGCCAGCACGGCACGGGTGCGCGCATCGATCATCTGCGGCGCGACCGGTTGCAGCACCGCCACCACATCACCCGCGTGCACCACATCACCCACCTTGAGCGTGGGGCGCTGCAGCTCGGCTGGGGTCGGCGCGGTGATCACGTAGCGCTGTTTCAGCCGCCACTGGCCGTCTTCCTCGATCACCTGCTCGAAGCGTCCCAGGGCCACCGTACCCACCTCGACCAGCAGCGGCCGCGGCTGGTACACCCACCACACCAGGGCGGCCAGGGCCAGCAGAGCAGCCCCGATGGCCAGATTGCGACCCAGCTTGCGGGGGGGCGTTTTGTCTTTCATTCGCGTACTTTCAACACTGCAACCAGATCCAGCCGGTCGATCTGCCGGCGCACCAGCAGCGCACTGGCCACACCCGCCGCGAGCACGATGAACGCGGCCGAGGCGTAGGTGGCCGGCGCAATCACCACCGGGAAATCGATCGCATCGGACGACATCAGCGCCATCATCAGCGTGGCCAGCGCCCAGCCGGCAGCCGCGCCCAGCGGCAACGCCAGCAGCAGCTCGGCGCCCAGCTCGGCCAGCAGCAGCACCGACACCTCGGCGCGCGTCATGCCCAGCACCCGCAGGCTGGCCAGCTCCCAGGCGCGCTCGGAGAGCGAGATGCGTGCGGCGTTGTAGATGATGCCAACCGCCATCGCGATCGCAAACGCGGTCAGGATGCCACTGAACACGCCCATGTTGCGTGAGGTGGTGCGGTTGAAGCTCTCCATCGACGCGGCCTTGTCGAACACCGAGTTGATCAGCGGCGCGCGCTTGATTGCGCCCCAGAACGCCTCCATGGCCAGCGGGTCCACCTGCAGCGCCGCGTCGGCCGCACCCGCGCCGTCGCGCGCCAGCCGGGTCAGCCCGTCGAGCGACATGTAGACCAGCTGGCCGAACATGCTGCGCACGATGTCGACCACCTCCACCTCGGCCCGGGTCTGGCTCCACAGGCGGAACTCGATCTGCACCCGGTCGCCCACGCGCGCCCCGAGCTCGCGCGCCAGCAGCGAAGACAGCACCACCCCCTGCGCCGGCATGGCCACCGCGCCGCGTGTTTCATCCACCACCCGCATCAGCCGGGCGTCGGACGAAATGCCCATCAGGCCGGTGTCGACCGTGTGACCGTTGAAGCGCACCCGCACCGCCTCGGTCCGGTAGGCTTCGGCGTCCACCACACCGGGCAGGCGCCGCAGGTCCCGCGCCACCGACAGCGGCACCGGGCGGCTGAAGTTCACCAGCACATCGCCCTGCTGCACCTGGCGGAACTGCACATCGACGATGTGCGCGATCGCATCCAGCCAGAAGGCGCCGGAGATCTGCAGCGCCACCGCCAGCGCCACTCCGATCACGGTGAAGGCCGCGCGCAGCGGGCGGCGCTCGACGTTGCGGATCACCATCAGCGCACCGGTGCTGACCCGCGAGCCCAGGCCGATGCGTTCGATCAGTGTGGCGCGGTAGCGCGGCGGCACCGGCGGCTGCATGGCCTGCGCCGGGCGCAGCCGCACCACCGCGTGGATCGCGCTCCAGGTGCCCAGTGCGGCCGCGGCCGCGGCGATCAGCGCCGACAACAGCACCAGCCCCGGCGAGGTCACATAGGCCAGGCGGTTGAAGCGGAACACCTCGTCGTACAGGCTCAGCATGCCGCGCCCGATCCCCACACTCAGGGCCAGCCCGGCCACCACACCCAACCCCGCGATCAGCAGGGCAAGCTCGATGTAGTGCGCCGCGATCGCCGCGTCGCTGTAGCCCAGCGCCTTGAGTGCCGCGATCTGGCCACGCTGTGTGGCCACCTGCCGGCTCAGCACCACGTTGAGGATGAACATCGCCACCGCCAGAAAGATCGACGGCAGCACCGTGCCCATCACCTTCAGCTGGCTGAGCTCGTCGCTCACGATCTTGGCCGAGGCCTGCTGATCGCGCCCCACCGCGCCGATCGCGCCATAGGGCGCCAGCAGACGGTCCACGTGCTCGATCACCGCGGCATCGGGCACCCCCGGCGCCAGCCCGAGCGCCAGCTGGTTGAATGCCCCCTCCATGTCGAACGCGGTCGCCATGCGCTCGGCGTCTATCCACCAGATACCGAAGAACGCGTCGTCGGGCGCACCGCCGCGCGAGGCGAACACGTACTCGGGGGTGACCGCGGTGCCCACGATGTGCAGCGTCTCCAGCCGGCCGTTGAGGATGGCGCGCACCGTGTCGCCGGGCGCAAGGCCGCGCGCCACCGCAAAACGGTCGCTCACCAGCGCTTCGAGCTGCTGCCCGTCGCGCTCGGGCCAGCGCCCGCTGCGCAGCGTGAGCCGGTTCAGGCCCTGGCGGCCCGTGTGCACCCGCGCGAGATCGAGTCCGATGAAGCGGCCAGTGACCGGTGGCAACACACCGGGCAGGTCGATCTGTGCATCCATTGCGGTGCCGAGCTGCGCCTCGGACACGCCCTCGATCGCCGCGAGCCGGGCGCCCAGGTGCAAGGGCGCGCGCTTCACGCTGGCGAACACGTCGGCGAGACGGTTGTCGCGGTAGAAGGTGTCGCGCGCGCCCAGCAGCGATTCGTGCACCGAGAACATGCCCACAAAACCCGCCACGCCGATCGCCACCACCATCGCGATGGTGGCCACCTGGGCACGCAGACGCCGGAGGTCGCGCCAGAGTTTGGTGTGAATCGCCTTCATCGATCGCTCAGCGCCCGCCCATCACCACACCAGCTCGGTCACCGGGCGCTTGCGGGCGTTGACCTGGCTGTCCACGATGCGGCCGTCGGCCAGGCGCAGCACCCGGTCGGCGATATCGGCGATCGGCGCGTTGTGGGTGATCACCACCGTGGTGGTGCCGAGCTCGCGGTTCACCCGCTCGATCGCCTGCAACACCATGATGCCGGTGGCGCAATCGAGTGCGCCGGTGGGCTCGTCGCACAGCAGCACCGCCGGCCGCTTGGCGATCGCGCGCGCAATCGCCACCCGCTGCTGTTCGCCGCCGGAGAGCTGCGAGATGAAATGGTTGCTGCGCGGCGCCAGGCCGACCAGCGCGAGCGCGTCCTCGGGCGCCATGGGATCGTCGGCCAGGTCGGTCACCAGTGCCACGTTCTCGCGCGCGGTGAGGCTGGGAATGAGGTTGTAGAACTGAAACACAAACCCCACGTGCTCGCGCCGGTAGCGGGTGAGCTCGGCGTCGTCGGCACCGATCAGCTCGTGCACCTGGCCGGCGTGGGTCCAGCGTGCGCTGCCGCTGGTGGCGGTGTCAAGCCCCCCCAGGATGTTCAGCAGGGTGGACTTGCCACTGCCGGAGGCACCGAGCAAGACCACAAACTCGCCGCGCAGGATGTCCAGATCCACACCGCGCAGCGCATGGACTGCGGTGGCGCCCTCGCCATAGACCTTGGTCAGGCCACGGGCAATGAAAACGGCTTCATGGACGGCGGGACAGGGTTCCTCGGGGATCATGGCGTTTGTGGCAGAGACAACACCCAGCAGTGTGCCGCCGACTGTGCGCAAGCGCCATGACGTGAGTCAACCGTCGGGAAGGAGGTGCAGCTCTGCTTACTTCCAGACGCGCTTCAACTGGGCATCGCGCCCGCAGCTCAGGCGGTAGTAGCTGTAGCGCACCGAGTTTTTCTTGTAATAGTCTTGGTGGTAGTCCTCGGCCAGGTAGAAGGTGCTGGCCGGCGCGAGCTCGGTGGCGATGGTCTTGAAGCGGCCGGTCTTCAGCAGCGCATCGCGACTCGCCAGCACGGTCTGGCGCTCGGCCTCGTTGCCCCAGTAGATGCCGCTGCGGTACTGGTTGCCAATGTCGCAGAACTGCCGATCTTTTTCGGTGGGATCGATGGTCTTCCAAAAATGCTCGACCAGTTGTGCGTAGCTGACCTTGGCCGGGTCGTAGGTCACACGCACCGCCTCGGTGTGGCCGGTGTGGCCCGCACTCACCACCTCGTAGGTCGGGTTGGGCGTCTTGCCACCGGTGTAGCCCGACTGGGCTTCGATCACGCCGGGCAGCTTCTCGAAATCGGATTCGGTGCACCAGAAACAGCCACCGGCAAAGATGGCTGTGGCAGTGGCGGCGTGGGCTGCGCTGGCGAGCAGCGTGCCGGCAGTCAAGGTGATGGCGGCGGTGAATGTGAGCAGGGGATGGCGGGTGTTCATGGTGTCTTTTTTCTTCAGCTGTTTCTTCAGTTTCAGGTGCGCAGCGCCGGCATCGCCTGGCCTTTGGGCACAAACGCCAGCGCCACGCCGTTGTTGCAATAACGCTGGCCGGTGGGCTTGGGACCGTCGTCGAAGATGTGGCCCTGGTGACCACCACAGCGTGCGCAGTGGTATTCGGTGCGCGGGTAGATCAGCTTGTAGTCGGTGGATGTGCCGATCGCCTGGGGCAGTGGCTGCCAGAAGCTGGGCCAGCCGGTGCCGCTGTCGTACTTGTGGGCGGCATCGAACAGGGGCTGGTTGCACGCCGCGCAGACAAAGCTGCCGGGGCGCTTCTCGTTGTCGAGCGGGCTGCTGCCGGCGCGCTCGGTGCCATGTTCGAACAGCACGCGGTAGGCCGCCGGCGAAACGATGGCGCGCCATTCGGTCTCGGTCTTCTTCAGCGGGAACGGGGGTGCGGCCAGCACCGATGAGGCAGGCAGCGCGCTGCCCGCGAGCCAGGCGGAAAAGGTTTTGAGCATGTGGCGTCGGTGCACGGTGAACTCCTTGATCAGGTGAGAGGCGGGGCACAGCAAAAAGTGCCCTGAGTTGCCTGGTTGTGAGGATGGGTCGGTCGGGCGGCGCGTTTCTTACACCGCCACCG
>CAYRIT010000009.1:54126-61245 GCA_964424415.1 uncultured Hydrogenophaga sp.
TTGCCTGGTTGTGAGGATGGGTCGGTCGGGCGGCGCGTTTCTTACACCGCCACCGTCAGCGGCGCAACTTGTAGCCGGTGCGAAACACCCACCAGATCACCACCAGGCAGGCCAGCATGAAGCCCAGCGTCATGGCGGTGCTCACCGCGATGTGCACATCGGCCTGACCGTAAAAACTCCAGCGGAATCCGCTGATCAGGTAGACCACCGGGTTGAACAGCGACAGCGTCTGCCACAGCGGCGGCAGCATGCTGATGGAGTAGAAAGCGCCACCGAGGAAGGTCAGTGGCGTGACGACGAGCATGGGCACCACCTGCAGCTTCTGGAAGTTGTCGGCCCACAGACCGATGATGAAACCGAACAGGCTGAAGGTGACTGCGGTCAGCACCAGAAAACCCAGCATCCAGACCGGATGCGCGATGTGGTACGGCACAAACAGGCGCGCCGTGCCCAGGATGAGAAAGCCCAGCACCATGGACTTCGTGGCCGCCGCGCCCACATACCCCAGCAACACCTCGAACCACGACACCGGTGCCGACAGCAGTTCGTAAATGGTGCCCGACCATTTGGGCATGTAGATGCCGAACGAGGCGTTGGAAATGCTCTCGTTGAGCAGCGAGAGCATGACCAGACCGGGGATGATGAAGGCGCCGTAGCTCACGCTGTCGATGTCGCCCATGCGCGAACCGATCGCGGTGCCAAAGACGATGAAATACAGCGAGGTGGTGAGAACCGGTGCGATCACGCTCTGGGTGATGGTGCGCAGCGTGCGCGCGATCTCGAAGCGGTAGATGGCGCGGATGCCGTGGATGTTGATGCTCATTTTTTAAGCTCCGCCCGTCGGGCTGCGGTGCAATCGCCTCGGGAGCGGTCCGGCGGCTCAGATGCCCGGACCTCCTGTGGCGCACGCACCAGATTCACAAAAATCTCCTCCAGCGAGCTCTCGCTCGAGTGCAGGTCCTTGAAGTCGATACCCTCGGCGGCCACCGCGCGCAGCAGCTCGGCGATCCCGGTGTCTTCCTTCTGGGTGTCGAAGGTGTAGACCAGCGTGAGGCCATCGCCGGAGAGTTCCAGCGGCCAGGCAGCCAGCGCTTGGGGCAAGCCGGGCAAGGCGTGCTGCAGGGTGAGCGTGAGCTGCTTCTTGCCCAGCTTGCGCATCAGCACCGCCTTGTCTTCCACCAGGATCAGTTCGCCGCGGTTGATCACACCGATGCGGTCGGCCATGTCTTCGGCCTCCTCGATGTAGTGGGTGGTGAGGATGATGGTGGTGCCGGCGTCGCGCAGCGCGCGCACCATGCGCCACATGTCGTGGCGCAGCTCCACGTCCACCCCCGCGCTGGGCTCGTCGAGAAACAGGATCGCCGGTTCGTGCGACAGCGCCTTGGCGATCAGCACACGGCGCTTCATGCCACCCGAGAGCGTGAGGATCTTGTTGTCGCGCTTGTCCCAGAGCGAGAGATCGCGCAGCACCTTTTCCAGATGCGCGTCGTTCGGCGGCTTGCCGAACAGGCCGCGGCTGAACTTCAGCGTGGCCCAGACGGTTTCGAACGAATCGGTGTGCAGCTCCTGCGGCACCAGGCCGATCAGGCTGCGCGCGGCGCGGTAGTCGCGCACGGTGTCGAAGCCGCCGGCCAGCACCGTGCCTTCGCTGGCCTTGGCCATGCCACAGACGATGCTGATCAGCGTGGTCTTGCCCGCGCCGTTGGGCCCCAGCAGCGCGAAGATTTCACCCCGGTGGATGTCGAGATCGACCCGCTTGAGCGCGGTGAAACCGCCGGCGTAGGTTTTGCCCAGGCCTCGGATGGACACAATGGCGTCGGCAGCGGGCGCGGCACGGGGGGCAGCAGACATGAATACCTCACAAACCATTAAAAAAGCCGGGGGCGTGCCCCGGCTTCAATGGTTGTATCACGGACGGCGCTGGCGCGTGCGCCGGTGGGGAAAGCGTCCGTCTGGCTGGCGCACGTGCCCATGGCGCCTGAGGCGCTTAAGAAAACCCCGGTAAAAAACCCGGCACACTTGGCGCCATGAGCACGAAGTCCGCCTCCGAACGTCCCAAGGGTGAATCCCCCACCTCGCTGAGCGGCCTGCTGCCGTTCATGAAACCCTACCGGCTGCAGATCGGGCTGGCGGTGCTGTTTCTGGTGCTGGCCGCTGCGGCCACCCTGGTGTTTCCGATCGCGCTGCGCCACCTGATCGACGGCGGCCTGGTCGCGGCCGACCGCAGCGCGCAGGCGATGGGCCTGCGCGGGCATTTTCTGGAGCTGTTCGGCGTGGCGGTGGCGCTGGGCCTGTTCTCGGCGGGGCGTTTTTATGTGGTGAGCTGGCTGGGCGAGCGCATCACCGCCGACCTACGCAACGCGATCTACCGCCATGTGCTGCGACAAAGCCCCGAGTTCTTCGAAACCACCCAGACCGGTGAGGTGCTGAGCCGCCTGACCACCGACACCACGCTGGTGCAGACCGTGGTCGGCTCCTCGCTCTCCATGGGCATGCGCAACGCGGTGATGGGTGTGGGCGCGCTGATCATGCTGGTCTGGAGCCACCCCTATGTGATGGTGCAGGTGCTGCTGGTGGTGGGGCTGGTGGTGTTGCCCTCCATGTGGTTTGGCCGGCGCGTGCGCAAGCTCTCGCGCGCCAGCCAGGACCGCGTGGCCGACTCCAGCGCGATCGCGGCCGAGGTGCTCAACGCGATTCCCATCGTGCAAAGCTACACCGCCGAAGACCGCGAGTCGCAGCGTTTCGACCGCTCCACCAATCACGCGTTTTCCACCGCGGTACGGCGCAGCCGCGCGCGCGCCGCGCTGGTCGCCTTCATCATCATCTCGACCTCGGCACTGATCCTCTGGGGCCTGTACCAGGGCACCCAGGCGGTGCTCGCCGGCGAAATGACCGCTGGCCAGCTGGGCCAGGCGGTGCTGTACGTGATCATCTTCGCCGGTGCGGTCGCCGTGCTGGGCGAGGTCTACGGCGACCTGCTGCGCGCTGCCGGTGCCAGCGAGCGCCTGATGGAGCTGCTGGCCAGCGAGTCGCCGGTGCAGTCGCCACCGCGCCCGGTGCAGGCGCCGCTGCCCGAAGGTGGTAGCGCGGTGGCGTTCCACAAGCTCGGGTTTCACTACCCCTCGCGCCCGCAACAGGCGGCGCTCACCGACTTCAGCCTCCATGTGCAAGCCGGCCAGACAGTGGCACTGGTCGGCCCCAGCGGCGCGGGCAAGAGCACGGTGTTCGGCCTGCTGCTGCGCTACTACGATCCGGCCCAAGGCCGGATCGAGCTCGACGGTGTGGCGATCCGCACGATGAGCCTGCACGACCTGCGCGCTCGCATCGGCATCGTGCCGCAGGACCCGGTGATCTTCTCCAGCAGCGCGCTCGAGAACATCCGCTACGGTCGGCCCGAGGCGAGCGACGCCGAGGTGATCGCCGCGGCCCAGGCGGCGTTTGCCGACGAGTTCATCGCCCAGCTGCCCGAGCGCTACGACACCTTCCTGGGCGAGCGCGGCGTGCGGCTCTCGGGTGGGCAGCGCCAGCGCATTGCGATCGCGCGCGCCATGCTCAAGAACCCGCCGCTGCTGCTGCTCGACGAGGCGACCAGCGCACTCGATGCACAGAGCGAGCGCATGGTCCAGGCGGCGCTGGAATCGGCCATGAAGAACCGCACCACGCTGGTGATCGCGCACCGCCTGGCCACGGTGCAACGCGCCGACCACATCGTGGTGCTCGACCACGGCCGTCTGGTCGAGCAAGGCACCCACGCCGAGCTGGTGGCCCGCGGCGGTGTGTACGCCGGGCTGGCGGCCTTGCAGTTCAGCGCCTGATTCGGATCGACCCGCGGTCCGGGCCAGCGGGACAGCGTTATGCGTGGAACGCATGATGGGATGGTGTCGCGGCGTTGGACAGGATCGCCTGCGCTACGTAAGCTCCTCGCCAGGCGCACCACATCGCGCGCCACCCCATGACCCCATGCAAAGGACACCTCGCATCATGTCAGCCACCGCCCCGCGTGAGACCCCCCAGCACAGCCTGCCCTCCTACCTGCACGCCGACCACCTCGGACCCTGGGCCAACTACCTCGCGCAGGTGGACCGCGTGCAACCCTACCTCGGGCATCTCGCACGCTGGGTGGAAACGCTCAAGCGGCCCAAGCGGATTCTGGTGGTGGATGTGCCGATCGAGCTGGATGACGGCACCGTGGCCCACTACGAAGGCTACCGGGTCCAGCACAACCTCTCGCGCGGCCCGGGCAAGGGCGGCGTGCGTTTCCACCAGGACGTGACGCTGTCCGAGGTGATGGCACTCTCGGCCTGGATGTCGGTGAAGACCGCAGCCGTCAACGTGCCTTACGGCGGCGCCAAGGGCGGCATCCGGGTCGACCCGAAAAAACTCTCGAAAGGTGAACTCGAGCGCCTCACGCGCCGCTACACGAGCGAGATCGGCATCATCATCGGCCCGACGCGAGACATTCCCGCACCCGACGTCAACACCAATGAGCAGGTGATGGCCTGGATGATGGACACCTACTCCCAGAACAACGGCATCACCGCCACCGGTGTCGTCACCGGCAAGCCGGTGGACCTCGGCGGCTCGCTCGGCCGGCGCGAAGCCACCGGGCGCGGCGTGTTCACCTTGGGTATGGAGGCGGCGCACCACATCGGCCTGAAAATCGAAGGCGCTCGCGTGGCGGTGCAGGGTTTTGGCAACGTGGGCGGAACCGCGGCCAAGCTGTTCACCGAGGCCGGTGCGCGCACCGTGGCCGTGCAGGATCACACCGGCAGCGTCTACCGGGAGGCGGGCCTGGATGTACCCGCTCTGCTGGCGCATATCCAGGACACCGGCGGCGTGGCCGGTTTTGCCGGCGCCGAGGCCATCGCAAACGACGCCTTCTGGGCCGTGCCCTGCGACATCCTGATCCCGGCCGCGCTGGAGAGCCAGATCAACGCCGACAACGCCGGCAAGATCCAGGCATGCCTGGTCATCGAGGGCGCCAATGGCCCCACCACCCCCGAGGCCGACGACATCCTGCACGAGCGCAACGTGCTCGTGCTGCCCGACGTGATCGCCAACGCCGGTGGTGTCACGGTGAGCTACTTTGAATGGGTGCAGGACTTTTCCAGCTTCTTCTGGAGCGAAGACGAAATCAACGCCCGTCTGGTGAAGATCATGAAAGAGGCCTTCGCCGGGGTGTGGCAGGTGGCGCAAGAGAAAAAAGTGAGCTTGCGCACCGCCACCTTCATCGTGGCCTGCACACGCATCCTGCACGCACGCGAGATGCGCGGGCTCTACCCATAAACCGGGGCCGGTTCAGGCGGCCCTGCCCGCCGCTGAAGCTGCCGCGCACCGGGCCGGCCGCCCGTTGCGCGCAGCAGTGCCTTACTGCAGCGTCTCTTTCAAGGCTGGCAGTTGCGGCAACGGCAGGATGGCGATGCCCTCCTCGAGCAGTTCCAGCGCCACTTCGGGACTGGTGCGGCCGCGGATGTTGCGTGGGTCGGCGTCGCCATGGTGCATCGCGCGCGCCTGGTCGGCGAAACGCTCGCCCACGTCTTCGGTGCTGGCCATCACCTCGCGCATCGCCGACAGGAACCGGGCCTGCAGCGCCGAACCCGGCGCCACGTGACCGAGCGCCAGGCTCGCACCGGCATCGGCAGGGCCTTGGGTGGCGGCTGGTTCGCGGGCAGCGCGCAGATTCAGCCGGGGCGCGGAAAGCATTTTCTGGATGTCGGCGTCGCCACAGAGCGGGCAACTGACCAGCCCGCGCGCGAGCTGGCCGGCGTAGTCGTCGTCCGACGCAAACCAGCCTTCAAAGCTGTGTTGGTGGGCACATTGCAGGTCGAGAACCTTCATGCGCCGGATTATCCCGCAGGCCGCTCGGAAACCGCGGCGCTCCAGTCGAGCACCCAGTCGCCCGCCAGCACGTTCTGCAGCCAGAGCATGCCGGTGAGTGTCTTGCCGTCGGTCACCTCGCCGCTGCGGCACCAGGCGAGCAACTGCTGGGGTGTTGCGGTGATGACGTCGAGGAATTCGCCCGCGTCCAGTTGACGCTCGCTCAGGCTGAGACCACGCGCAAACCAGATCTCGATGATCTCGTCGGAGTAGGCGATGGTGGGCGCATGGCGCCCTGCGAATGCCCATTCCCGTGCCTGGTAGCCGGTTTCTTCGAACAGCTCGCGCCGGGCGCAGGCCAGACCGCCCTCACCCGCATCGAGTTTGCCGGCGGGCAGTTCGATCATCACGCGCTGCATGGGGTGGCGATACTGCCGCTCCAGCACCACCTGCCCGTCGTCGAGCAAGGCAATCACCATCACCGCGCCCGGATGCAGAACAAATTCGCGCGTCGCCTGAGCGCCATCGGGCAGGCGCACCGTGTCGCGCACCACATGCAGAAAGTGACCTCTGAGCAGCTCGCTGCGGGCGACCGGCGTCTCGCGAAGATGCGGATCGTCGTTCATGGACCCTGCGTTCAGTGCCTGCGTTTGTACAGGTAGCGGTAGACGAAGCCCGGAAACGCAAGCGTGAGGAACAGGGCACCGGTCACCGCGTAGAACTCCCAGCCCTGCGGCGCGATCTGCCCCGCCGACTGTTCCAGCACCAGGCCCAGCGCAATCGCCAGCGCATAACACAGCAGCAGCTCGCCCACCCGCATCCACAGCGTCTTGGGCGCGCGGCGCGGAATCACGGCGAGCCAGCGCTCGTTGACAAATGGCAGGTTGGCCGCCAGCAGCAAGGCCAGCAGAACCAGCCAGACAGAGGTGGTGTGGGTCATGGTGAAAGTGTGATCCCGCAGGAGAGGACGGGTTCAACCCGCCCACCGGCTCAGGCCATCAGCGAAGCAATGGCCTGGGCACACAGGGTCATCAGGCCACCCGGCACGATGCCGAGCACCAGCACCAGGGCGCCATTGATAGACAGCACCGATCGCACATCGAAGCCCGCTTCGATATCCGCCGTCTGGGTCGGGGCGTCGAAGTACATCACCTTGACCACCCGCAGGTAGTAGAAAGCGCCGACCAGTGACATCACCACCGCAAACACCGCCAGCGCGATGTAGATCGGCTGGCTGGAGGCCAGCAGCGCCTGCAGCACCGCCAGCTTGGCGTAGAAGCCGACCAGCGGCGGCACGCCGGC
>CAYRIT010000010.1:0-60691 GCA_964424415.1 uncultured Hydrogenophaga sp.
CCCAACCTGCTGCTGCTCGACGAGCCGACCAACCACCTCGACCTGGCCACGCGCGAAGCGCTCTCGATGGCACTCAACGAGTTCGAGGGCACGGTGATGCTGGTCAGCCATGACCGCGCCCTGCTGCGCGCCGTGTGCGACGAGTTCTGGCTGGTTTCGCGCGGCGGCATTGCGCCGTTCGACGGTGATCTGGACGACTACCAGCGCTATTTGCTCGACGTGGCCAAGCAGTCGCGCGAAGCACAGCGCCAGGAGCAGCGCGCGGCACAGTCGGCGCCCGTTGCAGCACCCGCCCCCATTGCGGTGGCGCCCACGCCGGGTCCCGACCAGCGCAAGCAGGACGCGCAGCGGCGCCAGCAGCGCAGTGACCAGCTCAAGCCCCTGAAAAAAGAACTGGAGCTGGCCGACAAACGCCTGGCCACGCTCAACGAGCAGCGGCACCAGCTCGAGCACACGCTGGCCCAACCTGCCACGCCCGCCGCCATGGCCGACGCGGGCCGGCAGCTGAAGCGCGTGAACGATGAGATCGACACGCTGGAGCTGCGCTGGCTGGAAATCACCGAGCAGATCGAGGCGGCCGCAGCAGAATAAGCAGGCTGCGGCTACAGTGGGGTGGGTAACCCAAGCCGCTCGGCTGAGGCCTTATCCGTACCCTCCCCCACGAAAGGAAAACCCGCCATGCTCTCCCTCATCGGTACCCTGTTCATTGGTCTGATCGCCGGTTTTGTGGCCCGCGCCATCAAACCCGGCGACGACGGCATGGGCTGGATGATGACCGCTGTGCTCGGTGTGGCCGGCTCCTTCGTGGCCAGCTACGGCGGCGCAGCCCTGGGCCTGTACGCGCCCGGTCAGGCAGCTGGCTTCATCGCCTCGGTGATCGGCGCCGTGGTCCTGCTCGCGATCTACGGCCTGCTGAAGAAAAAATAGGCCTGAGCTGCGCGTACCCCGCACAGGTCCCGGTCTACCGCCGGGACTTTTTTTTGCGATGCTGCGACTCCACGGATTTAAGCGACCGCATGAATACCCCGTGCCAGCCCCGTTGCAGGTCCGTTCATTGCCGCGAACACGGCAGCCCCAGCCGACCTGGAACGTCACACTGACGGCCACCGCCAAGCCCCGTCGCTGGCGCTGCCGGTCCACCACGCGAAGGCCATGGCTGCGGAGGTCAGGGACTTTCGGAACATGCGCAGCGTCTGGAGTTGCCCACGCAACAACGCGATGGCCATCTGGTGTTGGGGTGGCCCGCACCAGCAGCACCTGGTCCCTCACCAGACTGGCCTTGCAAGGCGGCGGGCAGGTGCGGCAACGCTTGATGAACTCGTGAGGAAACCCGACACCACCATGCCCATGATCGCGACTCATTGATGCCGGCGCTTCACCAGCAAGCCATGCTTCGCTCGATCGCAGCCATCGCACGGCCCCAGATGACAGGCAAAGAAAAACCCCGCCATCTTTTGGATAGCGGGGTTATCTTGTGCCGCGAGGCTTATCTGGTGGGACGTGCGGGGGTCGAACCCACGACAAACGGATTAAAAGTCCGCTGCTCTACCAACTGAGCTAACGTCCCGAATTCTTTCGCTGCTGTCTTTCGAAGGCTGCGAAGCCTCAAATTATAGCGTCTTTTTTTTCTGCTTTTCCCGATGCACCCGAACGAATCCCATGATTTTTTGCCACGGTGTTGATCACCCACCCCGCGGCACACAAACCAAAGCTGGCGGTGACACTGACCACCGAACCGTAGCCGTGGCAGTTGAGTGATCCGTCGCTGGCCTCGTCGAGGCCACACGAGGCATCGGGGGGCGACACCGCTTCGCGGCTGAACACACACGTCACACCGATCGAACCGTGCCTCGCGCCGCCATGGTGCTTGCGCAGGCGGTAGCGAAGTTGCGCCAGCAGCGGGTCGTGTGTCACCTGTGCGAGATCGTCCAGCTCCATCGCGTGCGCCAGGCGCTTGCCCCCCGCCGCGCCCACGCTGACCAGCGCAACGTGCTCGGCCAGGGACCAGGCCGCGAGCGCGGTCTTGGCCTGCACCTGGTCACAGGCATCGATCACCGCCGACGGGCGCATCGAACCCAGCACGTCGGTCAGCAAAACCGGCCAGTTCTGCGGCGTGACGAAATCGTCGATCACATCCACCACACAGTCGGGATGGAACCGCGCAATGCGCTCGCGCATGGCCTCGGTCTTGGCCTGACCCAGTGTGGAATCGAGCGCATGGATCTGGCGGTTGATGTTGGACTCGGATACATGGTCAAGGTCGATCAGCGTGAGCCGCCGCACGCCGCTGCGCGCCAGACCTTCGACAGCCCAGGAACCGACACCGCCGATGCCCACCACCACCACGTGAGCGTCAAAGATCCGATCCGCGCCGGCCACGCCGTACAGGCGGCGCAAGCCGCCAAAGCGACGTTCGAAGGTGGCCGTCATTCGCGTTCCAGCAGCCACATCTGAAACCGGAAACCGATCACCGCACCCAGCCCGATGCCCGCCACCGCGATCACACTGGTGAGGCTGAGTGTGGACAGACCCGAGAGCCCTTGCCCGACCGTACAACCGAGCGCGGTCACACCACCCACGCCCATACAGGCGGCACCCACGAGGTGCAGCGCCGTGTCCTGGGTGCCGCGAAACCCTTCCCAGCGAAAGCTGCGGTCCAGCATCGACTGCACAAACGCGCCCACCACCACACCGACCACGGTGACAACACCCACGGTGAGCAGCTTGGAGGTGTCGCTGTAGAAGATCAGCCAGTCCAGCGTGTAAGCCATGGGTGCGGTGAAGGTGAGCGATTCCATGCGCCCGGTGTTGGTGGCAAGGAACACCGCGTCCAGCGTCTCGGGGTGCTCGGCCACAAAACCCAGATGGCCGCTGACCCACCACATGGCCACGATCACAGCACCCAGGCCCAGACCCGCAAGCAGGTTGTTGCCGCTGCGAAAATCCCGCTCGGCCAGAGCCCAGACGATCAACGCGCCACCAACCAGCAAGGCCATGAGCAGACCCGTCAAGTCGGCATCCATGCCCAGACCGGCCGACACCCAGTGTGGCAAGGCACCACCGGCTGGAACTTCAAACGCCACCTTGTCCACCGTGTTGACGCGCAACACCGCGAGCACGCCGCGCAGGGTGGCGAAGGCAAAAAACCCCATCACAAAAAACACCACCAGCGACTTCAGGCTGCCAGCCCCGATGCGCACCAGCGTCTTGCTGCCGCAGCCCGAGGCCAGCACCATGCCAAAACCGAACAGCAAGCCGCCCACGGTGGCGGAGAGCCAGATGATGCGGCCCGAGGTGTAGATGGTTTTGTCGGCATCGATCCAGCCCAGCCAGCCCATCCCGTAGAAGCCGATGCTGGCCACCCCGACCGCCATGCCCCACATGCGCATGCGGGTCCAGGAGCCCATGTTGACCACATCGCTGATTGCCCCCATGGTGCAAAAATGGGTGCGCTGGGCAATGAAACCAAATGCGATGGCGACCGCAAAAGCGGCCCACAAAACCTGGTTTTGAAGGGCCCAGAGGGCTTGGATGTCGGCGATGGGCATGGCCGGCATTGTAGAAGCTGGGTCGCCCCCACCCGGCCGGGCGCGCCGCGCCCCGAACGCTCAGCGCAGGCGGGCCAGGCGCTCGCTGCCCGCAGCAGCGGCCTCGGTGTTCGGGTACTGTTTGACCAGTTGTTCCAGTGTGCGCCGCGCGCCCTTGGTGTCCTTCAGCTCGACCTGGCTGTTGGCCATCGCGAGCATCGCCTCGGGTGCGCGCATGTGGGTCGGGAACTGCGTGATCAGACGCCGATGGGTTTCCATCGCATCCTTGTAGGCGCGGCTGGCGTATTGCGCATTGCCCAGCCAGTACAAGGCCGACGGCTTGTAGCCGCTGTTCTGATAACGGCCAAGAAACGTGGTGTAGGCCTGCACGGCACCCGCAAAATTCGAGCTGCGCAGCAGCTCCAGCGCGGCATCAAAATCGCGTTTCTCGGCCGGTGCAGCAGTGAAGCTGACCTCGTCGTGTGTGATCTTCAGCGGCTCGACCTGGCGCAGCCGCTCGTCGATCCCGAGCTGGGCATCTTTCTGCTGGCGCTGCAATTCCGAGACGTCGCGGGCGAGCTGCTCATTCAAACCACGCAGGCGGGCCACCTCACCGCGCAGCTGCTCGATCTGGTTGGACAGGTCCAGCATGCTGCGGCGGGTGGCGGCGTCGTTTTCGGCGCTCGAGGTTTCCAGCGCCTTGCGCGTCGCAACCTCGCCATCGACCTTCTGGCGCAGTTCGATGATGGCCCGACGGGCCTCGTCATCACCGAACAGGGCGTGTGCCTGCAAAGGCCACACGGCGGCGAGCGCCAGCGGCAACGCGGCCAGCGCACCACGGCATCGGGAAACAGACGGGCTGGGAAATAACCGCATGGCGCTCAACGGTAGGTCAGCTCGACACGGCGGTTCTTGGCAAATGCCGCTTCGTCAAAACCCACCACCGCAGGTTTTTCCTCGCCGAAGCTCACCGCTTCCATCTGGGTATCCTTGACACCCAGCAGGCCCATCGCGCGGCGCACCGCCTCGGCCCGTTTCTGGCCAAGCGCCAGGTTGTATTCGCGGCCACCGCGTTCGTCGGTGTGCCCTTCCAACGCCACACGGCGGCGGTTGTCTGCCCCCAGGTATTTCGCGTTGGCCTCCAGCACGGATGCATATTCCGGGCGGATTTCAAAACTGTCGAAATCGAAATACACCACGCGTTCCAGCGCGCCCGGCTGGGCCTTGTCCGCGCCGGCCACATCCACGCCGGCCACACCGCCGCCCGCCGCACCCGAGGTTGAGCCCCCTGCGGCATTGCCGGCCTGCAGGGCGCTCACCGAGGTGCCCGCGCGATCCTGCACCGGCACATCGTCCAGCGGCACGTTGGAACAGGCGGCCAGGGCCAGCACACTGGCACCGAGCACGGCACGAAGCTTCAGTTCTCTGGAGCACAGGGCGGTAGACAGATGTTTGACAAGTTGGGCAGTCGACAACATTCGGATTTCCTTTTTGGGTGGTCGTGGTGGGGTAAGACGGAAAAGCCCGCCTGATCAGCGCTGAAACGGGCCCCATGCGGGTTCGCGGATATCGCCTTGCGCGCCAGCCAGGCGCGATTTGATGCGCCCGTCCAGGCTGGTGGTCATGAGTGCTTCCTGGCCCTTGTCGCGCGTGGCATAAATGATCATTCGGCTGTTGGGTGCAAAGCTGGGGCGTTCGTCCGCGCCGGTTTCGCTGATTGCGGTGACAGTGCCGGTGCCCAGCTCCATCAGATGCAGGCGGAACGCGCCATTGACTCGCGAGATGAAGGCCAGCCAGCGCCCGTCGGGGCTGGGTGCGGGCGAGATGTTGTAGTTGCCGTTGAAGGTGAGGCGTTTCACATTGCCGCCGCCCGCGTCCATCCGGTAGATCTGGGGCGAGCCCCCGCGATCGCTCACAAAATAAATGCTCTTGCCGTCGGCGCTGAACACCGGCTCGGTGTCGATGCTCGCAGTCTGAGAGAGGCGCTTGGGCTCGGCTCCGTTGGCGCCCACCAGGTAGATCTGCGTATTGCCCGAGAGCGAGAGGGTGGCCACCAGCTGGCGACCATCGGGCGACCAGGCAGGCGCGCTGTTGGATCCCTTGAAGTTGGCGAGCAGGCGGCGCTTGCCGCTGGCCACATCGTGTGCATAAATCACCGGCTTGCGCGCTTCAAACGACACATAGGCCAGCTGCGAGCCGCCGGGGGCCCAGTTGGGCGAGATGATGGGCTCAGGGCTGCTGAGCGCCGAGCGTGCGCCTTCGCCGTCGGCGTCGGCCACCCACAGGGTGTAGCGGGTCCCGGCCTTGGTCACGTAGGCGATGCGGGTCGAAAACACGCCCTTGTCGCCGGTGAGCTTCTCGAACACGTAATCGGCAATGCGGTGGGCCGCCAAGCGCAAGGTCTGCGGACTCACCGGGTAGCTCAGGCCGCCCATGTCCTGCCCGCGCACCACGTCCCAGAGCCGAAAACGCACGTCAAAGCGGCCGTCGGCCAGGCGGGTCACGCTGCCGGTGACCAGCGAGTCGGCGCCTTTGTCGCGCCAGGGGGCGAGATCGGGGCGCGAGGTTTCGTCGAGCCCGCCCGTCACCGCCGGAACGAAACGAAACTGGCCGCTGCGCTCGAGGTCGGCGCGAACGATGGCTGCGATGTCTTCGCTGGCGGCGTCGTTGCCACGGAAGTCGACCACAGAGAACGGGAACTGGGTCAGCCCCACCCCCGACACTTCCACGCGGAACTGCGCCAGCGCATCGCGCATGGGCCAGACCATCATCGGGAGTGATGCTGCTGCGGCACCCAGCAGCTGGCGGCGTTGAGTCTGAGCCCTGGGGTCAAAACGGGTCAAATCGAGCGTCCTTTTTTGTTTGGGAAAGGGTTGCAACCGTCCACCTTGAAGGCTTTCGACCACGGCCATTGATAATAACGGAGCGGGTTTTACCTCCCGTGACAAGATGTGAAAGCCACGCCCTCACATCGGCCACAGCGGCTGTCGATCCAATCGAGCCGCCCTGCTCCTGATCCTCCTGGCGTGAGAATGTTCCGCGACCACTGACCCTTGCCCCGCCGCTTTTGATCACCGACCACGCTCCCATCTCCATGCCCGTCGACTCGGTGCGCCAGCGCCTCAAACGCCTGTGGCCCTACTTCCGTTCAGCGCGGGGCGGCATTGCGCTGGCGGCGGTTGCCACGCTGGCGGGGGCGCTGACCGAGCCCATGATCCCGGCGCTGCTCAAGACATTGCTCGACCGGGGTTTCACCCAAGGCGCAATTGCCTTGTGGATGGTGCCGGTGGCCTTGATCGGGCTGTTCGGTCTGCGTGGCGTGGCGGTGTTCGTCGCCCAGTACGCGCTGGCCCACACCGCCAGCCTGGGCATCCTGAACCTGCGCCGGGCCATGATGGCCAAGCTGGGCGAGGCTCAGCTGTCTCTGTTCGCCCAGCAAAGCGCCAGCAAACTCTCCAACACGCTGGTCTACGAGGTGCAGACCGGCTCCAGCATGCTGGTGGGCGCTTTCCTCACGCTCGCCAAAGGCGGACTCACCGTGCTGGCGCTGCTGGGCTACCTGCTCTTCCTCAACTGGAAGCTCACGCTGATCGTGCTGATGCTGTTTCCTGCCCTGGTTCTGGTGATGCGCGTGCTCTCGCGTCGACTCTACAAGCTCACCAAAAGCAGCCAGCACGCCACCGACGAACTGGCCTATGTGGTGGAGGAAAACGCACTGGCTCACCGCATGGTTCGGCTGCACGGCGCACAGGCCCGGCAAGCGAAGCGGTTCGAGGGCCTGAGCCTGCAGCTGCGTCGCCTGGCGCTGAAATCGACGGTGGCACAGGCCGCCATGACACCACTGACCCAGATTCTTGCGGCTGCAGCGCTCTCGGCGGTGATCACCACGGCGCTGTGGCAGAGCAACAGCAGCGGCGTGACCGTGGGCAACTTTGTGGCGTTCGTCACCGCCATGCTGATGCTGATCACACCGATTCGCCAGCTGGCAGAGATCGCCGGTCCGATCACCCGCGGCCTGACGGCGCTGGAGCGCGGACTGGCCTTGATCGAAGGCACGCCGGATCAGACAGGTGGCACGCACCGGGCCGAGCGCGCGCAAGGCGCCATCGATTTTGTCGGGGTGTGGGTGCGCTACCCGGCCCGCAGCAGCGAAGACCCCGCCCAGCACAGAGAAGACAATCGCGCCGCCCTGCGTGGTGTGAGCCTGAACGTGCGGCCGGGCGAGGTGCTGGCCTTTGTCGGGCCATCGGGCTCGGGCAAAACCACCCTGGCCAACCTGCTGCCCCGATTTGTCGAGGTGGAGAGTGGCCAGGTATTGCTCGACGGCGTGGCCCTCCCCGAATGGGATCTGGTCAGCCTGCGGCGCCAGTTCGCCATGGTCAGCCAGGACGTGGTGATGCTCAACGACAGCCTGGCCGCCAACGTCGCACTGGGCGCCGCCGAAGGCGCGATCGACGAAGCTCGGGTGAGCGCGGCGCTGGTCTCGGCCAACCTGGGCGAACTGGTTGCACGCCTGCCGCAGGGCATCCACACCACCGTGGGCCACAACGCAGCCGAACTCTCGGGCGGCCAGCGCCAGCGGCTGGCGATCGCCCGCGCGATCTACAAGGATGCGCCGATCCTGATCCTGGACGAAGCCACCTCGGCGCTGGACAACGAATCGGAGCGTCTGGTGCAGGAGGCGCTGGGGCGGCTCATGAAGGGCCGCACCACCCTGGTGATCGCACACCGCCTGTCCACCATCGAACACGCCGACCGCGTGGTGGTGCTGGCCGAGGGGCAGATTGTTGAACAAGGCAGCCACAGCGCGCTGATGGTCGCCGACGGCCTCTACGCCCGGCTGCATTCACAAGGCTTGTCACCCGACGCCTGACCGGCGCGCGCCCCCCGCCGCCCAGCACACGCCGTGGAGCCGGCTTCGCAGGGCCACTGGTGGGGTCCCCCTAGGGGGCTGAGAGCCGCGGCTCCAGGCCTGCCTGCGCAGGCTTGCACGAACTAGAAGAGCCATTGCCTCTGGCGATGGCACCGAGACGCGAAGCGGCGCAGGGGAGCCTCTTACAGCAACACGATGTCGTACTGCTCCTGCGTCATCGCGCTGTCGGCTTGCAGCGAGATCGGCTTGCCGATGAAGTCCGACAGGCCCGCCAGATGCTGGCTTTCCTCGTCCAGAAACAGCTCGATCACCTGGGGTGAGGCGATCACGCGGAACTCGAGCGGGTTGAACGCGCGCGCCTCGCGCAAGATCTCGCGCAGGATGTCATAGCACAGGCTGCGCGCGGTCTTGACCACGCCGCGCCCACCACAGGTCTGGCAGGTTTCGCTGAGCAGTTGCGCCAGCGACTCGCGGGTGCGCTTGCGTGTCATCTCCACCAGGCCGAGCTGGGAAAAACCGCCGGTCATGGTCTTGACCCGGTCGCGCGCGAGCTGCTTGCGAAATTCGGCCAGCACCGCTTCGCAGTGATCTTCCCGCACCATGTCGATGAAGTCCACGATGACAATGCCGCCCAGGTTGCGCAGCCGAAGCTGGCGGGCAATCGTCTGGGCCGCCTCCAGGTTGGTGCGAAAAATGGTGTCATCGAAGTTGCGCGCCCCCACAAAACCGCCGGTGTTCACATCCACCGTGGTCAGCGCCTCGGTCTGGTCGATCACCAGGTAGCCGCCCGATTTCAGATCGACCCGCCGGCTGAGCGCGCGCACGATGTCTTCGTCGACGTTGAACAGATCGAATATCGGCCGCTCACCGGTGTAGTGCTGGATCTTTTCCACCGTGTCGGGCATGAATTCGGCGGCAAACGCGCGCATCAGGCCATGCTGTTCGCGCGAGTCGATGCGGATGCACTGGGTCCGGCTGCTCACCAGATCGCGCAGCACACGCTGCATCAGGTTCAGGTCTTCGTGCAGCATCGCGGGCGGTGGCTGGCGGGTGGCTGCGTCCTTGATGCGCTGCCAGGTCTTGCGCAGATAGGCGATGTCGTCGCTCAGCTCCTCGTCGCTCGCGTCCTCGGCGTTGGTGCGCAAAATGAAACCACCGCTGACGCCTCCATCAGGGGGTTCGGTCAGCGCCTGCACCCGCTGGCGCAGGGCATCTCGTTGAGCCGGCGGGATTTTCTGCGACACGCCAATGTGGTTGTCCTGCGGCAGGAAAACCAGCAAACGCCCGGCGATGCTGATCTGCGCGGTGAGGCGCGCACCCTTGGTGCCGATCGGGTCCTTGAGCACCTGCACCATCAGCGCCTGGCCCTCGAAAATCTGGCGCTCGATCGGCAACACCGCATCGGGTGTGAGCACCCGGGGGTTTTCGCCCGGCACGGGCGCGCTGTCCACCGCTGCCGGCGCGGGCACCACGTCCCGGCTGCGGGGGGTTGCGTGTTTGGCGTTGATGTTGGGCATGAGGTCGGCCACATGCAGGAACGCCGCGCGGTCCAGGCCGATGTCGATGAAGGCCGACTGCATGCCCGGCAGCACGCGCGCAACCTTCCCGAGGTAGACGTTGCCCACCAGGCCACGCTCCAGCGTGCGCTCCAGGTGCACCTCCTGCACCGCGCCCTGCTCCACCACCGCCACCCGCGTTTCCTGTGGCGCCCAGTTGATCAGAATGTCGTGGCTCATGGTGTGAGGTGCCTCGTCGCTAAGCTTGTGATTCTGGTCAGTACAGCGCTATCCCCGCTGCGGCCAACACCTGCGCCGTCTCGTGTGCAGGCAGTCCCATGATGCCCGAATAACTGCCCCGGATCTGTGTGGCCCAGAGTGCCGCCCGGCCCTGGATGGCGTAAGCGCCAGCCTTGCCCATGGGCTCGCCGCTGGCCACATAGCGGCGGATCTGCGCTGGCGTGAGCGCATCGAATTGCACCCTTGACACCGACAGCGCCGACCAGCTGCGGCTGCCACGACCCGCCAGCTTGCCCACCGCGACCGCGGTCAACACACGGTGCTCGCGGCCCGACAGATCCCCCAGCATGGCGCGCGCCTCGGCGCCGTTTAGGGGCTTGCCCAGAATCCGCCGCCCCAGCGCCACGGTGGTGTCGGCACAAAGCACCGGCGCAGGTGGCAGGCCACGGCGGCGCAAGCGATCCAGTGCCGCCGCGAGCTTGAGCCCGGTGACCCGCTGCACGTAGGTCGCGGGCGCTTCGCCGGGTCGCAGTGCTTCCAGCGATTCCGCATCCTCGTGGTCGTCGGGCAACAGCAGCTCACACCGCATGCCCCACTGTTCCAGCAGTTGCAGCCGGCGCGGGCTTTGAGAGGCGAGGTAGATGAAAGTCATGGGGTGCATTGAGCGCGGCGCCCTGTGCTTAGGCGTCAAGGAGCATTGCCACCATACGTCCGTGGCGGCAGGTTCAACCCAGCGGGAGGGTCATTCACGATGGTAGGGATGGCCCGCATTGATCGACCAGGCACGGTACAACTGCTCGATCAGCAGCACCCGGGCCAAGGCGTGCGGCAGGGTCAGGTCGGACAGGCGGATGCGCTGGTGGGCGGCGGCGCGAAACGCCGGCTCCAGACCGTCGGGGCCACCGATCACCAGCGCCACGTCGGTCGCCTCGAGCTGCCAGCCACGCAACTGCTCGGCCAGCGCCTGGGTGGTCAACGTCGTGCCGCGCTCATCGAGCACCACCACGCGGCAACCGCGCGGCAGCACCGCCTGGATGCGCTCGCGTTCGGCCGCCAGCAGCGTCTCCAGCGTCTTGGAGCCTCGGGTTTCGGTTTTGACGGTTCTGATCTCCACCCGCAGCTCGGGCGGAAGCCGCTTGGCGTAATCGTCGTAGGCACTCTGGGCCCAGTCGGGCATGCGCTGCCCGACCGCGACGATCAGCAGTTTCATGCGGGTCTGCGGGCCGGCGCCTTTTTGACCGCGGACTTGGTGGCGGGCTTGGCGCTCGCCTTCACTGCAGATTTTGGTTTGACCACCACCGTCTTGGTCACGGCCTTGGTCGCTGTTTTGACCGGTGTTTTGCTTGCGGTTTTGGCGGGTGTTTTCGCAGCCACCTTGCCCGGGGTCCTGGACACAGACTTGCTTGTGGAGGGCTTCGCCATTTTCACCGGCGCCTTGGCAGCGGGGCGCTTGGGCGTCTTGGCCGCTGCGGCCGACGCCACCGCTGCGCTGGCTTTGGCCTGCTTGCGCACCACGGTCTTGGCGGCCACGGGCGCCACCGTCTTCTTGGCCGCTGCGCGCGCAGTCTTCTTGGCCGCGGGCTTCTTGGCAGCGGGTTTGGCCTCGGCTGCGACCGGCTTGGGCGCGCCGTGTTTGAGGCGCACCGACTTGCCACCCCAGATCTCCTCCAGCCGGTAGTACTGCCGGATCACCGGCTGCATCACGTGCGCCACCGCGGCGCCGCAGTCCACGATGATCCATTCGCCGTTCTCTTCGCCTTCGATCCGCGGCTTGTCGAACCCGGCCTCGCGCACCGCATCACGCACGCTGGCCGCGAGTGCCTTGGTCTGGCGGTTGGAGGTGCCGCTGGCGATGATCACCCGCTCGAACAGCGGCGACAGCGATTCGGTGTCGAACACCACGATGTCCTGACCCTTCACATCCTCCAGCCCGTCGACGATGGCGCGCTGGAGTCTCTGAACGTCTTTTTTGGCGGAAGCGGAAGGGGTCATGAAGGGTCTTGATAAAGGTGATGGTCTGAAATATAGCTTGCGACGCCCGGTGGCACCAGTCCGGCGAAGACGTCGTGTTGTGCCGCGGGCTGCTCCACGCGCGAGCGCACCGCGCTGGCGCTGATGTTTTTCAAAGGCATGGACAGGCGCACAAAAGGCAGATCGACGGCGGACAAATCCATTTCCTCGCGCTGATCGAGCGCCGCGTCGGCACCGATGTGCAGCGCGCGGTTGGCCACCGCCAGCTGGGCGCGCTCGAGCACCTCGGGCCAGCGCACCCAGCTTTTGAACGCCAGCAGCTGGTCGGCGCCGAGCACGAGGTAGAGCGAGGCGCCCGGGTATTCGCGCGCCAGCTCGGCCAGCGTGTCGGCGGTGTAGCTGGGTCCTTGGCGCAGGGTTTCTCGGGTGTCGATGCGGGTGCGCGGCAGGTCGCCGAACGCGAGCCGGCACATCGCCACCCGGAGCTCGGCGGGCGTGAGCGTGCGTGTTTTGTGCCAGGCCTGGCCAGTGGGCATGATGTGCAGCACATCCAGACCGAGCTGGTCCAGTGCCACTTCGGCCAGGGCACGGTGCGCCACGTGCGGCGGATCAAAAGCACCGCCGAACATGCCCACGCGGCGCGGCGCAGTCGATGGATTCAAAGCCAGTCCCTGCGCACAAGAAATTCGCGCGTCAGACGGTCTTCCGGCGAACCCTTGGGGTCGCTGCGGTTGTACGACCAGCTCACCAGCGGCGGCATCGACAGCAGGATGGATTCGCTGCGGCCTCCCGACTGCAGGCCGAAATGGGTGCCACGATCCCAGACCAGGTTGAACTCGACATAGCGCCCTCGGCGGTACAGCTGGAACGCGCGCTCGCGCTCGCCGTAGGGAGTGTGCTGGCGGCCATCGACGATGGGCAGGTAGGCGTCGAGGAAAGCGTCGCCGACCGAGCGCATCATGGCGAAGTTGCCTTCGAAACCAAACTCGGCGAAGTCGTCGTAGAAAACACCACCCACGCCGCGCTGCTCGTTGCGGTGCTTGAGATAAAAATAATCGTCACACCAGCGTTTGAAGCGCGGGTATTTGTCGACCCCAAAGGGGTCGAGCGCGTTCTTGCAGGTCTGGTGAAAGTGCACCGCATCGGCTTGCACCGCGTAGTACGGCGTGAGGTCCATGCCGCCACCGAACCAGCTCACACTCGGGCCCTGGGCCGGGTGGGCAGCAATCATGCGCACGTTCATGTGCACCGTCGGCACATGCGGATTGCGCGGGTGAAACACCAGGGACACCCCCATGGCCTCGAACGGCGCACCCGCCAGCTCGGGCCGGTGCTGGGTGGCCGAGGGTGGCAGGCGCGGCCCGCTGACGTGGGAAAAACCACAGCCGGCGCGCTCGAACACCGCACCGCCTTCCAGAATCTGCGTGATGCCCTGCCCTTGCAGCAGCTCGCCCTTGGCCTTTTTCCAGCGATCGCTCACAAAGTGACCGCCATCGACCAGGGCCACGGTCGAGGTGATGCGGTCCTGCAGACCGGTGAGGTAGCGACTGACCTGTTGGGTGGGTGAGCTCATGGGCGGGTGCGGTTGGTGCCGGCGAGGCGTGCGTCAGAGGGCGCGGTGCCCGATATCGCGGCGGTATTGCATGCCATCGAAGTGAATGCCGTCGAGGGCGGCGTAAGCGCGGGCCCGCGCCTGCGCCACCGTGTCGGCCAGGGCGGTGACACACAGCACGCGCCCGCCCGACACCGCCACCCGATGGTCCTCGTCAACGGCGGTGCCGGCGTGAAACACCATGGTCTCCAGCGCATCGGCCGGCAGCCCGGTGATCACCCCCCCTTTGCGCGGCGTCAGCGGATAACCGGCCGCGGCCATCACCACGCCCAGCGCAACCCGAGGGTCCCATTGCAGGTTCACACGATCGAGTTCGCCGCGCGTGGCGGCGAGCAGCACCTGCGCCAGATTGCTTTGCAGACGCATCAGAATCGGCTGGGTTTCGGGATCGCCCATGCGGCAGTTGAATTCCAGTGTCTTGACGCGGCCATCGGGCGAAATCATCAGGCCGGCGTAGAGGAACCCGGTGTAGGGCATCCCGTCGGCCGCCATACCGCGCAGCGTGGGCAGGATCACCTCGTCCATCGCGCGCTGGTGCACCGCGGGTGTGACCACCGGGGCCGGTGAATACGCACCCATGCCACCGGTGTTGGGGCCCTGGTCGCCATCAAGCAGCCGCTTGTGGTCCTGGCTGGTGGCCAGCGGCAAGGCGTTGAGACCGTCACACAACACAATGAAGCTCGCTTCCTCACCGGCGAGAAACTCTTCGATCACCACCCGCGCGCCACCGGCGTTGTGCGCCACACCCAGGCTGTTATCGAGCAGCATGAAGTCGATCGCCTCGTGTGCCTCGGCCAGGCTCGTCGCCACCACCACGCCCTTGCCCGCAGCCAGGCCGTCGGCCTTGATCACGATCGGCGCGCCATGCGCCTCCACATAGGCATGGGCCTGGGCCGCGTCGGTGAAACTCTCAAAAGCCGCGGTCGGAATGCCATGGCGCTGCATGAAGGCCTTGGAGAACGCCTTGGAGCTCTCCAGCCGCGCCGCGGCCTGCGTCGGACCGAAGATGGCCAGACCGTGGGCACGGAACTCGTCCACCACGCCAGCGGCCAGCGGCGCTTCAGGCCCCACCACGGTCAGGCCGATGCCGTTGGCCTGTACCCATTCGCGCAGCGCCACCTTGTCGGTGAGCGCCAGGTTGGACAGTTGCCCATCGCGTGCGGTCCCTGCATTGCCCGGTGCCACGAACACCTGGCTCACGCCCTCGGACTGCTTGAGCTTCCAGGCCAGCGCATGCTCGCGGCCACCGCCGCCAATCACCAAAACTTTCAAATCATCACTCCGAGTTGTCCGAATTTCTGGGTTCCAGGCGCACACCCGGATGCACATCCGGGGGGAAAAGTGTGAACCCGAAGCGCCGCCGGTCTGGCTGTGCCGGTCCGCCAGCATGGCTCCTTTTGAGGGGCGTGACGCACCGGGGGTGCGGCGCAGGGGCGGGTCAAAACTCGGCGTTGTGGAAAACTTCCTGCACGTCGTCCAGGTCTTCGATGACATCGAGTAGCTTCTGCATGCGTGTGGCGTCTTCGCCGTCGAGCTCGATGGTGTTTTCCGGCCGCATCGTGACCTCGGCCACCTCCGGTTTGAGACCGGCGGCTTCCAGCGCATGCTTCACCGCCTCGAAATCCGGCACGGCGGTCAGCACCTCGATCGCGCCGTCGTCACCGGTGATCACGTCTTCTGCACCGGCCTCCAGCGCCACCTCCATCACCTTGTCTTCCGAGGTGCCGGGCGCAAAAATGATCTGGCCACAGTGTTTGAACTGGAACGCCACCGAGCCTTCGGTGCCCATGTTGCCGCCATGTTTGCTCAAGGCATGCCGCACCTCGGCCACGGTGCGCACCCGGTTGTCGGTCATGGTGTCGATGATGATCGCCGCGCCACCGATGCCGTAGCCCTCGTAACGGATCTCCTCCAGGGCCTGGCCTTCGAGGTTGCCTGAAGCCTTGTCCACGTTGTATTTGATGCGATCGGCCGGCATGTTGGCGGCCTTGGCCTTCTCGATCGCGAGCCGCAACCGCGGGTTCATCGCCGGATCGCCGCCACCGGCGCGCGCCGCCACCGAGATCTCGCGGATCACCCGCGTCCAGATTTTTCCGCGCTTTTCATCCTGCCGGCCCTTGCGGTGTTGAATATTGGCCCATTTGCTGTGTCCTGCCACGGGTGCGTCCTTTTTTGACCGGAGTTTGGTGTAATCGGGTGCAATTTTACGTTCTCCCCCTCACCGCGCTCCAAGGAAGCACCCATGGCCGAACCGCTGCTGATCGCTCAAAACTCCCAGGTGCAGTGCCACCTGCTCCCCGGGCTGGCCAACCGCCACGGTCTGATCACCGGTGCCACCGGCACCGGCAAGACCGTCACCCTGCAAACCCTGGCCGAGCAGTTCTCCAACATCGGCGTGCCGGTGTTCATGGCCGACGTCAAAGGCGACCTCACCGGCATCAGCCAGACCGGCAGCTTCGGCGAGAAGATCAGCGCGGTGCTCAAAGACCGGGGCATCACCCTGCCCGCGGCGCAGGCCTGCCCGACCACGCTGTGGGACGTGTTCGGCGAACAAGGTCACCCAGTTCGCGCCACCGTGAGCGACATGGGCCCGCTGCTGCTTTCGCGCATGCTGGACCTGAACGACACGCAGTCGGGCGTGCTCAACCTCGTGTTCAAGATCGCCGACGACAACGGCCTGCTGCTGCTGGACATGAAAGACCTGCGGGCCATGCTGCAGCATCTGGGCGACAACGCCAAGCAGTTCACCACCCAGTACGGCAACATCAGCGCAGCCAGTGTCGGCGCCATACAGCGCGGCCTGATGCAGATCGAACAGCAGGGGGGCGACAGGTTTTTTGGCGAGCCCATGCTCGACATCCAGGACTTCATGCAGACCGTTGGTGGCAAGGGTGTGATCAACATCCTCACGGCGGACAGGCTGATGAACGCGCCCCGCCTCTACGCCACCTTTCTGCTGTGGATGCTTTCCGAACTGTTCGAACAACTGCCCGAGATTGGCGACCCCGATAAGCCCAAGCTGGTGTTCTTCTTCGACGAGGCCCACCTGCTGTTCACCGACGCGCCCAAGGTGCTGATCGAGCGCATCGAGCTGGTGGTGCGCCTGGTGCGCTCCAAAGGCGTGGGCGTGTACTTCGTGACACAGAATCCGCTGGACATTCCCGACAGCGTGCTCGGCCAGCTCGGCAACCGGGTGCAGCACGCGCTGCGCGCGTTCACGCCGCGCGACCAGAAAGCGGTCAAGGCCACGGCACAGACCATGCGCCCCAAGGCGGGGCTCGACATCGAAGCCGCCATCACCGAACTGGCGGTTGGCGAGGCGCTGGTGAGCCTGCTCGACCCCAAGGGCCGGCCCAGCGAAACCGAGCGTGTGTACGTGCTGCCGCCGGGCAGCCAGCTCGGCCCCATCACGCCGCAGCAGCGTCAGGCGCTGATCCAGGGCTCGCTGGTCGCCGGCGTCTACGAAAAGGTGGTGGACCGCGAAAGTGCCTACGAGGTGTTCAACGCCCGCACCGATGCGCGCACAGCCGAAGCCCCCACCGAGCCTGCCGGTGCCGTCAAGACACCGCGCATCCCGGGTGCCGCCAATCAGGAAACGGCAAAAGAGAGCGGTGGCGGTATCGGCGGCATGCTGAACGAAGCCCTGTTCGGCCGCACCGGCCCCCGCGGTGGGCAATACGATGGACTGGTCCAGACCATGACCAAGTCCGCCGCCCGCAGTGTGGCCAACGGCCTGGGGCGTGAATTGGTGCGCGGCATTCTGGGCGGTTTGATGGGCGGCAAGCGTTGACGCTGGGCCGCAAGGGTCTGCGCAGGGCGCTCTTGCCGCTGCTGATCACCGTTCCGGTGGCGGTGCTGCTGGCAGGCCGGTTCGGATTTTTCAGCGGCCAGCGGCCCCTCGATCTGGGTGTGACCGATGGCCACCTCAAACCACCGTCCGTGACACGAAACAGCGTCAGCAGCCAGACGAAGCTGTATCCCGAGCATCCACAAAGGATCTATGCCGACATCGACCCGCTGCCCTGGCGACAGGGCGGCCCGGCTGTCTCGATGCAGGCCCTGGTGCGTGTGCTTCAGGCGAAGCCCGGGATTCGCGTCATCGGGCAGACACCCGACTATGTGTACGCTCAGGCCCGCACGCGCTGGCTCGGGTTCGTCGACGACCTGGAGTTCTGGGTCCACCCTGGCGCCGGTGTGATCGAGCTGCGCAGCGCCAGCCGACTGGGGCGGGAAGATTTTGGCGCCAACCGCGCGCGGATCGAATCGATCCGTGCGGCGTACCTGAAACGCTAGCGGCCACCCGCATCTGTTCCACACACGCCGCTGCAATGGCCCGGGATGCAGCCAATGGGTTCGAGCAGCCTGCGCTGCCTGAGCGGACTGGTGTTTGCGCGTTCTGTGTTTCGCGCCCAGCCACAGGGTTCAGGCCGGCCTAATTCTGAGCGACGCACCGCGCGCCACAATCCCTGGCATGTGTCGCGCAAGCAATCCACCGGCTCTTTTTGCACGCCCTTTTATGCGTCCGGCGCACGCCTGCCTTGCGCTCAAGGTGGGCGGACGGCCGCAAGTGACAGCCCGACACCTGCGCCATCTGGTTGGCTGCCTCCTGTCAGCCTGTGTGCTGCTGACCCACCCGGCCTGGGCTGCGGGCCAGGCCGCAGCGGGTGTCTATCTGGAAGACATGACCTGGACGGAGCTGCGCGACCGCATGTCCCAGGGCACCAGCACGGTGCTGATTCCGATCGGTGGTACCGAGCAAAACGGGCCGCACATGGTGCTGGGCAAACACAACACGCGGGCCCGGCTGCTCGCCGGGCAGATTGCCGAGCGCCTGGGCAACGCGGTCGTCGCACCAGTGGTCGCTTATGTTCCCGAGGGCGCCACCCACCCGCCCACCGAGCACATGCGTTTTGTCGGCACGATTTCCATTTCCGACGCCGTCTTCGAAGGCCTGCTGGAAGGCACCGCCAGGTCGTTCAAGCAACACGGGTTTCGCCACGTGGTTTTCCTGGGCGATCACGGCGGCTACCAGGCGCTCGAAGAAAAAGTGGCCCGGCGCTTGAACCAGTCGTGGTCGGCAGACCCGTCCTGCCGGGTTCTAGCCCTGCTGGACTACTACCGTGCGACGCAGACCGGCTACGTGAAGGATTTGCTCGCCCAGGGCTTCACCCAGCAGGAGATTGGCACCCATGCGGGCCTGGCCGACACCTCGCTGTCGCTGGCGCTTGATCCGGCGCTGGTGCGGGAAAGCGCGTTGCATGAAGCGCGTGCCGACGCGGGCCAGGGCGTCTACGGCAATCCCCGCCGTTCGACAGCGGAACTCGGTCAGCTGGGTGTGCGGCGCATCGTGGATGCCAGTGTTCGGTCGCTTCGGGAATGGATGGCGACCACCGATGGCACCGGATCTCCCCCGCGGGGAGCAAAAAAATGAAAGCCCAAAATGCCGTTCGGGCGGGCCTGCTCGCGGCCCTGCTGGCAGCAGCCACCATCAGTTTGGCCGGTCTGCGCTTGCACACCCCAGGCCCAGGCGACCCAGCGATGCCGCACGTCGCAGCAGGCGCCTTGGCACCGGTGAGCACCGTGGCAGGTATGCCATCGGTGCCCGATCCGGCCAATCTGTACAGCGAAACCGGTGCGGGCCACCTCAGCCCGGTGGTCAAAGACCATCTTGAACGGGTGTATGTCCCCAATCTCCGGTCGAACACGGTGTCGGTGATCGATCCCGCCGGCCTGAAGGTGGTCGATACCGTGGCGGTCGGGCGCAGCCCGCAGCATGTGGTGCCGGCCTGGGATCTGAAAACCCTCTGGGTCGCCAACAACGCCGAGCGCCGCACCGATGGCAGCCTGACACCGATCGATCCGCGCACCGGCAAACCGGGCACGGCGCAACCGGTTGACGACCCTTACAACGTGTACTTCTCGCCGGACGGTCAGTCCTTGATCGTGGTGGCCGAAGCCCGTCGCCGGCTGGACTTTCTCGATCCCAAGACCCTGCACATCCAGCGTTCACTCGCCACACCGAACTGTGGCGGCATCAACCACGCCGACTTCTCGATCGACGGGCGGTTCGCGATCTTCACCTGCGAGTTCGAGGGCAGCCTGGTCAAGATCGACCTGGTCAACCAGAAAATCCTGGGCTACCTCAAGCTGAACATGCCCACGGTGCGCTACCGGAAACCCGCCGCGAGCAAGGCCAGCCCGGCAGAAACCGAGGTCTGCACCTCGACCAAGGGGATGCCACAGGACATCCGTGTCTCGCCGGACGGCAAGCGCTTTTTTGTGGCCGACATGGAAGCCGATGGTGTCCACGTGGTCGACGGCGATGCGTTCAAGGAGATCGGTTTTGTGGCCACCGGCCTGGGCACCCATGGCCTCTACCCCAGCCGCGACGGCAAGCGGCTGTACGTGGCCAACCGCGGCACCCACCAGATCCACGGCAAAAAGGGTGGGCCGGGTCGGGTCAGCGTGATCGATTTCGCCTCCCAGACCGTGGTGGCGCAATGGCCGGTCCCTGGCGGCGGCAGTCCGGACATGGGCAATGTGAGTGCTGACGGCAAATGGCTCTGGCTGTCGGGCCGCTACGACGATGTGGTCTACCGCTTCGACACCAACAACGGCGCGGTGGTGAAAATCCCGGTCGGCCTTGAGCCCCACGGACTGACCGTCTGGCCGCAGCCGGGCCGCTACTCGCTGGGGCACACGGGCAACATGCGCTGAGTCTGCAAAAATGCCACTGCACCCTCGCCGGCCCTGGCCCCGGTGGACAGGCAGCCGGTGAGCAGGTAGCCACCCGTTGGCGCTTCCCAGTCCAGCATTTCACCGGCGCAGAACAGGCCTGGCTGCTCACGCAGCATCAGGTTGGCGTTGAGCGCCTCGAAACGCACACCGCCCGCGCTGCTGATGGCCTCGTCGATGGGTCTGGGACGCAGCAACACCAGCGGCAGCGCCTTGATGGCCCGGGCCAGGCGCGCCGGATCGTGCAACGTGGGTTTGTCCAGCAGCTCGTTGAGCAGCGCCATCTTGATGCCGGCGATGCCGAGGCGGCTTTTGAGGTGGGCCGAGAGGCTGCGCGCACCGCGTGGGTGGGCGGTCTGGGCGGCGACCTGCTCGGCGCCGTGGTCCGGCAGCAGGTCGAGGTGGATGGTGGCGCGGCCGTGGCGCGCGATCTCGTCGCGGATCAGCGCGGAGGCGGCGTAGACCAGGCTGCCCTCGATGCCGTTGGCGGTGGCCACGAACTCGCCGCGGCGCTCAAGCGACCGGCCCTGGCTGTCGGTGAAGGCCAGCACAATCGACTTGAACGGCTGACCGGCAAAGCGCTCGCAAAAAAACGGACTCCAGCCCTCGTCGCCGGTGTGGACCCCGGAGGCCGCCACGTCGAAACCGCAGTTGCTCGGCTGCAGCGGCGCCGTTGAGATGCCCGCGGCTTGCAGGGTCGGCACCCAGGCGCCGTCCGACCCCAGGCGTGCCCAGCTGGCACCGCCCAGGGCCAGCACAGTGGCGCGGGCGCTGACGCCGTGCTCGCCCGCTGGCGTGGCAAAACGCAGCGCGCAGGTCCCGTCGTCTGACCAGCCCAGCCAGCGGTGGCGCATGTGGAACGTGACCGGCGCACCACCAGCCGCAGGGTGGCGCAGGCGGTGCAGCCAGGCGCGCAGCAGCGGTGCGGCCTTCATGTCGGTCGGAAACACGCGCTGCGAGCTGCCCACAAAGGTGGCAATGCCCAGGCCGGCGGCCCAGTCGCGCACCGCCTGCGGGCCAAAGGGCTGCAGCAGCGGGCGAAGCCCATCGGCGCGCTCGCCGTAGCGGCCCACGAAGGCGTCCAGCGGTTCGGCGTGGGTGAGGTTCATGCCGCCCTTGCCCGCGAGCAGGAACTTGCGGCCGACCGAGGGCATGGTGTCGAACACGTGGGCCGCCAGGCCGGCGCGCGAGACCACTTCGGCCGCCATCAGGCCGGCCGGACCGCCGCCGATCACGGCAACGTCAATGGGTGTGCTGGGCTCGGGATTCATGTGTGTGCCACCTCCGGATGGACTTCGATCAGGCGTCCTTCGGCATTGATGAACGCCAGGCGCAGCGGCGCACCCGGGTAGGCCGCGGCCACCGCTTCGCGGTAGCTGCGCATTTGCCCCAGCAGCTCGGGCTGGCGTTCGGGGTGGACGGCGGTCTTGAAGTCGAGCACCCACCAGGTGGCACTTTCCGCACCGCGCTGGCGGGTGCGCACCAGGCGATCGAGCCGCAGCGACTCGCCCCGGTGCACCAGCGCCACCTCGTTGCCCCATTGCTCGACCCGTGTGTCGTCCCAGACCCAGGCGGCCTCGCCGCGCACGATCCTCTCGGCCATGGCTTGAGCCGCCTGCGCGCGCTCCGGGCTCAGGGTGAACTCGACCGCCACCGCACGGCGATGGGTCTCGCCCCAGGCAAAACCGGCCAAAGGCGTGGGGCACCACTGAAGCAGCCGGTGCAATGCCAGGCCGAAGCGGCGGGGCTCGTCGCCGTGTTCGCTGTCTGCGGCTGAAGGCAGCGATTCCGATGCGGCCTGATCGGAGGTCGCCGCGCGCGCCAGCTGTGGCAACTGGGCCAAGTGGAAATCGCCACCATCCGGCTCACCTGGCGCCGCCTCAGCCGGTGGCGCAGCGGGCTCGAACTGCGCCAGCGGATGCAGGCGTGTGTACCAGCTGGGCGCAGCACCCGTGCCGTAAGGCTCGAAGCTGGAAATCACCAACCGCGTTTCGGCACGGGTGAGCGCCACGTACAAGGCGTTGAGCTCCTCCAGCGCGCGCGCTTGCTGCTCCGCCTGCAAGACCTCGACCGCACAGGCGGGCGGTGTCTTTTCGCTGGCGAGAAACACGAAGCGGCGCGGCCGGGGCGCCTCGCCAGGCCAGTCCACCAGCACACCCATGGTCTCGGGGCGGGCCGATATGGTGGCGGTGTCGAGCAGCAGCACGGTGTGGGCTTCCAGGCCTTTGGCGCCGTGGATGGTGAGCAGTCGCACAGCGCCCGGTGTGTGGCTGGGTGAGGCCTTAAGGCCGCCGGCTTTGAGTGCCCGCACAAAACGGTAAGGCGTGAGAAAACGACCCCCGTCGATCGCCAGCGATTGCGCCAACAGGTCGCGCAGCTGCGCCAGCACCCCAGCGCGCTGGCTGGCCGGCTCCGCCTGCGCGAAACGCGCGAGCACGTCGCCATGCTCGTAGATCGCCGACAGGGCGTCGTGTGGCGGCAGGGTCTGTGCCCAGGTCTGGTACTGGCGCAGGCGCTCGGCGGCGGCGCTCAGGGCCGCGGCATCCCGCTGCGCGACGGCGTCGGCCTGGCCCGGGCGCACCAGCGCGGCGCTTTGATCGGCTGGCGGCAATCCGGCGAAACGCTGCAACACCGCCCACCACGAGGGCGCGGGCGGTCTGGATTGGTCCGTCTCGTCGTCCGCGCGTGGCGTCCAGCGCAGGCGCAAGCGCGCCACCTGCGCCAGCACCTCGTCGCTGAAACCAAACAGCGGCGATTTGAGCGTACGCGCCAGGCTCAAATGGTGGTGGGGTGATACCAGGGCATCAAGCAGCGCCACCAGGTCCTGCACCGCGGGCGCTTCGGCCAGATCGAGCTTTTCAGGCTGCTCGCTGGCGATGCCGCGCTCAAGCAAGGCGTCGTGTAACCAGCCCAGGCGTTCGCGGCGCCGTGCCAGCACCATCACCTGCTCCGGCAGCAACCGGCCTGCGTGCACCTCGGTCGCGATCCAGTCGGCCGCCTGCTGGGCCTCGCGTGCCGGGTAGGTGTCCTCTGGCAACACGCGCGGGGTGGTGAGGCTGTCGCGCCAGAGCGCTTCTGCCTCATCGTCGTCGGCCCGCGCGCGGCCAGCGCGCGGAATTTGCGGCAGCGCCAGCACCGTGCCCGTCTCCTCGCTCTCGGTGGTGTGGGCCCGGTACTGCGACAGCCCCGCTGCGCCGTATTCCCCCGCGTCCACGGCGGCCAGCATCGCGCTGTTGAGCACCTGCACCACCTGACGGGCACAGCGGCGCGTGTGGTCGCAGCTGAGCAGCACACCCGACAGGCCATCGACCACAAAACGCTGCGCCGCCTGGAACACCTGCGGCTCGGCGCGGCGAAAGCGGTAGATGGACTGCTTGGGGTCGCCCACCAGAAACACGCTGGGCGCCTCCCCGGCACCGGCACCCGCGTAGGCCGACAGCCAGCCGTACAAGGCCTGCCATTGCAGTGGGTTGGTGTCTTGAAATTCGTCGATCAGCAGGTGGCTCACACGCGCGTCCAGCCGTTGCTGCAGCCAGCCGGAGAGTTCGGCGTCGCCCAGCAGACGCAGCGCGGCGCCCTCCACATCGTTCATGTCCACCCAGCCGCGTTCGCGCTTGAGATCGGCATAACAGCGCAGCAACACGCGGGCAAGCCGAGTCAGACGCTGCTGGTGTTGCCAGGCCTCGTGTTGGCGACGGGCAGCGAGCAGGCGCAGCGCCTGTTCCTGCGCCGCACGCACCGCCGCAATGCCAACCATCTTTTCGCCGAACTTGCGCGGCTCCTGCTTCTGCGTCAGCAAGGCGTCGAGCACACCAGCGAAGCGGCGCTCGGTCAGAGCGCGCTCCAGCTCGACGCCCTTGGCGGCAAAGGTGACCGCAGTCGCCGCGCCAAGGGCGCGCGCGGCGTCCCACCACAGGGTGAGCGGCGCCTGTGCGTCGTCAAAACAGGCCTCGGGCTGCGACAGGTGGGCGAGGTCGGGGAACTGTTCAGCAAACGGCGCCACCGAGGCATCGACCACGCCCACCGCGTCGGCCAGTAAGAATTCGACCCGTTTGCTCAAGGCGTTTTTCAACGCTTCGATGGTCTGGTGGCGGCCCAGGCGCGCCACGCTGTCGAAAAAGTCCTGCCGCTCGGCAGGCAGCCCGGCCAGTGCGGCGTAAAAACGCGGCCAGACCAGTTCGACCGCCTGCGCGTCGTCTTCCAGCAGCTCGTATTGCGCGGGCAATTCGAGCTCGTGCAACACCGACAGCGGCGCGCTGCGCAGCAAGGCCGCAAACCAGCTGTGAAACGTGCGCACCTGCACCGGGCGGCCCAGCGCGCTGACGCGGGCATGCAGGGTGCGCAGCTCGGGCGCGCGGCGCATGGCATCTTCGACGCTCAGGCCACGCGCCTGCAGTTCACGGGCCAGTGCCGCATCGGGCAAGGCGGCGCAACGGCGCAGTTCGGTGTTGAGCCGCTGGCGCATTTCGCCTGCGGCTTTTTTGGTGAAGGTGATCGCCAGGATGTCCTGCGGCGCACAGCCGTCGAGCAAGGCGCGCAGGATGCGTGAGACCAGCATCCAGGTCTTGCCCGCGCCCGCACAGGCCTCCACCGCGACGCTGCGCGCCGGATTGCAGGCCAGCGCATAAAACGCCTCCATCGACACCGGCGCCTCATTGACGCGGTAGGCCGCTGTCTCGGGGCTCATGGCGCGCTCCAGTGGTCTTTGCGGCACAGGCCGCGCGCCGCACAAAAGTCGCAGACGCGGCCCTCGCCCAGCGCGGGCATGGGCGCACCCGCAGCCAGGCGGGACATGTCGTGTGCCAGGCCCTGCAGCAATTGATCGCGCGCCAGCAGAATCTGGTTTTGCTCCAGCAGCAGCGCGCCGGGCTCGGAGCGTGCGTCGGTGATGCTGAGGTAGGCCGCGCGCAAGGTCTCGTCCGGCATCAGGGCCGCGTAAAACGCCAGCTGTGTGTCTTCCAGCGGCTCCCGGATGCGGCCTCTGGTCTTGTCCCGGCTCTCGGTCTTGTAGTCGATCACGATGGGTATCGGCCCCTCGGGGCTGGCCTGGCTGTCGATGCGGTCGAGCTTGCCGAGCAGTTTCAGATTGCCCAGCGGCAGCGTCAGCGCCGCCTCGGCGCGCTCGAAGCGCGGTCCCGCGCCGTGAGCGGGTGCCTCGAACCCGGCCAGCCAGGCCAGATAGCCCTCGCGCAGCGCAGGCCATTGCGCCTGGAACGGCAGGAACCCGGCGCCGCCCTCACCGGCGTTCAGCCCCATGACCTCGGTGGTTTGCTCGGCCAGTGTGTCGAGCGCGGCGCGGTCGGCGTCCAGCCCGGGCCGCTGGTCGCCCCGCTGCTCGTGAAACGCGCGCAACACCGCGTGCAGCCAGTTGCCCAGATCGCGCTGGTCGGGCTCGGCCTCCAGCTCGGACGCATCCTGCAGCCGCAACTGGCGCAGCGCAAAAAACCGGTACGGGCAATCGCGCAAGTCCTGGTAGGCGCTGGCCGACAAGGCGCCGGGCAACAGATCGCCCGCGGCAGGCTGAGGTCGTGGCTGAGGCTGCGGGGTCAACACCCGCTCGGGCCTGGGATCGGGCGCGGCATCGGGCGCCTCGGATGCGGACGACCACAGCGCTTGCACCCAGGGACTGGGCAGCACCGCCTCACCACGTTCCTGGGTGCGCCAGAGCAGATCGATCTGCGGCTGGCGCAGCGCGCCCTGCCAGGCCAGCGCAGCGGCCTGGGCCAGCCGCTCGCGCGTCGGCAGACCCAGCAGCTCGCGCTGCGCCGCGCTCCAATGGCCCGGCGGCTCGGGGCTGGGGCTGAGTTGGGTTTCGTCGCAGCCGGACATCACCACCGCAGCCAGCTCACGGCCCAGCAACTGGGCCAGCGGCAGCGTGACGACCTCGGCGTCGGCCGGGCTGCGTGGCACAAAGCTGGCACCTTCCAGCACCTCGCGCACCCAGGCGGTGAAGCCTGCCAGCGAAAGGCGCGGTGCGGGTGTGCCGCTGTTGGAGGACGCCGCCAGCGTGTCGTGCAAAGCGGCGATCTCGCTGGCACCGCCCGGCTCCAGCCGCAGCGACTGCAAGACCTGCTGACCGGCGGCGTCCTGGCGCAGCGGCGCCAGCAAACCCGCGCCATCGAGCGCAGCGGCGAGGCCTTGCAGCCACGCGGTGAGCGGGCGCGATGCCTGCAGACCGTCGAGCAACACTGGCAGGCCCACCGGGCACAGGTTAGCCGCCTCGGCCCGCGCCGCCTGCCAGCGCGGCACGCCGTGCTCGCGCGCCCATTGCTCCAGGCGCTCGATCGTGGGTGTGTCCCAGGTGGGCGCCTGCTTGAGGAAGTCCAACACATCGTCGGTGCGGGCGCGCGGCTGGGCGGCGCGCAGCAGGCTCATGAGCTGCGCCGCGGCGCGGGTGGTCGAGAGTTTCCAGCCGGTTTCGTCCTGCACCGCCACACCCGCAGCCTGCAGCACGGCGCTGACACGGCGCGTGGCCACGCGGTCGTTGGCCACCAGACCCACCGGCGCGCGTCCGGCCTGCAGATGTGCGATCACACAGGCAGCGGCGCGCTGGGCCTCGTCTTCAGCATCCTTGCATGGGTGCAGGCGTGGTGTGCTACTTGCCAAATCCGGCGCAGCTGCTATCGGCAAGCGCTGGGCGTGTTCACCCCATCGCTGGAGCAAGGCATCGGTCAGCGGATCGGGCTGCCAGCCGGGCAACACCAGCAGCAGGTCGGCATCGGCACCGGGCGCGGCCCGCGCGCTCCACAACACATCGGTGGCGAAAGCCGAACTGCCGGCCCACACCAGCGCAAGCGACTGCACCAGTGACTCCCACTGCAGCGACGGCAAGGCGTTCGCCACGGCTTCGCGCCGCGACGCCGCCCAGGCCACGCGCGACCCGGGTGGCTGCGACGCGGCCAGCGGCGCGAGTTGGCGCGCCGCTTCCACCAGCCGAGTCACCATCACCGAGCGCAGCGCCGCATCGGTGCGGCGTGGCACTACCTGGTCGATGAGCGAGGCGGCCACCAGGCTGTCGCGTGCCATGTCACCGCTGAGATCGGTGGCTACCGGCGCAAACGGTTGCAGGCTGTGCGCCCAGTTGCGTGTGGATTCAAAGTGCGGTGCAAAGCCGCTGGTGTGCGATTGCGACCAGGCGCGTCGGCCGGCGTTCATCAGTTGCGCAAACGGCACCAGCACCACGGTGCGCTGCGCCTGCGCGCCGGCGGTCTGCATCGCCTGCTCGATGGCGTGCAGCCAGATCGGCCAGGGTCCGGCCTGGAAAGCGGCATGGGTGGCGGGCGCAGGGGCGTCGGTCGTCATGGGAAAAGCGTTTCTGTCACAATCTTGGGGCACCACGCCGATGGCCGAACGGCTTGACACAAGGCCCTTTCTCCGCTGCGCGTGCGCAAACTTTACCCTCTCTCCGTTCAACGCAAATAGGATGAATCATGGCCAGCGACCTGATCAAACACGTATCTGATGCCAGCTTCCAGGCCGATGTTCTCGACGCCAAAGGCCCCGTGCTGGTGGACTTCTGGGCCGAATGGTGCGGTCCCTGCAAGATGATCGCGCCCATCCTCGACGAGGTGGCCGGGTCGTACAGCGGCAAGCTGCAGGTGGCCAAGATGAATGTGGACGACAACCGCGACGTGCCGGCCAAACATGGCATTCGCGGCATCCCCACCCTGATCCTGTTCAAGGACGGTCAGGTGGCCGCCACCAAGGTCGGCGCCTTGAGCAAGGCGCAACTCACCGCCTTCATCGATCAGCAGATCGCGTGATACATGCGGCGGTCAGCCGCAGGCCGGGTGCAATGCCCGTTTCTGCGCCGGACCGCCAATTTTTCCTGTCATAATTTGTGCAGGTTCCGGCCAGACACAGGCCAGCTTCCTGCCTCCGCGCACCGTCCTGCACCCGGACACTGGCGCCTCCTCCCCCGAATCCCGACACCAACTCCTGACCGGAGTGAACTCCATGCACCTTAACGAACTCAAGGCACTGCACGTGTCTGAAGTCTCCAAGCAGGCCGAAGCGCTTGAGATCGAAAACGTCGGCCGCATGCGCAAGCAGGAACTGATGTTTGCCATCATCAAAAAGCGCGCCAAGGCCGGTGAGCTGGTGAACGCCGACGGTGTGCTGGAAGTGCTGCCCGACGGTTTTGGTTTCCTGCGCGCGCCCGACACCAGCTACACCGCCAGCACCGACGACATCTACATCTCGCCGAGCCAGATCCGCCGCTTCAACCTGCACACCGGCGACATGATCGAGGGCGAGGTGCGCATCCCCAAGGATGGCGAGCGCTACTTTGCGCTGACCAAGCTCGATGCAGTCAACGGCGACCAGCCCGAGAAGAACAAGCACAAGGTGATGTTCGAGAACCTCACCCCGCTGTTTCCGCGTGAGCAGATGAAGCTCGAGCGCGACGCCTTCAAGGGCGAGGAGAACATCACCGGCCGCGTGATCGACGTGATCGCGCCGATCGGCAAGGGCCAGCGCGCGCTGATCGTGGCGCCGCCCAAGAGCGGCAAGACGGTGATGATGCAAACCATTGCGCACGCCATCGCGGCCAACTACCCCGACAGTCACATGATGGTGTTGCTGGTGGACGAGCGCCCCGAGGAAGTCACCGACATGCAGCGCTCGGTCAAGGCCGAGGTGATCGCCTCCACCTTCGACGAACCGGCCGCGCGCCACGTGCACGTGGCCGAGATGGTGATCGAGCGCGCCAAGCGCCTGGTCGAGTTGAAGAAGGACGTGGTGATCCTGCTCGACTCCATCACTCGTCTGGCGCGCGCCTACAACAACGTCGTGCCCTCATCGGGCAAGGTGCTGACCGGCGGCGTGGACGCCAACGCGCTGCACCGGCCCAAGCGCTTTCTGGGCGCGGCGCGCAACGTCGAGGAAGGCGGCTCGCTCACCATCATCGCCACCGCGCTGATCGACACCGGCAGCCGCATGGACGAGGTGATCTTCGAGGAATTCAAGGGCACCGGCAACAGCGAAATCCACCTGGACCGGCGCCTCTACGAGAAGCGCGTGTTCCCCTCGATCCAGCTCAACCGCTCGGGCACGCGCCGCGAGGAACTGCTGCTGGCGCCGGAGGTGCTGCAAAAGTCCCGCATCCTGCGCCAGTTCATGTACAACATGGACGAGATCGAGGCGATGGAGATGGTGCTCAAGAGCATGAAGGCGACCAAGAACAACTCGGAATTTTTCGACATGATGCGGCGCGGCGGTTGACGTTTCTTCCCCAAGAAGTGACAACAGCGCCAGTGGCTCGACAAGCCCGGCGCCACCGCTGTTTCTGAACCGGGACACCCCACACCCAAGCTTGCGCCGTCAACAATAATGCCGTGGAACCGGTTTTGCCGGGCCGCAGCCATTGCTCCGGTCGGGTGGCGCCGTAGGCGACGCGGGGGATGCTAAAATCGCAGGCTTTTCAACTTGTGGCAAGTACAGCGAAATGGTTTCGCTGCGGCTGCCGCACCTGACCCGAAGGACACGTCATGAAAGACGGCATTCACCCCAACTACCGCGAAGTCTGCTTCGTTGACCTCTCGAACAACTTCCAGTTCGTGACGCGTTCCTGCGCCAACACCAAAGAGATGATCAAGCTGGACGACGGCCGCGAACTGCCGCTGTTCAAGCTGGACACGTCGAGCGAGTCGCACCCGTTCTACACCGGCACCCAGAAAAGTGTGGACAACATGGGTGGTCGCGTCGAGCGCTTCCGCAACCGTTACGGCAAGACGCCCGCTGCCAAGTGAGCGGCGCTGTCCGGGCCCCACGGCCCGGCCGCATCCATCAGCAGCCGGTTTGCCGGCTGCTTTTTTTTGCCCGCCTCCGAGCGCCTTGAACGGCAGGGCTCCGTCGCACCCGCGCCCTGACCGGCGCCTTGTATAGTCCCGCCGTGAACGCTGTCACCCCTGCCCTTGTGAGCCAGACTGCGGTGCGCCGCCTGCCGCGGCTCGCGCTGATTTTGTTCTGTGTGGCTTTTGTGCTGCCCGGGTTCCTGGGCCGCGAGCCCTGGAAGGTGGCCGATGTCACCGCCTTTGGCGTGATGATGGAAATGGCGGCCGGTCACAGCGGCTGGTGGCAGCCACAGGTGCTGGGCATCGCGGTGGAGGAAGCGGGCCCGCTGCCCTACTGGCTGGGAGCGTTGTTCATCAAACTGCTGCCGTTTGTGTCGCCTGAGTTCGCCGCCCGGCTGCCATTTGGCCTGATGCTTGCGCTCACCCTGGTCAGCACCTGGTACACCGTCTACCACCTGGCACGCCAGCCGGCGGCGCAACCGGTGAGTTTTGCCTTCGGCGGCGAAGCCCATCCGAAGGACTACGCACGCGCCGTTGCCGACGCCGGCTTGCTGGCCCTGCTGGCCTGTTTGGGGCTGGCGCAACTGTCACACGAAACCACGCCCGACCTCGCGCGCCTGGCAATGGTCTCCGCCCTGCTGTACGCCGCGACCCGTCTGGCCCGCCCGGACGCTCCGGCGCCGGGTCGAACCCTGACGCTGTGGGGTGTTGCCTGCGCTGCGCTGGTGCTCAGCGGTGCCCCCTGGATCACCATGCTGCTGGGTACTGGATGGTTGCTGCTGGTCTGGTTGGCCCGCCGTCGCAGCACCGTCCCACAGAGCGGATGGTCCCCCGATCCGGCCGCGTCCGGTGGTATGCAGCCCGTGGCGGCGGCAGCGGCACTGCTGGCCTTGGTGATGGTGCTGGCGGCCTGGCTCGGCCAGGTGCCGCCGCCTCACCCCCTGATGCAGCGCGGTGCCATGGACTGGGGCAACTGGGGGCGACTGCTGGTGTGGTTCAGCTGGCCCGCCTGGCCGCTGGTGTTGTGGACGCTGTGGCGCTGGCGCCGCCAGTTGCTCAGCCCGCATGTGGCGTTGCCGCTGTGGTCGGTGCTGGTGGGGCTCGCAGACAGCGCCCTCTCCGACGACCGGGACCGCGCCCTGCTGCTGGCGCTGCCGGCGCTGGCGGCATTGGCCGCATTTGCATTGCCGACGCTGCGCCGCAGTGTGTCGGCCCTGATCGACTGGTTCACCCTGTTGTTTTTCACCGGCTGCGCGGTGGTGATCTGGGTGGTCTGGGTGGCGATGCAGACCGGTGTGCCGGCGCAACCAGCGGCCAACGTGGCCAAGCTGGCGCCCGGTTTCCTGCCGACGTTTTCGATCGGTCTGTTCGGAGTGGCGGCGCTGGCCACGCTGGGCTGGGTCTGGCTGGTGTCGTGGCGGGTTGGCCGGCACCGAGAGGCGATCTGGAAGAGCCTGGTGCTGCCGGCTGGCGGCGCCACGCTGTGCTGGTTGCTGCTGATGACACTGTGGCTTCCCTTGCTGGACTTTGCCCGCAGCTACGGCCCGCTTTCGCGCGGCATTGCCGCCATGGCGCCAGCGAACACCTGTGTGCTGGTTGATGGCCTGTCACAAGCCCAGATCGCGGCGTTGCAATACCACGGCAAGCTTGACCTGGAGCGCACCGGCTCGGACCAGGCGCCAGCCTGTCGCACCCTGGTGGTCTCGCCCACCACCCAGCCTACGCTGGATCAGCGCGTGGACCTCACGCATTGGGCGTTCAAGGCCACGGTGTCCCGCCTGACCGACAACAAGGAACGTCTGCTGGTGTACCGGCGCGTGGGCGGCTGAGCCCAAGCGCACAGTGTGGTGTTCAGGCCGGCGAGCGCTGGCGGATGCGTGAGGCCGGCAGCGTGATCATGAAGCTTGAGCCCTGCCCCAGTGTGCTCTGCACATCGACCTGCCCGCCATGGCGCTGGGCCACGTGTTTGACGATGGCCAGCCCCAGACCGGTGCCGCCGCTTTCGCGCGAGCGGCTGCGATCGACCCGATAAAAGCGTTCGGTCAGGCGCGGCAAATGCTCGGGTGCGATGCCGGGGCCGGTGTCGCTCACAAAAAACTGGCCGCCGCCGTCGGCGGTGCGCAGCCAGCCAGCGCGAATGGCGCCACCACCGGGTGTGTAGCGAACCGCGTTGCTCAGCAGGTTGGACATGGCGCTGAGCAGTTCGGTCTTGGCACCCGAGACCAGCAGCGCCGGGCCTTCGGCGGCCTCGATGTCGTGTGGCGGTGGGCCTAGGGTCTGACTGAGCCCGCGCGCCTCCTGCAGTGCGTGGCTGAGCAGCTCGTCACCGTCCATCCACTCGCCCGGCCCGGGCACCGGACTGCCCTCCAGCCGCGAGAGCGTGAGCAGATCGCTCACCAGCGTCTGCATGCGCCGCGCCTGCTGGCTCATCAGGCCCAGGTAGCGCGTGCGCTCGGCCTCCTCCAGCGGAATGCTCTGCATGGTCTCGACAAAACCGCTGAGCACCGTGAGCGGGGTGCGTATTTCGTGCGACACATTGGCCACAAAATCGCGGCGCATGGTCTCGGCCAGTTGCACCGCGGTCACATCGCGCGAAATCATGAGCGTTCGCTTCTTGCCGTAAGGGTGGATCTGCAGGGAAATTTTGGTCGGCTGGGAAGGCCGCGGGCCGGGCCCGTCGATCTGGATTTCATGACCAAAATCACTGGCGGCCAGGTAGGCGGTGAACGCTGGCGCACGCACCATGTTGCGCACGTACTGGCCGAGGTCACGCTGCGGATCGATTCCCAGGTGACTGGCCGCAGTGAGGTTGCACCACTCGATGCGCGCCTGCGCATCAAGCAGCACCACACCGTTGGGCGAGGCCTGGATGGCGGCGAGAAAATCCTCCAGCCGCGCGTCGCTGTTCTGCGCCTTTTTGTCCAGCTTCTTGATCAGCTTTCGGCAGCGCTCGACCAGCTCACCCCAGGTACCGGAGAGTGCGGGGGCTCTTGAAGCCTCACCCCGGTTGATCCAGGCCAGCACCCGGTGTGCGCGCAAGCCGTCGAACACCGCCCAGACCAGCGCGCCCAGCAAAGCACCGGCGAAGGTCCAGGGTGTTGAATCGCCGGCCCAGCCCCAGACAGCACCCAGCGCCACCAGGCACAGCAGCTCTATCGCGCGACGGGTCATGCCACGCGGAAGCTGGCGTCCTGTGCGGGGAGGCTCGTGTGCTTGAGTGCGGTGAGGCGGTAACCGGCACCCCGCACCGTCTCCACCATGGTGGCCGCTTCGCCCAACGATTCCCTCAAACGTTTCACATGCACATCCACAGTCCGCTCCTCGATAAAGACATGGTCGCCCCAGACCTTGTCGAGCAGCGTACCACGGGCGTGCACACGCTCTGGGTGCCTCATTAGGTAGTGAAGCAGCTTGAATTCGGTCGGCCCGACCTTCAATTCTTTGCCCCGATAACCCACCCGGTGGGTGGCCGCGTCCAGCGCCAGTTCGCCCACCTGCACCGAGTCGTTGGCGGTGTGCGGCGCGCGACGGCGCAGCACCGCGCGGATGCGCGCCAGCAGCTCCTGGGTCGAGAACGGCTTGGTGATGTAGTCGTCGGCGCCGGCGTCCAGTCCCTGCACCTTGTCGGACTCGTCGCTGCGCGCGGTGAGCATCAGAATCGGCACGGCCTTGGTCCGTTCGTGCTGGCGCCACTTGCGCGCCAGCGCTGCGCCACTCTCGCCGGGCAGCATCCAGTCGAGCAGGATCACGTCGGGCAGCACCGCGTCCATCTCGCGCTGCGCAGCGATGCCGTCACAGGCCACGGTCGGTGCAAAGCCGTTGTGCCGCAGATTGACCGCGATCAGCTCGGCGATGTCCGGCTCGTCTTCGACCACCAGGATGCGGGGCAGTTTTCTCATTCGGCAGCCAACTCCACCAGATCCATCGGGCTGTGGCGCACGTCCTCGCCCTTGACGATGAAGATGATCTGCTCGGCAATGTTCTTGGCGTGGTCGCCAACCCGCTCGATCGACTTGGCGAGGAACATCAGGTCCAGGCTGGCCGAGATGGTGCGCGGGTCTTCCATCATGTAGGTGATGAGCTTGCGCATGAAGCCGTTGTACTCGTCGTCGACCTGGTCGTCCGACTTGATGATGGTCACCGCCATCGCGGTGTCCAGGCGGGCAAAGGCGTCCAGCGTCTGGCGCAGCATGCCGGCTGCCAGGTCGGCCGCCACGCGCAGCGCGGAGCTCGGCAGGTTGCGTGGCGAGCCACTGTCGACGATGGATTTCACCATGCGCGCAATGCGGGCCACTTCGTCACCGGCACGCTCCAGATTCTGTGTGGCGCGCGAGATGGCCATCAGGAAACGCAGGTCGCGCGCGGTGGGCTGGCGCCGGCCGATGGTGGAGATGATGGCCTGATCGATCTGCACCTCGAACTGGTTGATGCGGACCTCGTTCTCCAGCACCTGGTCGGCCGATTCGCGGCTCATGTGCACCATGGCGTAGACGGCCTGGTGGAACTGCGACTCCACCAGCCCGCCCATCTCCAGAACGTGGGTGGAGATGGCGTTGAGCTCGGCATCGAACTGGCTCGATATGTGTTTGACGGACATGTCAACCAAACCTTCCTGTGATGTAGTCTTCGGTGGCGGTCTTGCTGGGCTTGAAGAATATCTGTTCGGTGGCGCCGAACTCGATCAGCTCGCCCAGGTACATGTAGGCGGTGTAGTCGCTGCAGCGCGCCGCCTGCTGCATGTTGTGGGTGACGATGGCGATGGTGTGGTCTTGCTTGAGCTCGTGCACCAGCTCCTCGACCTTGCCGGTGGAGATCGGATCGAGTGCCGAGGTGGGCTCGTCGAGCAGCAGCACCGAGGGCTTGACCGCCACGCTGCGAGCAATACACAGGCGCTGCTGCTGGCCGCCCGAGAGCGACAGCCCGCTTTGTTTGAGCTTGTCCTTCACCTCGTTCCACAGCGCGGCCTTGGACAGCGCCCATTCCACCCGTTCGTCCATCTCGCTGCGACCCAGGTTTTCGTAGAGTTTGACGCCAAACGCAATGTTGTCGTAGATCGACATCGGAAACGGCGTGGGCTTCTGGAAGACCATGCCGATGCGCGCGCGCAGCAGGTTGATGTCCTGTCTGGCGTCAAGAATGTTCTGACCGTAGAAGCTGATCGACCCTTCCGCGCGCTGGCCCGGGTACAGGCTGTACATGCGGTTGAGTGTGCGCAGCAAGGTCGACTTGCCGCAGCCCGACGGGCCGATGAAGGCGGTGACCTTGCGCTCGGCGATGTCGAGGTTGACGTCTTTCAGGCCCTGGAACTTGCCGTAGAAAAAATTCAGGTTGCGCAGCTCCAGCGCGTTCTGGGTCGGGGTTTCGCTCATGATCTTGTGGCTCGATGGTGGGGAATGGATCGGATCAGAACGGGTTCTTTTCGCGCAGGAACACCCGGGCCACGACGTTGAGCAGCAGCACCGAGAGCGTGATCAGCAGCGCGCCGCCCCAGGCCAGGCGGATCCAATTGTCGTAGGGACTGAGGGCAAACTGGTAGATCACCACCGGCAGGTTGGCCATGGGCGCGCCCATGTCGGTGCTGAAAAACTGGTTGCTGAGCGCGGTGAACAGCAGGGGTGCGGTCTCGCCACTGATGCGCGCAATGGCCAGCAACAGCCCGGTGAGCACGCCGCTCCTGGCGGCGCGCAGCGTCACCAGGGTGGACACTTTCCAGCGCGGCGCGCCCAGCGCAAACGCGGCCTCGCGCAGGCTGCCCGGCACCAGGCGCAGCATGTTCTCGGTGGTGCGGACCACCACCGGCACCGCGATCAGGGCGAGCACCAGGCTGCCCGCCCAGCCGGAGAAATGGCCCATGGTGGCCACGGCGATCGCGTACACGAACAAACCGAGCACGATGGACGGCGCCGACAACATGATGTCGGTCACGAAACGGGTGGTCTCGGCGGTCTTGCTGGTGTCGCCATATTCGGCGAGATACACCCCGGCCAGCACGCCGATGGGAGTGGAGACCAGCACCGCAAAGCCCACCATCATCAGGCTGCCCACAATGGCGTTGGCCAGGCCGCCGCCTTCGGTACCCGGCGCCGGGGTGGAGTGGGTGAAGGTGTTCCCGTCCAGCGCCTGGAAGCCGTTGGAGAACAACACAAACAAAATCCAGAGCAGCACCGTCAGCCCCAGCACCATCGCGGTCATGGACAGAGTCAGGCCGATGGCGTTGGCGCGCTGGCGCTTCTGGTAGAGGGCGTTGTTCATTTCCATGGTGTTTTCTGCAAGCGGCTCAGAAGCCTTTGGCCCGCTCGGCGCGCAGCAGCATGAGCTTGGCCGCAGCCAGCACCACAAAGGTGATCACGAACAGCAGAAAGCCCAGGGCAAACAGGGTAGAGACGTGGAGGTCCGCCGCCTCGGCGAATTCGTTGGCCAGGGTCGAGGCGATCGAGGTGCCGGGCGCAAACAGCGAGCCCGGCATGCGCTGGGCGTTGCCAATCACAAAGGTGACCGCCATGGTCTCGCCCAGCGCGCGCCCCAGGCCCAGCATCACGCCGCCGATCACGCCCTTCTGCGTGTAGGGCAGCACGACCCGGCGCACCACCTCCCAGGTGGTGCAGCCCAGCCCGTAGGCCGACTCGCGCAGGATGGGCGGCACGATGGCAAACACGTCGCGCATCACCGCGGCCACAAACGGCAGCACCATGAAGGCGAGCACGATGCCCGCAGCCAAAATCCCGATGCCGTTGGTGGCGCCACCCACCAGCCAGCCGATCAGGGGCATGCTGCCAATCAGCTGCTGCACCGGCATCTGGATGTGGTCGGCAAACAGCGGCGCGAACACGAACAGGCCAAACATGCCGTAGATGATCGAGGGCACCGCGGCCAGCAGCTCGATCGCCGTGCCCAGCGGGCGGCGCAGCCAGACCGGGCAGGTCTCGGTGAGAAACAGCGCGATGCCGAACGCCAGCGGTACCGCGATCAGCATGGCAATGCCGGCGCTCAGCAGCGTGCCGGTGATGGCAATGGCCGCGCCAAACTCTTCGTTGACGATGTCCCATTCGACACGCCAGACAAAACCCGTCCCGAACTTGTGGAACGCCGGCCAGGCGTTGATGAGCAGCGAAACGATGATGCCCATCAGGGCAATCAGCACCAGCAGCGACAGGCTCTGGGTGATGCGGTGAAAGAAGGCATCCTGAAGGCGCTGGCGGCGGGCCATCACCGCCCTATCGGGGGAGATCGTCCGAGCGGGTATGCGGTGAGTGGCCACGCTGGCTTCCATGTTCATCGGGTCTCCTGCCCACACGTCTCACCCCGCCAGCGCCCATGCTGGGCAGCGGGCGCAGGAGCAAGGCCAACGGGGATCACTTGGTGATCTGCGACCAGACCTTGCTGCGGATGTCTGCCGTCAGCGTGTCGGGCAGTGGCACGTAGTCCAGCTCGAGCGCCATCTGCTTGCCGCTCTTGAACGACCAGTCAAAGAACCTCAGCACCTCGGCCGACTGGGTCTTGTCGTCCGGGTTCTTGTGCATGAGGATGAACGAGGCGGTGGAGATCGGCCAGCTGTCGGCACCGGCGGCGTTCACCATGGACACGCCCATGCCCGGCACGCTGAACCAGTCGACACCCGCAGCGGCCGCCGCAAAGGTCTTGTCGTCCGGGCGCACGAATTTTCCGTCCTTGTTCTGCAACGCCATGTAGGGGATGTTGTTCTTCTTGGCGTAGGCGTATTCGACGTAGCCCACCGAGCCTTTAATGCGGCTCACGTTGGCGGCCACGCCCTCGTTGCCCTTGCCACCGACGCTGGTTGGCGCGGGCCACTTCACCGCAGCGCCTTTGCCCACCGTGTTGGCCCAGGGTTTGCTCACCGTCGAGAGGTAGTCGGTCCAGTTGAAGGTGGTGCCCGAGCCGTCGGCGCGGTGCACCACGGTGATCATCTGGTCAGGAAGGGCCTTGCCCGGGTTGAGCGCGACGATCCTGGGGTCGTTCCACTTGCTGATGGTGCCCAGGAACATCTCGGCCAGCACCGGTCCGGTCATGCGCATCTCGCCCTGGGCGAAGCCTTCGAGGTGGAACACCGGTACCGTGCCGCCGATGATGGCCGGAAACTGCACCATGCCGTCTTTCTCCAGCACATCGCCGGCCACCGGTGCATCCGACGCACCGAAGACCACGGTCTTGGCGCGGATCTGGCGCAGACCACCGGAGGAGCCGATCGACTGGTAGTTCAGGCCGATGTCTGTGGCCTTTTTGTAGGCCTCTGACCACTTGGCATAGACCGGAAACGGGAAGGTGGCGCCCGCGCCGGTGATGTCGGCGGCCAGGGCGCTGCCCATGACCAGGGTGGCCAGCGTGGCTGCAGCCACGGTCTTGAGCAGGGTGCGTTTGTTGTTCATCAGAGTCCTTGCGGTAGGTGAAAAAAGTTCACAACCGGGACTCTAGGGAGCTTGTGTGACAGCCTTGTGACAGTCACACCGATCGACCGCTGCCAGCAGCAGGGTCAGATCAGCTGCGCGATCGCTTCCACATCTTCGGCAAACATCTGGCCCCGCTCGGCCAGCAGCAGCCGGCCGTCGCGCCCGCGCAGCAGGGTGATGGGCAGGCCTTTGGGTTTGGGAAAGGCCTTGCGCCAATCGGGGCTGGTCCAGGCGACCGGAAAGCGGTAGCCCGTTCGGGCCAGATAGGCTTGGGCGTCCTGCGGTTTTTTGTCCACCGACAAGGCCACCATCTGCAGGCCGCGCCCGCGCTCGCCCAGCCAGAGCTTGTCCATGCTGGGACTTTGCAGCGCACAGAACGGGCAGGTGCTCGACCACCAGTACACCAGCAGTGGCCTGCCGGCGCTGGCCGCGGGCTCGTACACGCTGCCATCCAGCAGTTCGATCCGGGGCAGCTCCAGCCTTGCGCCCACCGCGGGCAAAGGCGGCGCCTGGGCCTCCTCGGCGGCCGCCGACACCGGCTGAGCCAGGGCTGCGGGCAACACGCCGGCCAGACCAGTGGCGCCAGTGACTTGCAGCCAGAGACGCCGCGACCAGCCGGGGGCCGCAGGTGAGTGTTCGGCCGCGGGCTCAAAAGAAGAAGGCAAACGCATATCGGTATCCAGAACAGGCGAACAGTGACACTCGACAACCGGGGTGGGCAGCAGTTGACATGGGGTGACGGCGGGCATCCGCGCCGAAGTATCGCGCGTTTCGTCTTGACCGTCTGTCGCCGGAAACCGACCGTGCCATGCGTCACAATTCGCACATTCCCATCAAAAAACCGGCGCCCGACACGGCGCCGGTGTGCCCCCGGCGCCCACGATCGCACCTCCCCCGATGCAAAACGGAACCCTTCTCGCCGCTGTTGACCTCGGTTCGAACAGCTTTCGCCTCGAAATCGGCCGCTACCAGGGTGGCCACATCGAGCGCATCGAGTACCTCAAGGAGACGGTGCGTCAGGGCGCGGGCATGGACGAAAACAAGCTGCTCAATCCGCCCGCCATGCAGCGCGGCTGGGACTGTCTGGCACGTTTTGCCGAGCGGCTGCATGGCTTCAAAAAACAGCAGGTGCGCGCGGTCGCCACACAGACCCTGCGCGAAGCCAAGAACCGCGACGAATTCCTGCAGCGTGCACAGAGCATCCTGGGTTTTCCGATCGAGGTGATCGCCGGCCAGGAAGAAGCGCGCCTGATCTACCAGGGTGTCTCCCACCTGCTGCCGCAGTCCGACGAAAAGCGGCTGGTGGTCGACATCGGCGGACGCTCCACCGAGATGATCCTCGGCCAGGGTTACCAGGCCAATGCGATGGAGTCGTACCGGCTGGGCAGCGTGGCCTGGTCGGGCAAGTATTTCGCCCGCGGTGACTTCAACGCTGTGGCCTTCAAGACCGCCGAAATTGCGGCCAAGGCGGTGCTGGACCAGGCGGTGGACCGCTTCCCGCCCTCGGACTGGTCGGTGGCCTACGGTTCATCGGGTACGGTGAGTGCGGTGGCCGAGATCCTGAGCACCAACGGCTGGGCCACCAGCGTAATCACGCGTTCGGGCCTGGACTGGCTGGTCGATCGCCTGATCAAGGCCCGCCACATCGATCTGCTGCGGCTCGACGGCCTGAAGGACGACCGGCGACCGGTGCTCGGCGGTGGCGTCGCCGTGTTGCACGCCATCTTCGACCTGTTCGACATCCAGCAGATGCTGCCGGCCCAGGGCGCCCTGCGCCAGGGTGCGCTGTACGACCTGATCGAGCGCGAGACCGAGGGCGGCGACGTGCGCGAGCGCACGGTGCGCTGGCTGGCCAGCCGGTTCTCGGCCGACGAGGCACAGGCGCAGCGGGTGAGCACCGTGGCCACCACCCTGTTTTCACAGATCGCGGCGGTCGATCCGCTCAACGAGCGCTATTCCCAGAAGCTGGCCTGGGCCTCGCGCCTGCACGAGATCGGCACCCACATCTCGCACGACCGCTCCTACCACCACGGGGCCTACATCCTTGGTAACGTCGACGCACCGGGTTTTTCGATCTACGAGCTGCAGCGCATGAGCCAGCTGGTGCTGGGCCAGCGTGGCAAGCTCAAGAAACTGGAAGCAACGCTGGGCGACGAGCTGTTTGCCAAGCAGCTGCTGTGCCTGCGGCTGGCGGTGCTGCTGTGCCACGCGCGCCAGATGCCGGAGTACGAGTCGGTGCACCTGCGCTACAAATCCGGCGCCTTCAAGCTCTCGACCAATCCGGGCTGGGCGCGGCGCTACCCACAATCGGCCTTGCTGATCGGCGAGGAGGTGCTGGCCTGGCAGAAAGCACCGTGGAAATTCAGCGCTGACATCCGCTGAGCCGCCGCAGGGCTGGCCAAAGCACACCGTCCGTGGACATTTTCCAGCCCCCGATGACCCAAGGCCGCCAGGCCCAAACATCACAGACATGAGCGAGCTCGCCCGGCGCATCGACGCCGCCCTGCCCCAGACGCAATGCACCCGCTGCGGTTTTCCCGACTGTGCCCGCTACGCGCAGGCGATCGCCGCGGGTGAGGCCGACATCAACCAGTGCCCGCCGGGTGGCATGGAGGGCATCGTGCGACTGGCGGGGATCACCGGCATCCCGGCCAAGCCGCTGAATCCGGAGCACGGCATCGAAGGTCCGGTGACGGTGGCGCTGATCGACGAAGACTGGTGCATCGGCTGCACGCTGTGCATCAAGGCCTGCCCGGTGGACGCCATCGTGGGCAGCCACAAGCTGATGCACACCGTGATCGAGCCCCATTGCACCGGCTGCGAGCTGTGTCTGCCGGTCTGCCCGGTCGACTGCATTTCGCTCGCGGTGGTCAGCGGCGGGCGCACCGGCTGGGACGCCTGGAGCGAAGGGCAGGCAGAGCACGCGCTTGAGCGCTACCAGAAGCGACAACAGCGGCTGGTGCGCGAGCAGCGCGAACACGGGGCCCGTCTGGAAGCCAAGGCCCTGACAAAACTCGCCAACCTCGCAACACACAGCTTGCACACCGACCCCGCGGTGCTGGACAAGAAACGCGCGGTGATCGAGGCGGCGCTGGCGCGCGCGCGCGAGCGCCGCGCTAAAGGCGATGCTCAGGCCGGCAGCAAGGCCGATTTGTAGACACCGCAGCCCACGAAGAGATCGTCCACCTTCACCACGTAGGACATCTTGCCCTGGATGCTGCCATTGGCCGGGTTGCCAATGTCGTACTCCACCCAGCCCGGGCCACTTTCAGCCTGCTCGATGATCGCGTTGAGCAGCGCCTGCCCGTCGGTTCCAGGCAGGTCCTGGACACGGCTGCCCAGTCTGTCTGGTTTGCCCGCAAACGCACGGTAGACCCCATTTTTATCGAGGGCAAACACGTACATGTCCCGGTCGTGGAATCCATTGGACGGTGCGGTGATTTCGCGCACAAAGCTCTCGCGCCCACGTTGTTGGCGCATGCTCAACGCCTCGTCCACCAGCGCCATGGCCTCTTCTGCCGTTCCTTGTTGCAACATGAACGAAGACACCGCCTTTGACAGATGCGCGGCACGCTGCTCAAGCTGGTCGGCTTGTTCCACTGCTCGCTCCACCATCTGCGCGTTGCGCTGGGTGATCTCATCGAGTTGCGAGACAGCCGTCGAGATCTCGCTCAGGCCGCTGCTCTGCTCCGCGCTGGACGCGGAAATCATCGACATATTGGCCGCGACGCCCCGCACGCCGTTGGCGATCTGTTGAATGCTGCCGCCGGCGGTGCGGATCTGCACCACGCTGGCTTCCACCTGCTGGCGCGACGCTTCGATCAGCTGGCGAATTTCCTTGGCCGATGCGGCCGATCGTTGTGCCAGCGAACGCACCTCCGCAGCCACCACGGCAAATCCCCTGCCCTGCTCACCCGCGCGAGCGGCTTCCACCGCCGCGTTGAGCGCCAAAATGTTGGTCTGAAACGCCAGACTGTCGATCACCCCAATGATCTCGTTCATCTGCTGCGCGCTCTTCTGGATACCCTCGACCGATTCGACCGCACGCCCCATCGACTGTGCGCCGGACTCTGCCACGTCGCGAACCTCTGCGGCCTGGTGATCGGAGTCGCCCGCGGTCTGCGCGTTTTGCCGCACCGCGCTCGATAGCTGATGGACGCTGGCCGCGGTCTGTTCCAGGTTGGCGGCCTGCTGCTCGGTGCGGTCGGCCAGATCGCGGTTACCGGTGGCCAGGTTCTTGCCGGCGTGAGCCACCAGTGCTGAGTTGCTGCGCACCTGAGCCACCATGGCCGAGAGGTTGCCGATCATGCGGTCCAGCAGGCGCGTGAGATTGGCAAGATCGTCTCCGCCGCGCACCGCCGACACCGCGCGAAGATTGCCCGAGGCGATCTGCTCCATGCAGCTTTCCAGCTGGCGGAAGTCGCTCATGAAACTGCCATGAAAGCTGAGCATGAGGTAGCCCAGCACGGCTGCAGCGCCGAGCACGATCGCCAGCAAGCCTTCCCTCCCCAGCGTGCCCGACACAGCCCAGACAGCTGCCAGCGGCAGCAAAGCGGCCATTGCGATCAAGACCAGCTTGCTGCGCAGATGCAAGCGTCGCATCAGCCAGTAGCCAGGGGCCAGGGGGTGAAAGCCGGACATGCGTGGGGGTCTCCTACAAAATAGTTCAGTCTCTATCGACCGCCATCGGGCCTGCTTGAGATATCTTTCGGATTCAGTGCGTCTCAGAGCGCACCGGCCAACCCGACTGGACATGCTGGAACAGCTGCACCGCCATCGCGTTCAGCGTGTCGTCGGCCATGTTGTGGGCATGCGAAAGCTGCTCCAGCCGGTAACGGGGGTCGTGTCGCATGAGCGCACGGCTGACACACATGCCCCGGCTGGACATGCGCAGACAGAAAGTGTCGAGCAGCCCATCGGACCAGGGCGGCGCGGTGGTGTGCTGGCGCAACGCCACGGATGGCGTGCCAGCGGTGTCTGACGGCGGCGGTGGCTGAACCGGACTCATGGTGCGCTCCTCAGGCGGGTGTGGGTCCGGCTGCAACTGCAGGTGACCACGGACGCCTCCAGCGTAGGACACGGGCACCGGGTGCAGTCACCGAAACAAGGGTCCAAAGACCGGGTTGTCGCCGGTTTCAACCCCGGGCTGCGGCACAATCCCGCCATGACGATCGCTGCCAGACACCTGATCAAACTGACCGCCCAGCCCAGTGGCGCCGCCGACACCGACCACCCCAAACCCGAGCGCCTGATCCACGGCAAGCCGTTGCGCGAAACCTGGAACCTGGTGCAGGCCGACCTGCCCGCCGGCGAGGTGTTTTGTGGCGTCTGGCGCTGCGAGACCGGACGCTGGCGCGTCGCGATGGGTCCGACCGAGCGCGAGCTGTTCACCGTGATCACCGGATGTTGCCGGGTGCACGACCGCACCGGCGGCTTTGAGCAGGTGGGGCCGGGCGAAGGGCTTTACATCCCGCCTGGCTTCGAAGGCGAATTCGAGGTGCTGGAGACGCTGACCAAGACCTACATGATTTGTGAGTGATACCTGGCTCTGTTCAAGACCTCACATGAAAAAGCCCTGCAGACGATGTCGCAGGGCTTTTCTGATGGGGCTATATCGGGCGTCAGGCCGGACTCTGTGCCAGCCTGGCGAACGCGCTGACCACCTCCGGCGGCGCCTGCACCAGTTCGATCAACACGCCCTCGCCTGCGATCGGAAACTCCTCGTTCGACTTGGGGTGCAGAAACGTGATGTCAAAACCCGCAGCGCCTTTGCGGATACCCCCCGGCGCGAAGCGCACACCCTGCGCGGTGAGCCATTCGACCGCCTTCGGCAAATCGTCGATCCACAGACCGATGTGATTCAGCGGCGTGGTGTGCACCGCCGGTTTTTTGTCGGGATCGATGGGTTGCATCAGATCGACCTCGACCTTGAACGGGCCGCTGCCGATGGCGCAGATGTCTTCGTCCACGTTCTCGCGTTCGCTCTGGAACGTGCCGGTGACTTCCAGACCCAGCATCTCGACCCAGAGTTTCTGCAGGCGCAGCTTGTCGGGTCCGCCAATGGCGATCTGCTGAATGCCGAGCACCTTGAATGGTCGTGGCGTGCCTTTCATTGTTCAAACTCCACGATGGGTTGATCCACGCTCAGCGAGTCACCCTTGGAGGCCAGCACCTTGGCCACCACACCATCGGCCGTCGCAAACAAGACGTTCTCCATCTTCATCGCCTCGATCACCGCCACGCGCTCGCCCGCCTGCACCTTCTGCCCCACCTGCACCGCCACCTCGGCCAGCAGACCCGGCATGGGCGAGAGCACATATTTGCTCATGTCGGGCGGCGCCTTGAAGGGCATGAGCTGGTGCAGCTCGGCCATGCGCGGTGAGACCACCATGGCCTCGATGCGGGTACCGTTGTGCTGCACCACCAGCGCCAGCGGGTTGCGTTGGGTGCCGCGCTCGACCTGCGCGGTGAACGGCTGGCCGTTGCAGGTGCCGGCGATGCACACCTCGTTCAGACGAGAGGGGCTGGCGATGGTGTAGCGCTGGCCGCTCACCGTCACCGTGGCCACGCCGATCTCGCCCACGGCCTCCACCACGTGGACCTGGCTGTAGCCGTGTTGACCGGCAGCGTCCAGCGTGATCACGCCGTAGTCGTGGCCCACCTTCACGCCATAGCCGGGCAGTTGCCCCGACAGGCCGGCGGCGCGCTCGCGCGATTTGCGGCGCACAAAGGCGGCCAGTGCCACCAGGAAGTTCGGATCGTCGTGTGGCACGTCTTCGGCCCGGAAGCCGTGGGCGTAGTGCTCGGCGATGAAACCGGTGTTGAAGGCGCCGGAGACAAACTGAGGGTGTGCGAGCAGCGCCGCCTGGAACGGGATGTTGCTGCTGATGCCGCGGATCACAAAACCGTTGAGTGCTTCCCGCATCTTGGCGATCGCCTCCGCCCGGTCTTTGCCGTGCACGATGAGCTTGGCGATCATCGAGTCGTAGTACATCGGGATTTCGCCACCGTCGACCACACCGGTGTCGACCCGAACGCCGTAGCGCTGCGAGGTGTCGGCCTGGAACATGGTCTGCTCAGGTGGTGTGAAACGCACCAGGCGGCCAGTGGAAGGCAGGAAGTTGCGAAACGGGTCTTCGGCGTTGATGCGGCACTCGATGGCCCAGCCTTCGCGCTTCACATCGGCCTGCGTCAGCGGCAGCGTCTCGCCCGCCGCCACGCGGATCATCAGTTCGACCAGGTCGAGCCCGGTAATGCATTCGGTGACCGGATGCTCCACCTGCAGCCGGGTGTTCATCTCCAGGAAATAGAAGTCCTGGTCCTTGCCGACCACAAACTCCACCGTGCCGGCGCTCTGGTAATTGACCGCCTTGGCCAGCGCCACGGCCTGCTCGCCCATGGCTTTGCGTGTGGCCTCGGAAATGAAGGGTGACGGGGCCTCTTCGATCACCTTCTGGTGCCGGCGCTGGATCGAGCACTCGCGCTCGTTGAGGTAGATCACGTTGCCCTGACTGTCGCCCAGCACCTGGATCTCGATATGGCGCGGCTCCAGCACGTATTTCTCGATGAACACACGATCGTCGCCAAAGCTGTTGCGCGCCTCGTTGCGGCAGCTGGTGAAACCCTCCAGCGCCTCCTTGTCGTTGGAAGCCACGCGCAGGCCCTTGCCGCCACCGCCCGCCGAGGCCTTGATCATCACCGGGTAGCCGATGTCTTTGGCGATTTCCACCGCACGCTCGGCCGATTCGATCGCGTTGTTCCAGCCCGGGATGGTGTTCACCTTCGCTTCGAGCGCCAGCTTCTTGGAGGCGATCTTGTCGCCCATGGCCGCAATCGAATGGGCCTTGGGACCGATGAAGGCAATACCTTCGTCCTCGCAGCGTTTGGCAAAGGCTTCGTTCTCGCTCAGGAAACCGTAGCCGGGGTGGATGGCCTGGGCACCTGTCTGCCTGGCCGCTTCGATGATCTTGTCGGCCACCAGATACGATTCGCGCGACGGCGCGGGGCCCAGCAACACGGCCTCGTCGGCCAGGCGCACATGGCGCGCATCCTTGTCGGCCTCGGAATACACCGCCACGGTGGCGATGCCCATTTTCTTCGCGGTCACGATAACCCGGCAGGCGATTTCGCCCCGGTTGGCAATCAGGATTTTGGTGAACATGGTCTGTCCTTTTTTCAAGATTTCTGGCTCAGCAGCGCCTTGCGCCGGGCCGTGAAGTTCCACCACGGCTGACTGGGCCCGCCGTTCATAAAGTCGTGTGCGGCCAGAAACACATCCAGCACGCAGGGGTCATGGCGCTTCCCCATCGGGCCGCGCAACTGCACGTAAGTTTTCAGCGGGTCCATCCCGCCCACCTGTAGCGGCGTCTCAATGCCCAGGCCTCGCAGGTCGGCCGCCATCGCCTTCCCGATGTTGGGAATATCGGTCAGTTGGCGGGCTTGCTCGGCCTGTGTCGCTTTGGGCATGACGGGATTCGCGCCGGGGCTCAGAGCGGGATGTTGCCGTGCTTGCGCCACGGGTTCTCGATCTTCTTGTCTTTCAGCATCACCAGCGAGCGGCAGATGCGCTTGCGGGTTTCGTGCGGGAGGATCACATCGTCGATATAACCGCGCGAGCTGGCCACAAAGGGGTTGGCGAAACGCGACTTGTACTCGGCTTCCTTGGCGGCGAGCTTGGCGGGGTCGCCCTTGTCCTCGCGGAAGATGATTTCCACCGCGCCCTTGGCACCCATCACCGCAATCTCGGCGTTGGGCCAGGCCAGGTTCACGTCGCCACGCAGGTGCTTGGAAGCCATCACGTCGTAGGCGCCACCGTAGGCCTTGCGGGTGATCACGGTGATCTTGGGCACGGTGCACTCGGCGTAGGCGTAGAGCAGCTTGGCCCCATGGCGGATGATGCCGCCGAACTCCTGCGAGGTGCCGGGCATGAAACCGGGCACGTCGACAAAGGTGATCACCGGGATGTTGAACGCATCACAGAAGCGCACGAAGCGCGCGGCCTTGATGCTGCTCTTGATGTCCAGGCAGCCCGCCAGCACCAGCGGCTGGTTGGCCACGATGCCCACGGTCTGGCCGTCCATGCGGGCAAAGCCGATCAGGATGTTCTTGGCGTACTCGGGCTGCAGCTCAAAGAAGTCGCCATCGTCGACCGTCTTGACGATCAGCTCCTTCATGTCGTAGGGCTTGTTGGGGTTGTCGGGCACCAGCGTGTCGAGGCTGCGTTCCATGCGGTCGATCGGGTCGCCGCTGGGGCGCACCGGCGCCTTTTCGCGGTTGGACAGCGGCAGGTAGTTGTAGAGCCGGCGCAGCATCAGCAGCGCCTCCACATCGTTCTCGAACGCCATGTCGGCCACACCACTCTTGGTGGTGTGGGTGATGGCACCGCCGAGCTCCTCGGCGGTCACACTTTCGTGTGTCACGGTCTTCACCACCTCGGGGCCGGTGACGAACATGTAGCTGCTGTCTTTCACCATGAAGATGAAATCGGTCATGGCGGGTGAATACACCGCACCACCGGCCGAGGGACCCATGATCATGCTGATCTGCGGCACCACGCCACTGGCCATCACGTTGCGCTGAAACACCTCGGCATAACCACCAAGCGAGGCCACGCCCTCCTGGATGCGCGCACCACCGGAATCGTTGAGGCCGATCACCGGTGCGCCGACTTTCATGGCCTGGTCCATCACCTTGCAGATTTTTTCGGCGTGGGCTTCAGACAGCGCACCGCCGAAGACGGTGAAGTCCTGGCTGAAGACGAACACCAGGCGGCCGTTGATCATGCCGTAGCCGGTGACCACACCGTCGCCCGGTATCTTGTTGTCCTGCATGCCGAAATCGGTGCAGCGGTGTTCGACGAACATGTCCCATTCTTCGAACGTGCCTTCGTCCAGCAACACCTCCAGCCGCTCTCGCGCGGTCAGTTTGCCTTTGGCGTGCTGCGCGTCGATGCGCTTCTGGCCGCCGCCCAGGCGCGCCGCCGCCCGTTTCTGCTCCAGTTGAACGAGGATGTCTTGCATGGTGTTTTTCTCCAGAAATATCGGGGATATCTTGTGAACGTTTCGAATCAGTCGAAAAGATCGAGCAGCGCACGTGCCGCGGTCGAAGCGGGCAAGGTGCCAGCCAGCACATGGGCCGTGGTTTCGCTCAGCTGTTCGCGTACTTTGGGATGCTCACGGAAGCGTTGTTTCAAGCCCGCATCGATGCGCTCCCACATCCAGGAACGGGTCTGCTGCTGACGCCGCGAGGCCAGGCGACCGTTGGCCGTTTGCAGTTCTCGGTACTGCGATACCGCAGCCCAGAAAGTGTCCACGCCCTCACCCTTGAGCGCGCTGATCTGTATCACCTGAGGCTGCCAGAAAGCTTCATTGTGATGGGCATGTTCGGGGTTGCCATGCATGCCGAGCAGGCGCAGGGAAGACGTGATCTGCGCGCGCGCGCGGGTGGCGGCGTGCACATCTATATCGGCCTTGTTGATGACCACCAGATCGGCCAGCTCCATCACGCCCTTTTTGATCGCCTGCAAATCGTCACCGGCGTTGGGCAGTTGCAGCAACACGAACATGTCAACCATGTTGGACACCGCTGTCTCACTCTGCCCCACGCCGACGGTCTCGATGATCACCACGTCGTAGCCCGCCGCCTCGCAAACCAGCATGGCCTCGCGCGTCTTCTCGGCCACACCGCCCAGCGTGCCGCTGCTCGGGCTGGGGCGGATATAGGCTTTCTCGTGGACGGAAAGATGCTCCATGCGGGTTTTGTCGCCGAGGATGGAGCCGCCCGACACCGTGGAAGACGGATCGACCGCCAGCACCGCCACGCGGTGGCCTTGCCCAATCAGGTGCAGACCCAGCGCCTCGATGAAGGTGCTCTTGCCCACGCCGGGCACACCACTGATGCCGAGCCGGAAGCTTTTACCGGTGTGCGGCAACAGTGCCGTCAGCAGCTCATCGCCTTGCGCTCGGTGATCGGTGCGGGTGGATTCCAGCAGCGTGATGGCCTTGGCCATCGCACGCCGCTGCACCAGAGCCGTCCCCTGGACGATGCCTCCGAGCAAGTCCACAGAGCTCACCCCTGGGCCTTTTTGATTTGCTCGAGCACGTCTTTGGCGCTGGCAGGAATCGGCGTACCCGGGCCGTATATGCCCTTCACCCCCGCCTCGTACAACATGTCGTAGTCCTGGCGCGGGACCACACCACCCACAAACACGATGATGTCGTCGGCGCCCTGTTTGCGCAGCTCGGCAATGATGGCCGGCACCAGGGTCTTGTGGCCTGCGGCGAGCGTGGAGACGCCCACCGCATGCACATCGTTTTCAATCGCCTGGCGCGCACATTCTTCCGGGGTCTGGAACAGCGGCCCGATGTCCACGTCAAAACCCAGGTCGGCAAAGGCCGTGGCCACCACCTTGGCGCCGCGGTCGTGGCCGTCCTGGCCAAGCTTGCTGATCATGACGCGCGGGCGGCGACCGTGTGCCTCGGCGAAGTCGTTGATCTCTTTTTTTAATTGATCCCAGCCTTCGGCGGAATCGTAGGCAGCAGCGTACACACCGGTCACCTTTTGGGTATCGGCGCGGTGGCGCCCGAAAATCTTCTCCAGCGCGTCAGACACTTCGCCAGCCGTGGCGCGCAGGCGCATCGCCTGAATGGACAGGTCCAGCAGGTTGCCTTGTCCGCTTTCCGCGGAATCGGTCAGCGCCTGCAAGGCGGCTTGCACGTTGGCCTCATCGCGCCTGGCGCGAATGGCCTTCAAACGGGCAATCTGACCGTCACGCACCTTGACGTTGTCCACGTCCAGGATCTCGATCGGGTCTTCCTTGGCGAGCTTGTATTTGTTGACCCCCACGATCACGTCTTTGCCCGAATCGATGCGCGCCTGTTTCTCGGCGGCGGCGGCTTCGATCTTGAGCTTGGCCCAACCACTGTCCACCGCCTTGGTCATGCCGCCCATTGCATCCACCTCTTCAATGATGGCCCAGGCCTTGTCGGCCATTTCCTGCGTGAGCGACTCCATCATGTAAGAACCGGCCCAGGGGTCGACCACGCTGGTGATGTGCGTCTCTTCCTGGATGATGAGCTGGGTGTTGCGCGCGATGCGCGAGCTGAACTCGGTGGGCAACGCTATAGCTTCGTCGAGCGAGTTGGTGTGCAGGCTTTGTGTGCCACCGAACACGGCCGCCATGGCCTCGACGGTGGTACGCACCACGTTGTTGTAGGGGTCTTGCTCGGTGAGCGACCAGCCCGAGGTCTGGCAGTGGGTGCGCAGCATCAGGCTCTTGGGCTTTTTGGCGTTGAAGCCTTTCATGATGCGTGTCCACAGCAGGCGCGCCGCACGCATCTTGGCGATCTCCAGATAGAAATTCATGCCGATCGCCCAGAAGAAGGAAAGGCGTCCGGCGAAGTCGTCCACATCCATGCCCTTGGCGGTCGCGGTTTTCACATATTCCTTGCCGTCGGCCAGGGTGAAGGCCAGTTCCAGCGCCTGGTTGGCGCCGGCCTCCTGCATGTGGTAACCCGAGATCGAGATCGAGTTGAACTTCGGCATGTGTGATGCCGTGTACTCGATGATGTCGCCGATGATCTTCATCGACGGCTCGGGCGGGTAGATGTAGGTGTTGCGCACCATGAACTCTTTCAGAATGTCGTTCTGAATCGTTCCGCTGAGCTGGTCCTGCGAGACGCCCTGCTCTTCCGCTGCCACCACATAACCGGCCAGCACCGGCAGCACCGCGCCGTTCATGGTCATGGACACCGACACCTTGTCCAGCGGGATCTGGTCGAACAGGATTTTCATGTCCTCGACCGAGTCGATCGCCACCCCGGCTTTGCCCACGTCGCCGGTCACGCGCGGGTGGTCGCTGTCGTAGCCGCGGTGGGTGGCCAGATCGAATGCCACCGACACGCCCTGCCCGCCCGCGGCCAGCGCCTTGCGGTAAAACGCGTTGGATTCTTCGGCGGTGGAGAAACCGGCGTACTGGCGGATCGTCCACGGACGCACCGCATACATGGTGGCCTGCGGGCCGCGGATGAAAGGCTCGAAACCGGGCAACGTGTTGGTGTGCACCAGATTCACCGTGTCCTCGGCGGTGTAAAGCGGCTTGACGCTGATGCCGTCGGGCGTGATCCAGTTGAGCGCACCCACATCGCCACCGGGCGCAGACTTGGCCGCGGCGCGCGCCCAGTCTTCCAGGCTGGCCGCGGCAAATTCGGGAGAGGTGTTGGGCGGTTGGGAGTTCATGGTGACTGGGCCGGTGAATCGTGGAAATGAAGGACAGGAGGCGCACGGCTCGGGGTCCGCGGGGACAAGCCGCCGAGGGATCCGGAACACACAGAACACACGGTGGTGTGCACCCGATCACGGCGACGATTTTATATCATTCATAATTATTGATGCAAAATATTGAGGCGCATCTACAATGGCCGCTGCCTTGCAGCCTCCTGTTTCACCACCCCCTATGTCTGCCTTGTCACTCGCGCCCCGAGCCCTCTATGAAGAAGTTGCCGAGCTGCTGCGCCAGCGCATCTTCAGCCGCGAGCTCGACCCGGGCAGCTGGATCGACGAGCTGAAGCTGGCCGAGGAATATGGCATCAGCCGCACGCCGCTGCGCGAGGCTCTCAAGGTGCTGGCGGCGGAAGGCCTGGTGACCATGAAGGTGCGCCGCGGCGCCTACGTGACCGAAGTGTCGGACAAAGACCTGGCCGACGTCTACCACCTGCTCGCCTTGCTGGAATCCGACGGCGCTGGCGTGGTGGCCGAGCGCGCGAGCGACGAGCAGCTGGCCGAGCTGCGTGCGCTGCACACCGGGCTGGAAGCCGCCGCGCGGCACCGGGAGCGCTTCTTTGCAATCAACGAACGTTTTCACACCCGACTGCTGGAAATCGCCGACAACCGCTGGCGCCAGCAGATGGTGAGCGACCTGCGCAAGGTCATGAAGCTCAACCGCCACAACTCCCTGCTCAAGACCGGGCGCATCGCCGAATCGCTGGACGAGCACCGGGCGTTGATGGACGCACTGCTTGCGCGCGACGCTGCACAAACCCGGGAGTGCATGCAGCGCCATTTTCTCAACGGTCTGGAAGCGGCCGCCTGAGTTCCACGGGGCCGACCTCCCCGTTTTTCGCACCCCCATTCCCAAGCGGGTGTGCCACAGCCGCATACCTGTTCGATGCCTGGGCCCTGATGAATACCCCCATGCGTATGTGTCCAAGTTTTGACAATTGTCAAAAGAGAGGAATAAACCACGTTCGATGATGGTCGGGTACACACCACCACAGGAGACAAGACATGGCACACATCGTGATTCTGGGCGCAGGCCTCGGCGGCATGCCGATGGCTTACGAAATGCAGGCACTGGCCCGAGCGGGTGACACCGTCACCGTGATCAGCGAGGCGCCCAAGTTCCATTTCGTTCCGTCCAACCCCTGGGTGGCGGTGGACTGGCGCAAGCGCAGCGACATCGAGGTGGACCTGGCGTCCGCCTTGGGCAAAAAAGGCATCAAGACCATCATCCAGGCGGCCAAACGGGTACACCCCGAAGCCAACCAGGTGGAGCTGATGGACGGCACGCGGGTGGACTACAACTACCTGGTGATCGCCACCGGCCCCAAGCTGGCCTTCGACGAGGTGGAGGGCCTGGGACCGCACGGCGGACACACACAGTCGATCTGCCATGTCAGCCACGCCGAAACCACCAAGCAGGCCTGGGACAAGTTTGTGCAGGACCCGGGAGCTATCGTGGTCGGTGCGGTACAGGGTGCTTCGTGCTTCGGCCCCGCCTACGAGTTCGCGATGATCATGGACACCGATCTGCGCCGGCGCAAGATCCGCGACCGCGTGCCCATGACCTACGTGACACCCGAACCCTACATCGGCCACCTCGGGCTGGGCGGTGTCGGTGACTCCAAGGGCATGCTGGAGGCTGCCATGCGTCAGCGGCACATCAAGTGGATCTGCAACGCCAAGACGACGAAGATCGAAGCGGGCCAGATGTTTGTGACCGAGCACGACGACCAGGGCAAACCCATCAAGGACCACGTGCTGCCGTTCAAGCACTCGATGATGCTGCCCGGTTTCAAAGGTGTGGACGCTGTCTATGGCATCGAGGGCCTGACCAACCCGCGCGGTTTCATCACCATCGACGAGCACCAGCGCAACAAGGCCTTTCCCAACATCTTCAGCGTCGGCGTGTGTGTGGCGATTCCGCCGGTGGAGGCCACGCCCGTGCCCTGCGGAACGCCCAAGACCGGCTACATGATCGAGTCGATGGTCACCGCCACCGCGCACAACATCCGCGAACTCATCGATGGCAAGCCGCCCACCCACAAAGCCACCTGGAACACCGTCTGCCTGGCCGATTTCGGCGACACCGGTGCGGCCTTCGTGGCCCTGCCGCAGATCCCCCCGCGCAACGTGAGCTGGTTCAGCGAAGGCAAGTGGGTGCACCTGGCCAAGGTGGCGTTCGAGAAGTACTTCATGCGCAAGATGCAGAAAGGCACCTCGGAGCCCATCTACGAAAAAATCATCATGGACTTCATCGGCATCACCAAACTCAAAGGCAAGATCGGCGGGAAATGAGCCCGCAGCGCCACCCCGGAGGCGTCACCGGGGTGCGCGCCAGACTTCGTCAGCGCAACGGCTGAGGCCACGGCTTCCCTTTGTGCACGGTGCGAACGCGATACAAACTGGCCCAAGGCCTATGCCACCGCCGCTTCAGGCACATCGATCGCGTGTTGCCTTGCCATGGCCCAGACCTCGCGCGGCGGCAAAGGTTTGAGCCGGTGGTCGCTCCAGATCTGGCGCCAGCGCCGGGCGCCGCGCAGTCCGTGGCGCAGACCCAGCATGTGGCGCGCAATCGCGTACCACGGGCAACCGTCTTGGGCGTGGGCGCGCTCCATGTAATCCACCATCTGCGCTTCCACGGCATCGCGGTCCAGCACACGCGGTGCAGCGCCGAAGAAACGCTGGTCCCAGTTGGTCAGCAACCAGGGGTGGTGGTAGGCCTCGCGACCGAGCATCACACCGTCCACGTGCTGCAGTTGCTCGGCGATCTGCTCGTTGGTGGTGATGCCGCCGTTGACGGCGATGGTGAGCTGCGGGAAGTCGCGTTTGAGTCGATGCACCAGCTCGTAACGCAGCGGTGGCACCTCGCGGTTTTCCTTCGGACTCAGACCCTGCAGCCACGCATTGCGCGCGTGCACGATGAACACCTCGCAGCCGGCCTCGGCCACCGTGCCCACGAAGTCACGCACAAAACCGTAACTCTCCTGTTTGTCGATACCGATGCGGTGCTTGACCGTGACGGGCACAGACACCACATCGCACATCGCCTTCACACCGTCGGCCACGGTCTGTGGCTCGGCCATCAGACAGGCACCAAACGCGCCGCGCTGCACCCGGTCGCTTGGGCAGCCACAGTTGAGGTTGATCTCGTCGTAACCCCACTGTTCGCCCAGACGCGCCGCTTTCGCCAGCTCGTCGGGATCGCTGCCGCCGAGCTGCAGCGCGACTGGATGCTCCTCGGCGTTGAAACGCAAATGCCGTTCCAGGCTGCCATGCATCAACGCGCCGGTGGTCACCATCTCGGTGTAGAGCAGTGTGTGCTGGGTGAGCAGGCGGTGGAAATAGCGGCAGTGACGGTCAGACCAATCGAGCATCGGCGCCACGGAGAGAAGCCAGGGTCCAACGTGCATGGTTGAAGCAGACATGCGCACATTATCCTGCGCGGGCAATCGCTGGATCAAACACAGGGGGCAGGCAGCACCCCCGTGGATCAAACCCGACATTTCAGCGCTCCACGAGGTGGCAGCCGGGCGCGACGACCTAGTTTCACACAGGCACGAGCGTGCTCTCGCGAGATGGCGCCTTGCTGAAATCGCGCTCAGTCGCTGGAGGAACAAACAACCTGGCTGGTATCAGCGGCTGCCTGTCAGCGTCTCCACCAACGCCTCCCGAACGCGCCCGGCGCGCGCTGCCAGATCGGCGGCTCCGTTGCGATCGAAGTCGCTCACCTCGCGGTCCAAACCATGGCGCAGGGTGGGCGCCTCGGCGTAACCGGAAATCAAGCGGTTGTCTTTTTCTCCCACCTTGGTTTTCAGGGTCCAGGCCAGGCGATCAGGCCCACGCACCCAGGTCGCGCCCACTGGCTGCGCTGCACGCGGACCCAGCGGCAGACTGACTGTGAACCCCAACAACTCGCGCCTGGCCGCCAAGGCCGAGCCGGCCGCACCCTGGCTGTTTGTGTAGACAAATTTCACCAGGATGTCACCTCGCCAATGCAGCGAGGCGAGCTGTGCACCGTGATCGCCGTTGAGAAAACGGCCTGCTGTGGCTTCGACCTGCCAGGATCCAGGCAGCAAGCTGTAGCGCAAAGAACCGAGCAGGGGCTTGCGCCGGACACCGCTGTCCTCTTGGCGGTAGAGTCCCGCTTGAGCCGACGCGCGCAAACGCCCGCTGGCGTTGACCCAGCGGCCATCCAGCTGGCCACCTAGGTGGTCGCGATCGAGATAGCCCGCGCTGGCCTGGAGTGCCAATCGATGGGGCAGCGGCTTCCAGTAGCTGAGCATCGCGGCGTCGAACCCCACCGCCGCAAGCCGGTCTTTTCCAAAAACCTCATCGTCATCAAAGCGTCTGGAATGACTGATGGGAAAAGTGAAGGTGCCGAACCCAAACAGACCGGGTGCGAGCGCGACTTCTGCGCCCACTTCCGCGGCCAGCGAATAGTCGAAGAGACCGTACTCGGTCCCTATGCGCGTCTGCGACTGGGCTGAAAGCTCAATTTGAGGCATCCACGCACGGTCAGCACCGGCCTGCGCCGCGTCGCCGGCCCGCATTTGCAAGCGCTCGGCGAGCGCCGATGGCAGTTCCAGGTCCGCACTGAGGAACACCCCGGCGTCTTGCAGCGTCAAGTCCGACGCCGCCCCCTCACAAGTCGGGACGTCTGTTCTGATCCAGGCCCGCAGGCAGGGGGCAGTGGTGTAGACATGGAGCACCGGCTGGCGCTGGTAGGTCAGGGTCAGCAGGACGCCATCGGCGCCGCTGGGACCCTGGGTGGCGAGCCAAGTCGCGAGGCCCGCACCCGCGGCGTCAAGGTGGTTGCTGCGCCAGCGGCGCGGTTCGGCCTGGATTTGCCAGAGCGCTGGCATTGTTCCGCTGGCCGGCCGATGCAGCACTTTCACATGGGCAAAGCCAGCGCCTTCGATGGCACGCGCAAGCCCGTTCGCTGTGCGCTCGCCGACGGGCCCCGCCTGTAAAGTGACCCATGCGGCGGCGAAGCGATCGGCTGCCACCGATTCACGATGGGGGTTTCCTTCCAACGCCACCTGGACAGCCGCCGTCATCTGCCAGGCTTGCTGGCCGCTTGTTGGGTCGGTGAGCTTGCGGCTGGCAGCCAGCTGGAGATCCAGGTGATCGGTGAGCCGGTGACGGAACAGCACCCCGCCGCGCCACTGCTGACTGTCGTTTTCGATCAAGGCGGTGAAATGTTCCGTCAGCCGCCACGCGGCACTGCCAAAAGTACCGTCGATCAGAGCGGTTCGCGAGGACGCACGGCTGTAACCCAGCGACAGATCAACCGGGCCGATCGAACTCGTCGCTACGCCATAAGCCAGACGAAACCGGGTCGCCGCACCACCAAAATCGGTGGCGCCAAACGCCAAGCGCGTGTCCAAGGGCAGCCGCCAAGGCAACTGGTATTTGGCGGACATCGACAGATCGCGCAGTCCGCCCGAGCAAACGCTTGTATCGAACAGATTGCAATTCAGATCCCCTTCATACGCCAAACGCGCCACACCCTCGAGGCCGGGAAGCAATCCAGCACCCGCGTTGAGACTGCCAAACGAGCCCTCTGGATTCGTGCGTCGCAGTTCGGGGTTGCTGCTGGTGAGCGCCACACCCGCTTCGCCCGTTGGGATCACGTCAGCGGTTGGTGTGTTGATGGCGCCCCAGTAGCCGCCTGGAGAGACTTGGCCCAGCAGAGGCTGGGTCTGAGCGCCAACGTTGGGGACCACGGCAGCGAACAGCGTTACCGCCAGCGGGAACGCGCGCCAGCACCTTTGGTAGTGAATGAACATGGGCTGACCGGGCCGGCCGGGACTGGATGCAAGAGTGATGGGCATGACATGTGCGTCCGCAGCTGGACAACGGTGCGCAGAAGGTGCAAAAACCCGCATCCGTTCGGCTTGGGATGAACGCAGCCACCACAAAAAACCCCGCTTAAGCGGGGTCGGAGGCCAGAAACGGAGCCGTTCGTGGCGCTGTGGATCCGGTTCCGCCGGCGCCACCCACTGGGGGTGACGGGCGAAAACCGGCGCAAGAGGCGCCCTCACCCCATGTGCAGGCCGCCGTTGACCGAGAAATCGGCACCGGTGGCGTAGCCGCCCTCTTCCGAGGCCAGCCAGGCGATGATGGACGCGATCTCGCTGGGCTTGCCCAGACGCTTGACCGGCACGGTGGCGACGATCTTCTCCAGCACATCGGGGCGGATGGCGTTGACCATGTCGGTGCCGATGTAGCCCGGGCTCACGGTGTTGACCGTCACGCCCTTGGTGGCGAGCTCCTGCGCCAGTGCCATCGAGAAGCCGTGCATGCCGGCCTTGGCCGCCGAGTAGTTGGTCTGGCCCGCCTGGCCCTTCTCACCGTTGACCGACGAGATGTTGATGATGCGGCCCCAGCCTTTTTCCACCATGTCGGCCACAACCTGCTTGGTCACGTTGAACATGGAGTCCAGGTTGGTGTTCATCACCGCGCTCCAGTCTTCGCGCGACATCTTCACAAACATCCGGTCCTTGGTGATGCCGGCGTTGTTCACCAGCACATCGATGCTGCCATGCTCGGCCTTGGTCTTTGCAAAAGCCTCGACGGTGGACTCCCAGTCACCCACGTTGCCGACCGAGGCATAGAACGTGTAGCCCAGGGCTTTCTGTTCATCGAGCCATTTCGTGAAATCACGCGTGGGGCCGCAACCAGCGATGACCTTGAAGCCCTCCTTGTGCAGGCGCTGACAGATGGCGGTTCCGATGCCGCCCATGCCGCCGGTGACGTACGCTACTTTTTGACTCATTTTGATGCTCCTCTAGGTGGTGCCGATTGGCGGAAAAAAATTGTTTGATCGAAGGGGCCGTCAATCCAGAGCATTGCGGAACCGGCGTCGCCGGGCCGCAGATGCCGCCCCCTTGGGGGTGCCGCCGAAAGCGGCGCGGGGGTAGGCGATTAACGCTCCAGCGCCAGCGAAACACCCATGCCGCCGCCGATACACAACGCGGCCAGGCCTTTCTTGGCGTCGCGGCGCTGCATCTCGTGCAGCAGCGTGACCAGGATGCGGCAACCGGACGCACCGATCGGGTGGCCGATGGCAATCGCGCCGCCGTTCACGTTGACTTTGGCCGGGTCGATGTCCAGCGCCTTGTTGACCGCGCAGGCCTGGGCGGCAAAGGCTTCGTTGAGTTCGAACAGGTCCACATCGGCGGCTTTCCACCCGGCGCGTGCCAAGGCCTTTTGCGAGGCCGGCACCGGGCCCATGCCCATGATGGCGGGGTCCAGGCCGCTGGTGCCGAAGGCGGCGATGCGCGCCAGCGGCTTCAAGCCCAGTGCGGCGGCCTTCTTGGCGCTCATGACCATGACCGCTGCGGCACCGTCGTTGATACCGGAGGCGTTGCCTGCGGTCACGCTGCCGGTCTTGTCGAAGGCTGGGCGCAGACCCGCGAGCACGTCGGCGGTGCTTTTCTTGTTGATGAATTCGTCGTTGTCGAACACGATCGGGTCGCCCTTGCGCTGGGGAATGCTGACACCCACGATTTCGTCCTTGAACTTGCCAGCCTCCTGAGCCGCAGCGGCCTTTTGCTGGCTGCCCAGGGCCAGCGCGTCCTGCATCTCGCGGGTGATGCCGTGGGCCTTGGCCACGTTCTCGGCGGTGATGCCCATGTGGTACTGGTTGTACACGTCCCACAAACCGTCAACGATCATGGTGTCGGTCATTTTCCAGTCACCCATGCGCTGACCGTCGCGGCTGCCGTTGAGCACGTGCGGGCTGGCGCTCATGTTTTCCTGGCCGCCGGCGATCACGATCTCGCTGTCGCCCCAGGCCACGGCCTGCGCCGCCAGCATCACGGCCTTGAGACCCGAGCCGCAGACCGCGTTGATGGTCAGTGCCGGCGTTTCCTTGGCCACACCGGCCTTCATCATGGCCTGGCGCGCCGGGTTCTGGCCCACGCCAGCGGCGAGCACCTGGCCCATGATGACTTCACCCACCGCGTCGACGGGCAGGCCTGTGCGCTCGAGCAGCGCCTTGATCACGATGCTGCCCAACTCGGTGGCCGGTGTCTTGGCAAGGGTGCCGCCGAACTTGCCCACAGCGGTGCGTGCGGCTGAAACGATGACGATGTCTTCCATGGGGGGTCTCCTGTTGGTCTGAAAAAAAGAATGCGTGAAGGGATCAGGCCCTGGCCTTGACGTAGCGACCGGGCGCGGGCTCGATCGCCGGATATTGCTTGCCCTTGCCATAGCCTTTGGGCGCAGCGATCTGCTTGCCGGCCAGGGGCTTGAGCCAGTCTGACCAGTCGGTCCACCAGCTTCCTTTGTGCTCGGTGGCGCCGGCGATCCATTCGTTGACATCGGCCGGAAATTTGCCGGCCGGCCCAATCCAGTGGCTGCGCTTGCCGGCGGCGGGCGGGTTGATCACGCCGGCGATGTGGCCCGAGGCCCCCATGACAAAACGCTTCTTGCCCGGGAACACCTGGGTGCTGGCGTAGGCACCACCGATGGGCACGATGTGGTCTTCGCGCGAACCGTAGATGTAGAGCGGCAGCTTGACCTGGCGGAAGTCGATCTTCTCGCCGCACACCGTGGTCTTGCCCGGCTTGATCAGGTTGTTTTCCAGGTAGGTCTGGCGCAGGTACCAGGCGTAAAACGGGCCCGGCAGGTTGGTCGCGTCCGAGTTCCAGTACAGGAGGTCGAACGGTGGTGGCGACTCGCCTTTCAGGTAGTTCCCGACCACGTAGTTCCACACCAGGTCGTTGGGGCGCAGGAAGCTGAAGGTGGTGGAAA
>CAYRIT010000011.1:0-51394 GCA_964424415.1 uncultured Hydrogenophaga sp.
ATGGGGTGCAAGGGGTCGAAGGTTCGAATCCTTTCACGCCGACCATATGAATCAAGGACTTAGCTTCGAAAGGGGCTAGGTCCTTTTTCTTTGCCCAAGCACCGGGGCTTGAAGTAATCGATGCCATGCGCCAAACGCGCCCGGAGCTACCCTGCATCCTGGTCTCAGGCTGCGTCTGCGACGAACTTCGTGCCCTTGCCACCGCGCAGGGTGTGCACCACGTGCTGAACAAGACCAGCGCCCTGGATGAACTGGTGCAACTGCTGGTGAAAGCGTCAGCCACTGCCAGCGCTCGAGCGCCCCAGATTTGACTTGCTGATTGCGAGGTTGTCGCCTGAGATCCCTGCCTCGTTTCCAACTTGCTGCCCCGTGCGCCAATGCCACTGCGCTCAGCCGTGCAGCGTCTTGCGTGTGGGCGAGAGCATCTGCGCAGTGAGTCCGCAAGCCGCGATGTGAACGGGCAGAGGCAGGCCGCGCGCCAGCGCCGCGCAGGCTTCGCCCATGGCCGCGCTGGTCTGGATGCCGTAGCCGCCTTGTGCCGCGCACCAGAAGAAGCCCGGGGCTTGTGGATCGAAGCCGCCCACCAGGTCGCCATCGGTCACAAAAGAACGCAGGCCGGCCCAGGTGTGGGTGGGACGCACCGCGAGCGTGGTCCAGGTCTCCAGCGCGTGCATCGCCAGGGCGATGTCGATCTCTTCGGGTTGCACGTCCTGCGGGTGGGTGGCGTCTTCGTTCACCGGGGAAGCGAGCAGCCCACCTGCGTCGGGTTTGAAATACACACTCTCGTCGGCCGCCAGCACCAGCGGCCAGTGGCTGCTGTCCATGCCCGCTGGTGCGGCAAAGGTGAGCGCGCTGCGCCGCTTCGGCACCACACCGATGGGCGCCACGTTGGCGAGCTGCGCCACGACATCGCACCAGGCCCCTGCGGCGTTGATCAACACAGGCGCCTGGTAGGTTTTGCCGGCGGCGGTGTGGACCTGCCACAGATCCTCTGCGCGCTCAATCGCCACCACCTCGGCGCTGGTCATGAGCTCGCCACCCGCGCGCCTGAAGCCGCGCAGGTAGCCCTGGTGGATCGCATCCACGTCCATGTCGAAACTGTCGGGCTCCAGAATCGCGGCACGAATCAGCTCCGGCCGCAGCACCGGCACCAGCGCGCAGGCCTCTTCAGCGGTAAGCCAGCGGCCCGTGGAAGTCGTTTTTTGCAGCACAGCCCAGGCCTCCCTGAGCGCCGCCAGATCGGCCTCTCCCGCAAACGTCAGCAGGCCACGTGGCAGCAGCAGTGGCGCGCTCGCAAACCCCTCGGGTGGGTGCTGAAAAAATGGCTCGCTCGCCCGGGACAGCGCGCGCACCTGCGGTGTGCCGTAGGTGGCGATGAACTGCGCGGCCGAGCGCCCGGTGCTGTGGTAACCGGGCTGGCTCTCGCGCTCCAGCATCAGGCAACGGCCGTGTGGCGCGAGGAAGTGGCCGATGGAGGCACCGGCGATGCCGGCGCCGACGATGACGAAGTCTGTGTCTGTGCTTTGCATGGCCCGAATGGTAGGGCCTTCGCGGTGCCGGTTTGCCGCTTTCGGGGCGGGGATAGGCTCAGATCGCCCTGTCGGCATGGGCCAAATTTTTCGAGTTCCGGTCCATTTTTCTGCCCAAATGCCGGAAAACAAAAGGGGCGACGGATGCCCGTCGCCCCTTGGCGTCTGGTTTGGACCCTTCGCGCCAATCAGCTGAAAAATTCCTTCGCTTTTTCAAACCACCCCTTGTCGTTCGGGCTGTGCTTGTGGCCGCCTTTTTTGAACGACTCGTCCAGCTCTTTGAGCAGCTTGCGCTGGTGTTCGGTGAGTTTGACCGGGGTTTCCACCGCCACGTGGCAGTACAGGTCACCGGGGTAGCTGCTGCGCACGCCTTTGATGCCCTTGCCGCGCAGGCGGAAGGTCTTGCCGCTCTGGGTGCCTTCGGGAAGATCAATGGTGGCCTTGCCTTGCAGCGTGGGTACGTCGATCTCGCCGCCAAGCGAGGCGGTGGTCATGCTCACCGGCACCTGGCAGTGCAGGTCGTCGCCTTCGCGCTCGAAGATGTCGTGCTTGCGCAGGCGGATCTCGATGTAGAGGTCGCCCGAAGGTCCGCCGTTCTGGCCCGGCTCGCCGTTGCCGCTGGAGCGGATGCGCTGGCCGTCATCGATCCCGGAGGGGATCTTGATCTCCAGCGTCTTCTGCTTCTTGATCTTGCCCTGGCCGTTGCAAGCGGTGCAGGGCTCGGGGATGACCTTGCCGGTGCCGTGGCAGTGTGGGCAGGTCTGCTGCACGCTGAAAAATCCCTGGCGCATCTGCACCACGCCCTGTCCGTGGCAGGTCGAGCAGGTCTTGACGCTGGTGCCTGGTTTGGCGCCGCTGCCTTTGCAGGTGTCGCAGTCGTCCCAGGACGGGATGCGGATCTGGCTGTCTTTGCCCGCGGCCGCTTCTTCCAGGCTGATCTCCATCGCGTAGGACAGGTCGCCGCCGCGGTAGACCTGCCGGCCGGCGCGCTGGCCGCCCCGCTGGCCACCGAAGATGTCGCCAAAGATGTCGCCGAACGCGCCCGAGAAGCCTTCGAAGCCCTCGCCGCCGCCGGGACCGCCGCGCATGTTGGGGTCGACGCCGGCGTGGCCGTACTGGTCGTAGGCCGCTTTCTTCTGCGGGTCCGACAGCATTTCGTAGGCCTCTTTGGCCTCCTTGAACTTTTCTTCTGCGGCTTTGGCCGCGTCACCCTGGTTGCGGTCCGGGTGGTGCTTCATCGCGAGCTTGCGATATGCCTTCTTGACCTCTTCGTCCGAGGCGTTCTTGGGCACGCCAAGCACTTCGTAAAAATCGCGTTTTGCCATGATCTCGTGCAGGTGTTGTTGAGCGCAAACGCCGCGTCAGGTTGCCCCGACGCGGCGGTGAAGGGGTGGCGTTCGTCGAACGCTCAGCCCTTTTTCACTTCCTTCACTTCGGCGTCCACGATGTCGTCGTCGGCACCGGCCTGGCTGGAGCCGCCACCCTGGGGTGCGCTCTCGGCGGCGGCGCCGGCGGCCGCAGCTTCGGCCTGCGAGGCGGCGTAGACCTTCTCACCGAGTTTCTGGCTGGCGGTCATGAGGGTTTCGGTCTTGGCTTCGATGTCGGCCTTGTCCTCGCCCTTGAGAGCCTCTTCCACGTCCTTGATGGCGGACTCGATGGCGTCTTTCTCGCCGCCGTCGAGCTTGTCGCCATGCTCACCCAGCGACTTCTTGACGCTGTGCACCATGGCCTCACCGGCGTTGCGCGCCTGCACCAGCTCCACCTTCTTCTTGTCGTCGGCAGCGTTGAGCTCGGCGTCTTTCACCATTTGCTGGATTTCTTCTTCCGACAGGCCGGAGTTGGCCTTGATGGTGATCTTGTTTTCCTTGCCGGTGCCCTTGTCCTTGGCGCCCACGTGCAGGATGCCGTTGGCGTCGATGTCGAAAGACACCTCGATCTGCGGCATGCCACGCGGGGCGTTGGGGATACCTTCGAGGTTGAACTCGCCAAGCAGCTTGTTGCCCGAGGCGATTTCGCGCTCGCCCTGAAAGACCTTGATGGTCACGGCCGGCTGGTTGTCTTCGGCGGTGGAGAAGGTCTGCGCGAACTTGGTCGGGATGGTCGTGTTCTTCTGGATCATCTTGGTCATGACACCACCCATGGTCTCGATGCCCAGGGAGAGCGGGGTCACGTCAAGCAGCAGCACGTCTTTGCGGTCACCGGAGAGCACCTGGCCCTGGATCGCAGCGCCCACGGCCACGGCTTCGTCGGGGTTGACGTCTTTGCGCGGCTCCTTGCCAAAGAACTCCTTGACCTTCTCCTGCACCTTGGGCATACGGGTCATGCCACCGACCAGGATCACGTCATGGATGTCGCTGACGCTGATGCCGGCGTCCTTGATGGCGGTGCGACAAGGCGCAATCGTGCGTTCGACCAGCTCTTCCACCAGGGATTCGAGCTTGGCGCGGCTGAGTTTGATGTTCAGGTGTTTCGGGCCCGAGGCGTCGGCGGTGATGTAGGGCAGGTTGATGTCGGTCGCGACCGAACTGGAGAGCTCGATCTTGGCCTTCTCGGCGGCTTCCTTCAGGCGCTGCAGGGCAAGCACGTCTTTGCTCAGATCGACGCCCTGGTCCTTTTTGAACTCGCCAATGATGTAGTCGATGATGCGCTGGTCGAAGTCTTCTCCGCCCAGGAAGGTGTCGCCGTTGGTGGACAGCACCTCGAACTGCTTCTCGCCATCGACATCGGCGATCTCGATGATGGAGACGTCGAAGGTGCCACCGCCCAGGTCGTACACCACGATCTTGCGGTCGCCTTTTTCCTGCTTGTCCAGGCCGAAGGCCAGGGCCGCTGCGGTGGGTTCGTTGATGATGCGCTTGACATCGAGGCCGGCGATGCGGCCGGCGTCTTTGGTCGCCTGGCGCTGGGCGTCGTTGAAGTAGGCCGGTACCGTGATCACGGCTTCGGTCACCGGCTCGCCCAGGTAGTCCTCGGCGGTCTTTTTCATCTTGCGCAGGATGTCGGCCGAAACCTGCTGGGCCGAGAGCTGCTTGCCGCGCACTTCCACCCAGGCGTCGCCGTTGTCAGCCGCCACGATGGAGTAGGGCATGAGGTTGATGTCCTTCTGGACTTCCTTCTCGGCGAACTTGCGGCCGATCAGGCGCTTGATCGCGTACAGCGTGTTCCTGGGGTTGGTCACCGCCTGGCGCTTGGCGCTGGCGCCGACCAAGACCTCACCGTCTTCCTGGTAGGCCACGATCGACGGCGTGGTGCGCGCACCCTCCGAGTTCTCGATCACCTTGGTGGTGTTGCCTTCCATGATGGACACGCAAGAGTTGGTGGTGCCCAGGTCGATGCCAATAATTTTTCCCATTTTTGTGCTCCGGTACGAAAGTTTGAAAAGTGTGTTGAAAGGATGTGGATCCGCTGTGCAGCAGGTGTGGATAACTCAGCGGGTTTTCAAGAGGGACGGCCGAATTGCGGCTTATTTTGGCGCCGCCACGGTCACCAGGGCCGGGCGCAGCACGCGCTCGGCAATCAGGTAGCCGCGTTGCAGCACGGTGACCACCGTGTTGGGCTCCTGATCGGCTGGCACCATGCTGATCGCTTGGTGCTGGTGGGGGTCGAACCGGGCGCCGTTGGCCGGGTCGATCTGCACCACCTTGTGGCGCTCCAGCGCGCTCTTGAGCAGCTTGAGGATGGCTTCGGTGCCTTCGCGCAGTTGCTCGCGGGTGGCTTCCTGCACGGCCAGGCCGGCCTCGAGGCTGTCGGCCACGGGCAGCAGGCTCTCGGCGAAGCTCTCGACCGCAAACTTGCGGGCCTTGCTCATGTCTTCCTCGGCGCGGCGGCGGGTGTTCTCCGCTTCGGCCTTGGCGCGCAGGAACTGCTCGGCGAGGTCCGCGTTCTTGGCCTTGAGTTCGCTCACCTCGTTGGTCAGGGCAGCCAACGCGTCGGTTTCGTTCAGTGCCGCCGCGGCCAGCGCTTCTTCGGGGCTGACGGGTGCGCCCGCTTGCTCGGGCAGGGAAGGATCGTATGCGTTGTGGGTTGGGCTCATGGGGCAGGACGAATCAGAAAGAAGGATGGGCAGACAACAAATGCGCAGATGGGGACGCGGTCGGGGAATTCAAGACGGGCCGGGCGGGCGCTGTCGCGCAGGCTGCGGACAGGCTTGGCGGGATCACAATGTGCGCTGGACCACACGATGGAGACCCGATGAAACTCTTCCGACATGGCCCCGGCGGGGCCGAGCGCGCTGGCGTGGTGGACGCCAGCGGGGCGCTGCGCGACCTCTCTGGCCAGGTGCCGGACATTGTCCCGGCGGGGCTTGGCCCCGATTCTATGGCGCGGCTGACGGCACTCGATCTGGCCACCCTGCCGCTGCTGCCCCCTGACACCCGCCTGGGTTCTTGTGTGGGCCAGGTGGGTACGGTCATTGGCATCGGCCTGAACTACGCCGACCACGCGGCCGAGGCCGGGCTCAAGCCGCCAGGGCAGCCCATCGTGTTCAACAAGCACCGGGGCGCGGTCAGCGGCCCGAACGACGACGTCTGGTTGCCGCCGGGCTCGCTCAAGCTGGACTGGGAGGTCGAGCTGGGCATCGTGATCGGTCAGCGCACGTTTCAGGTGAGCGAGGGCGACGCGCTGGGCCATGTGGCGGGGTATTGCCTGGTCAACGATGTGTCCGAGCGGACCCACCAGACGGAAATGGAGGGCCAGTGGGTCAAGGGCAAGAGCTACCCCACGCACTGTCCGCTCGGTCCCTGGCTGGTCACACCGGACGAATTGGGCGACCCGCAGGCGGTGGACCTCTGGCTCGATGTGAACGGCCAGCCGCGCCAGCGCGGCAACACCCGCACCATGATCTTCGGTGCGGCCCACATCGTGAGTTACCTCAGCCGCTTCATGGCGCTGGAGCCGGGTGATGTGATCGCCACCGGCACACCACCGGGCGTTGGCATGGGCATGAAACCACCGAGCTTTCTGAGCGTGGGTGACGTGATCACCCTGGGCGGGCGGGGCCTGGGCGAGCAGCGCCAGACGGTGGTGGCGAGCCCGGGCCGCTGAACGCGAGGCGGGACGCCGCCGCGCTCAGGCGGCTGGCGGGTGGCTGCCGGTGCCGTTGGTCACGGGGCCTGTTGGGGTCACGGCCCGGGCCTGCTGTTGCGCCCAGCGGTTGGCGAACAGCTGTACATCGGCCATGCGGCGGGCGAGGTCGGCACCCTGGTGGGTCAGGCGGTAACCCTCGCGGCCATGGTCCACCAGCCGCGCGGCGCGCAGCTGCTTGAGCCGGGTGTTGAGGGTGTTGGGGGTTGCACCGCCCACACTGTCTTGCAGCAGGCGAAAGGTCTGCGGGTGGCCATCGGACAGCGCCCAGATCACGCGCATGGCGTAACGCGACTCCAGCAGATCGAACAGCCGGATCACGGCGGTGTTGTCCTTGGCACCCATTTCTTGATCTCCTTGATCGGCCAGCCCGCTTGGCGGCGCGCGGCCGTCGAGCGGTTTGGCTGCCCGGTCACCGACCCGGGTGGCGCGGCGGAAATTCATCATGCCCGGTGCGATCAGGCTGCCCGCTTGGGACTTACCCGCAGGCTGGGGTGCTGTGGTCAGCGACGGGTGGGCGCTGGTAGATGCGGCGCAGCAGGCCGTTGAGGGTGTCCAGCTCTGCGGGTGTGAGCACACCCGCCACGTCGCCTTCCAGCCGCGTGGCTTCCGTCTCGGCAGCGCGCTGCAGGCGTTTGCCGGCGGTGCTCAGGTGCAGGCCCTGGGCGCGGCGGTCGCTCGGGTGCGGCTTGCGCAGCAACAGGCCACGCGCCTCCAGCTGCCGGATCAGGCCCACCAGGTTGGGCGGCAGGATGTCGAGCGCGGTGCAGATCTGGCGCGAGGTGGCGCCGGGGTTGTGGGCGATCAGGGTGAGCACCGAGAAGTCCACCGGCCGCAGATCGAAATTCGCCATGCGGCTCAGGAACACCGCAATCACCGACAGTGCGGCACGCCGTGCGTTGTAGCCGAGCAGGGTTTCCAGGTAGCGCGTGTCGAGCCCGGTGTCGGCTGGTGCCTCGGGCGGCGTGGGGCCCGGCTGCACCGCGGTGCGCCTGGGTTTGGGGGCGGGCGAAAGCTTGGCGGACATGCGAGCGAGCATAGCCTTGCGTTTCAAGGGAGGGTAGTCCGGCGGCCTGTCATCGGACCGGCTGTGCTGGCGCCGACAAGGTGGTCCGCATCATGCCCAGGCGCAACTCGAATTCGGGCCAGATCCAGCGCCAGAAAGCCTGGCCGGCCGTGGTCCAGCGCGGGGCGTCGGCGCCTGTGGTGGTTGTGATGCGCGACCAGCCCCAGGCCATGAGCAGCATGGCCAGCGCGCGCAAAAAGTCGTCGGCCAGCCAGTGGGCCCGGTCGGCTGGTGCATCGGGCGCGCGGGTGCCGGGCAGCAACTCCTCGTGCAGGAAACGCTGGAAATGCGTGATCGCGGTCACGGCGCGCGGGTCGGCGTCGAGCGTGGTCAGCTCGGTGTGCAGCTCGGACAGCAGCGTGCCGAGCGCCTGGGCACCGTCGAGCAGCACCTTACGCAGCAGCAGGTCGATCGCCTGGATTTCGTTTGTGCCTTCGTAAATCATGGCCACGCGCGCGTCGCGCACATGCTGCTCGATGCCCCATTCACGCACATAGCCGTGGCCACCAAAGACCTGCAGGCAGGCGCTGCCGCCGCTGAAAGCCTGCTCGGTCCATGCCGACTTCAGCACCGGTGTGACCAGTGCGCACCAGCGGTTGGCGCTGTCCCGGCGCGCGGCGTCGCCGTGGTGCTTGAGGATGTCGAGTTCGAGGGCGGTGCGGTAGGCCAGCACACGGCCGCCGTCGATCCAGGCGCGCTGGGTGTCGAGAATGCGGCGCATCGCGGGGTGCAGCGCGATTGGGTCGGCGTCGCCGGCTTTGGCCGTGCCGCCCGGCGCGCGCATCTGGCGCCGTTCCTGGGCGTAGGCATGGGCCTTCTGCCAGGCGGCTTCCAGCAGGCCCATGCCTTGCAGGCCCACATGCAGGCGCGCCGCGTTCATCATGACGAACATGGCGTTCAGGCCCTTGCCCGGCTCGCCGACGATCCAGCCCGGGGCATCGTCGAAGCGCATCACGCAGGTGGGGCTGCCGTGCAGGCCCATTTTTTCTTCGATGCGCTCGCAGACGACGGTGCTTCTGGCACCGTCTTCATACCACTTGGGCACCAGAAACAGCGACAGGCCTTTGGGACCGGGCGGGGCGTCGGGCAGGCGCGCGAGCACCAGGTGCACGATGTTGTCGCTCAGATCGTGTTCGCCGCCGGAGATGAAAATTTTGGTGCCGTTCAGCGCATATCGGCCGTTGGCGAGGGGCTGCGCTTTGGTGCGCACCAGGCCCAGATCCGAACCCGCGTGGGGTTCGGTCAGGCACATGGTGGCCAGCCATTCGCCGGTGGCCACTTTCTCCAGGTAACGTGCTTTCAGCTCGGGCGAGCCGTGGTGTTTGAGGCATTCGTAGGCACCGTGCAGCAGGCCCGGCGCCATGGTCCAGCCGTGGTTGGCGGCACTGAGCATCTCGTAGAGCATGGCCTCCAGCACCGCGGGCAAACCCTGGCCGCCGTCCTCCACCGCCGCCGACAAGGCGGGCCAACCGGCCTGCCAGAACACCTGGTAGGCGTCACGAAAACCCGGCGGCATGGTCACGGCGCCGGCCGAAAATCGGGCGCCGATTTCGTCGCCATTGCGGTTCAGGGGTGCGATCACCTCGCCGACAAATTTGCCGGCTTCGTCCAGCACCTGCTGCATGAGATCGGCGTCGATCTCGGCATGGACCGGCAGCGCCTGGAGCTGCGTGGGCGCATCGAGCACCGCCTGCAGCAGGAACTGCATGTCGGCGACGCGGGGCTGGAAGGTGTTCATGGTCGTGCGGCGTTCAGAGGGTGCGTGTCACTCGCACAAGGCCTTGATGTCGGCCGGGATCGGAATCGCCCTGATGCGGTCCGGGTTGGCTGGGTCGCGCTGGCAGAAGGCGCGCGTTTCGCTGCCTTCGCACAACACGGTGTCGCCGCGTTTCACCACATGGCGGTGCATAAACACCTTGTCGCGCCATTCGGTCACGCTGGTGTGGATTTGCAGCCGCTCGCCGTAGGTGGCGGGCTTCATGAATTTGGTGTGGATTTCCAGCAGCGGGGTGCCGATGATGCCGGTGGTTTTGACCAGCTCGCGCCAGGTCGGCACGCCGCACTGCACGAAGAAGTTCAGCGACGACGCGTCCATCCACTTCGAGAAATTGGGAAAAAAAACGATGCCGGCCGGATCACAGTCGCCGAACATCACTTCCACTTCATACACAACGGTTTTGGTCATACATACATCCGATTCAAAGCAAAGAGGTGTCTGAGCCGAGGGCGCCGCGGATCTGGCTTTGCCAGTCCGCCAGTGCCGCCCCTGGGGGGTGACGCCGAAGGCGGCGCGGGGAGCTGCTTAACGTGGCGCCATGCGGAGCGCGCCGTCGAGGCGAATCACTTCGCCGTTGAGGTGGCCGTTGGCGACGATGTGCGCGGCGAGCTGTGCGAACTCTTCGGGCTTGCCCAGGCGCTGCGGGAACGGAATGCTGGCGGCCAGCGAGGCCTGCACCGGCTCGGGCAGGGTGCGCAACAGCGGCGTGGCGAACAGGCCGGGCGCAATGGTGCAGACGCGGATGCCGTGTTGCGCGAGATCGCGCGCCATGGGCAGCGTCATGCCGGCCACACCGGCTTTGGAGGCGCTGTAGGCCTGTTGGCCTACCTGGCCGTCGAACGCGGCCACGCTGGCGGTGAACACCATCACGCCGCGTTCGCCGTCTTCCATGGGGTCGAGCTTGGCGCAGGCCGCCGCAAACAGGCGGGCGGCGTTGTAGGTGCCGATCAGGTTGACGTTGACCACGCGCGCAAAGTCTTCCAGCGGTGCGGCGTTGCCGTCTTTGCCGACCACGCGTTTCGCGCTGCCGATGCCCGCGATCTGCATCAAAATGCGCGCCGGGCCGTGGGCCGCAGCCGCTTGCTCGATGGCGGCCTGCATGCTGTCCGGGTTGCTCACGTCGCAATGGCATGCCACGCCGCCGATGTCGTCGGCCACGCGCTGCGCGTTGGCCATGTTGAGGTCGAGCACAGCGACCTTGGCGCCCAGGCGCGCGAGTTCGCGCGCCGTGGCCTCGCCGAGGCCGGAGCCACCGCCGGTGACGAGAGCGGCTTGTCCTTGGATGTTCATCAGATGCTCCTGAGAGAAAGTTGGAGGGAGAGAGAGTTCGGTCAGAACGCCGTCGATCCGGCTTGGCCGGTCGACCAGCGTTGTCCCCTTGAGGGGAAGCCGAAAAGCGGCGCAGGGGTGTTCAAACTTGTGTGTTTTCGATCAAGAGCGCAATGCCCTGGCCACCGCCCACGCAGGCGCTGGAGATGCCGTAGCGCTGGCCCGAGCGTTGCAACTCGCGCGCCAGGGTGAGCGTGAGCCGCACGCCGGTGGTGGCCAGTGGGTGGCCGAGGGCGATGGCACCGCCGTTGACGTTGAGCTTGGCGATGTCCAGGCCCAGCTCCTTGGCCACCGACAGGGTTTGTGCGCCCTGGGCTTCGTTGACTTCGAAGCGCGCAATGTCGCTGAGCTTCAGGCCGGTGCGCTCCAGCAGCAGGCGGATCGCGGGGGCCGGGCCAATGCCCATGATTTCGGGCGGCACGCCCACGGCTGCGGCGGCCACCACACGCGCCAGCGGTTGCTTGCCTTGCGCCTTGGCGTAAGCACCCGAGCTCACCACGCAGGCGGCGGCCGCGTCGACCAAGGCCGCGCTGTTGCCACCGGTCTGCACACCGCCTTCAAAGACCGGGCGCAGCTTGGCCAGCACCTCGGTCGGGGAAATGCGCGGGTGCGTGTCGGCGGCCACTTCGGTGGTTTTGCCTTGCAACCGGATGCCGCGCGACTGGTAGCCTTCCAGCTCGAATTTTTCGGTGATCACGGCGACGATCTCGCCCGCCAGGAAACCGCTTTCCTGGGCCGCCACCGCTTTGGCGAACGACGACGAAGCGAAGGCATCCACCTCTTCGCGGGTGATGCTGTATTTCTTGGCGAGGTTCTCGGCCGTCTGGATCATGTTGATGCCCGGAGCCGGGTCTTTCAGCGCTTCCCACATGAAGTCTTTGAAGCCCACCGGCGCGCCGAGCTTGAAGCCAGTGCGGTGGTCGAAGGCGGCGATGGGGTTGCGCGTCATGCTCTCGGTGCCCACCACCAGTGCCGCTTCGCAAGCGCCGCCCTGGATCTGTTCACCGGCCTGGCGAAACAGCTCGAAGCCGGTGCCGCAAATGCGCTGCACCATGATGGACGGCACTTCCACCGGCACACCGGCGTAAAGGCTGATGTGGCGCGGCAAAAAGAACTGGTCAAAATCGCCAGGTGCCATGTTGCCCGCGATCACCGAGCCGATGTGTTCGCCAGGCACCCCGGTGCGCTCCAGCGCGGCGCGGGCGGCCTTGATGCCGAGATCGGTCGGGGAGATGTGGCCGAGCGCACCGCAGTAATCGACCATGGGGGTACGCACGCCGCCCAAGATGACGACATCGTCGAACGCGTTGAAGAAGCCTTTGGCGGTCATATCAAATTCCTAAAAATGAGAAAAAAGGTCCGGCGAAAGTGTCCGGTTCCGGGATGCAGCGGAACCGGCTTTGCCGGGCCGCCAGCATCGCCCTCCGTGAGGGTGACGCCGCAGGCGGCGCGGAGGCGGTCAGCTCTGTGGTTTCAGAATCCCGGCCAGCGCGTCGTCGTGCAGACGGGCCACGGTGTCGGCGCGGTGGGTCAGCACCGCGCGCTGGTTGATCGAACCCTTGTCGGTGACTTCGCCCCGGTCGATGGTGGGTGGGTCGGCCAGCAGGCACAGGCGCGCCACCCGGCTGGCGCTGCCGGTGGCGCTCAAGGCGAGTTGGTCGACCACGGTCTGGAAATGCGCCAGCACCTTGGGGTGCTCCAGCACATCGTGCATCGAAGCTTCAGCGGGCAGGCCGCTCAGGCCACGCACCGCCGAGGTGGGGAACACCATGGCGCCGATCTCTTTCATGTTGAGACCGGTGATGACGGCGTCCTGGATGTAGGGCGCACCGGCGGCGATGATGCGGCCGCGCAGCGGACCCACGCTGACAAAGGTGCCGGTGGCGAGCTTGAAGTCTTCGGCCATGCGGCCATCGAAGGCCAGGCCCTGGTGGGTGTCGGTCTCGTCGATCCACTTCACCGCGTCGCCGGTTTTGAAGAAGCCTTCTTCGTCGAACGCCTCGGCGGTTTCGGTGGGCGCGCGCCAGTAGCCCGGCGTGATGTTGGGCCCCCGGTAGCGCAGCTCGGTTTTGCCTTCCCTGTCGACCAGCTTGATCTCCAGGCCCGGCGCGGGCAGGCCCAGGTCGCCGGATTTGATGTGGGGCGTGGTCACGAACAAGCAAAAGGGTGCCGATTCGGTCATGCCCATGCTGGTGGCCATCACGATGCGCTCGCCCACCTCGCGTTCGGCGCTCTCAAACAGGCTGTCCCACACCGGTTGCGAGAGAGCGGCACCGGCGTAGAAAAACATGCGCACCCTGGACAACAAGGTCTTGCGCAGGGTGTCGTCGGTCTGCATGGCGCTGGCGATCGCCTCGAAGCCGGTGGGCACGTTGAAATACACCGTGGGCGCGACCTCGCGCAGGTTGCGCAGGGTCTCACCGATCAGCGCCGGGGTGGGCTTGCCATCGTCGATGTAGAGGGTGCCGCCGTGGAACAGCACCAGGCCGACGTTGTGGTTGCCGCCGAAGGTGTGGTTCCAGGGCAGCCAGTCGACCAGCACCGGGGGCGCGTCTTGCAACACCGGCATCGACTGCGCCATTTGCTGCTGGTTGGCACACCACATGCCTTGCGTGTTGATCACCGCTTTGGGGCTTTTGGTGGAGCCCGAGGTGAAGAGGAATTTGGCGATGGTGTCGGGGCCGGTGGCGGCCATGGCCGCATCGACCGCGGGCGTGGCTTCGGTGGCCAGCAAGGCGGCGAACGAGGTGGTGGCGCGGCCGGGCACGCTGCCTTCGGTGGTGACCAGTTCCACCTCTTCGCCCAGCGTGGCCAGCATGGCGCGGCCGTAGCGGTGGGCGCTGTTGGCGAACACCAGGCCGGGAGTGAGCGTTTTCACCACATGGTGGAGCTTGTCAAAATCCTGGCTGATCAGCGAGTAGGCGGGCGAGGTGGGCGAAAAGGGGATGCCTGCGAGCAGGCAGCCCAGGGCGATCTGGGCGTGCTCCAGATCGTTTTCGCTCAAGATCAAGACCGGCCGCTCGGCCGAGAGGCCCCGGTTGAGCAGGCTTTGCGCGATGCGGCGCGCCCCCGCCAGCGCCTGGGCGTAGCTGAGGTGGCGCCAGTCGCCGCTGCTGCCGTCGGCGGTTTTCACGCGTTGGGCAAACAGGGTTTGTTCGGGCCGCTCGCGCGCCCAGTGCAGCAGCCGGTCGGTGATGCGCTCGGGGTAGGGCAACAGGTCTTGGTCGGCGCGCAGGTAGTGCACACCGGCATCGCCGTCGCGCAGGGTGGCGCGGGTGACGCCGTAGGTCAGGGGGCGGTATTTGGCATCGGTCATGGTGTCTCCTCGGATCGGGTGGCGCTCGGTGGCGGGCGGGCTCAGTTCTTTTGGACTTTTGCCGCTTTGCCGTCCAGGAAGGCGCGCACGCGGGCCTTGGCTTCGGGCGCGCTCTGCGCCACAGCGGCCATCAGCGATTCGGTGAACAGGCCGTGGTCGGCGGGCTGCTCGGCGATGCGCGGCAGTGCGTGCATGAGCGCGTAGTTGGTCAGCGGCGCGTTGCTGGCGATGCGGGTGGCCAGCTCCAGGGCTTTTTCCAGCGCGGTGCCCGCGGGCACCAGGTATTGCGAGAGGCCAATGCGCTCGCCGTCGACGGCGTTGTAGACGCGACCGGTGAACATCATGTCGGCCATGCGCGCGGCACCGATCAGCTTGGGCACCCGCACCGAGCCGCCGCCGCCGACAAAGATGCCGCGTGTGCCTTCGGGCAAGGCAAAAAACGCCGATTCATCGGCGACACGGATGTGGCAGGCGCTGGCCAGCTCCAGGCCACCACCGACCACCGCACCGTGCAGCGCGGCCACCACCGGCACGCGGCCCTTTTCCAGCGCGTCCAGCGCGCTGTGCCACATGCGCGAGTGCATCACGCCTTCGCCCGCGTCGCGCTCGCTGAGCTCCGACAGATCGAGGCCGGCGCAGAAATGATCGCCGCTGCCGTGCACCACCGCGGCGCGCACACTCTTGGGCAGGTTCTGGAACGTGTCGCGCAGCGCGAGAATGAGGGCGTCGTTGAGCGCGTTGCGCTTGGCGGCGCGGTTGAGGGTGATGAGGGCGATCTCGTCCTGGGCGCCCTGCATCTGCAGGCTGAGGTCTGGGTGGCTGGTGGTCATGGGGTTGGGGTTGGGGTTTTGGAGCTTGCGATGGTGTTGAATTATGGTTATAAATAATAACCAATGCAAGCAGGACAGATTGGAAATCTGCTGTTTGTTGCGGCCATGGAGGCGGGTGGTGCCATCCAGCAGATGTTCGCTTTTGGCATATCTCATGGAAGAAATTCGCACTTGCCACCGCCGCCATCCGCAACGACAGTTCACACCCTGGCCGGCAGCTGGTAACGCTGTGGACGCCCGATACTTCCGACCGTCTTTCCCACCATCCGCTCAAGGAGACACACCATGACCCGATTCAGAAAAACCGCCGCCGTGCTGGCCCTGTCGCTGCTGGCCAGTGGCGCTGCGCTGGCGCAAGAGGTGACGCTGCGCCTGCACCAGTTCCTGCCGCCGCAGGCGACGATTCCCGCCAAGGCGATCACGCCCTGGATCAAGAAGATCGAGGCCGAGTCCAACGGCCGCATCAAGATCCAGATGTACAGCGCCATGCAGCTGGGCGGCACACCGCCGCAGCTGTTCGACCAGGCACGCGACGGCATCGCCGACATCACCTGGACGGTGCTGGGCTACACCCCGGGCCGCTTCAACAAGACCGAGGTGTTCGAGCTGCCGTTCATCACCGGCCTGTCGTCCGAAGCCTCGTCCCAGGCGCTGTGGGACTACGTGCAGGCGAATGCCCAGGACGAGTTCAAGGATGTGCACCTGCTCACCGTGCACACCCACGGCCCAGGCCTGATCCACACGAAGGCGCCGGTGACCGGCCTGGAGAGCCTGCGCGGCATGAAGATCCGTGGCGGCACCCGCATCGTCAACAACATGCTGGTCAAGCTCGGAGCCACGCCGGTGGGCATGCCGGTGCCGGCCGTGACCGAGGCCTTGTCCAAAGGGGTGCTCGACGGCACCACCGTGCCGTGGGAGGTGACGCCTTCGCTCAAGATTGCCGAACTGGTCAAGCACCACACCAGCTTTGCCGGCAACAACGGTCTGTACGTGACCACCTTTGCGCTGTCGATGAACAAGGCGGCCTACAACAAGCTGCCGGCCGATCTCAAGAAGGTGATCGACAACAACTCGGGGCTGCAGACCGCAGCGTTGTTCGGTCGCGCCATGGACGAGGGCGACAAGACGGGTCGCGCGATTGCCGAAAAGGCTGGCAACGACATCGCAATGCTGGATCTGGCTGAAACCCAGCGCTGGCGCCGCACCGCGGCCTCGGTCGAGTCCGACTGGGTCAACGACGTCAAGGCCAAGGGCATCGACGGCAAGAAGCTGGCCGCGGACGCACGCACGCTGATGGACAAGTACGCCAAATGACCCGTCGCCCGGCGCGGGCGGTCGTTGGGTGATCGTTTCTCTAAGATAAACTCGTTTACCTAAAAGAAACTCTTGCGGGCGCAGTCCGGTGTCCATCGGCCTGCGCCCGCTGGTGTGTTGGCCCCCCGCCCATGGAGCCGCCGCGCCGGACGCCGCCGTGGACAATTGGCGGCAGCTTCTTGACCCGAAGGAAACCCGAATGATCGATTGGATTTACCGCATTTCACGCTGGACCGCGCTGGCCGGCGGCATTGTGCTGGTGGCCCTGGTGCTGATGGTGGTGGCCAGTGTGGCCGGCCGCGCGCTGATTGGGATCGGTCTGGGTCCGGTCCCTGGTGACTTCGAGCTGGTCGAGGTGGGGGTGGGCATCGCGGTGTTTTTTTTCCTGCCCTGGTGCTACCTCACCGGTGGCCATGCCACGGTGGACCTGCTGTACATGCACACGCCGAAGTGGGTGCAGCACAGCATCGACACATTCAGCGATGTGCTGATGTTGCTGGTCTGGCTGGTGCTGACCTGGAAACTCTGGGAAGGCATGCTGGAAAAGCGTGAGTACCTGGAGACCACCTTCATCCTGCAGATGCCCGTGTGGTGGGCCTATGCCTTCTGCCTGGTTGGCGCGGTGATCGGCTGCCTGGCCTACATCGCCAAGACGCTGACGCGGTTCGGGCTGGCGTCTGTGCCCAAGGGATTCCAGGTGGATGCCCAAGCCGGGCACTGACCTCGTTGCCGCCGACCCGCTCCCTATTCCCTCTTTCGCCGCAGACTGCCCTTCATGAGCCACATTGAACTCGCCCTCTGGTCGTTCCCGCTGCTGCTGCTGCTGATCTTCATCCGGGTGCCGATCGGCCTGTCCATGCTGGTGTGTGGTCTGGGCGGCGCATGGGCGGTCTACGGTTCGTACGATCCCATCCTGAGCCAGCTCAAGCAGGTGACCTACAGCACTTTCTCCAGCTACTCGCTGTCGGTGATTCCGCTGTTCCTGCTCATGGGGCAGTTTGCGGCGCTGGGGGGCTTGTCGCAGGCACTGTTCAAGGCGGCCGAGGCCTGGATCGGGCACCGCAAGGGCGGGGTGGCGATGGCGGCGGTGGGCGCTTGTGCGGGTTTTGGTGCCATCTGCGGTTCGTCTCTGGCCACCGCGGCCACCATGGGCCAGGTGGCCCTGCCCGAACTCAAACGCGCCGGTTACGCCGGTGGCATCTCCACCGCCTGCCTGGCCGCCGGCGGCACGCTCGGCATCCTGATTCCGCCTTCGGTGGTGCTGGTGATCTACGCCATCCTGACCGAGCAGAACATCGCCAAACTGTTCCTCGCCGCGTTTGTGCCCGGCGTGCTCGCGGCCGTGGGCTACATGATCGTGATCGCGGTCTATGCGCGGCTCAAACCACAGGACGTGGGCTCCATGGCGCCCATGCCCATGAAAGACCGCATCGCTGCCACCGTCAAGGTGTGGCCGGTGATGGTGATCTTCCTGGTGGTGGTCGGTGGTATCTACACCGGCCTGTTCACGCCCACCGAAGGAGCGGCGATCGGCGCCTTTGGCACCGGCCTGTCGGCCTGGTTCAGCGGTGGCCTGTCCCGCAAGAATCTGCTCGCCGCCATCCTCGGCACCGCGGTGGCCACCGGCATGATCTTCATGATCGTGCTCGGCGCCGGGGTCTACAACACCTTTCTTGCGCTGTCCCAGTTGCCTCAGGAAGCGGCCAACGCGGTGGCTGGCTGGGGCGTGAGTCCGACGGTGGTGCTGGTGGCGATCCTGCTGCTGTACGTGGTGCTGGGCTGTTTCATGGACTCGCTGTCCATGATCCTGCTGACCATTCCCGTGTTCTTTCCCATCGTCACCGCGCTGGACTTCGGCCTGCCGCCCGAAGAGTTCGCGATCTGGTTTGGCATCCTGGTGCTGATCGTTGTCGAGGTCGGGCTGATCACACCGCCGGTGGGCATGAACCTGTTCGTGATCAATTCCTTGGCCAAAGACACGCCGATCACCCAGACCTACCGCGCCATCCTGCCGTTTGTGGCGAGCGACTTCATCCGCACCGCGATCCTGGTGGCCTTCCCCTGGATCACGCTGTTTGTGCTGCGGTTGTGAGCCTGTGAAGCGCTGCGCCATCGCAACTGCACATCGCTGAAAGGGCCCGCCGGTGATGGCGGGCCTTTTTGTTGCTGGTTACAGTGGCCCTTGCATTTTTCAACCCGCTCGAGGAGATCCGGATGAACCCCCACACCCTGGCAGGGCGCCGCAAGCTGATGGCCATGGCGCTGCTCCTGAGCGCGCTGGCATTGGCGGGGCCGGCCGCGCTGGCCCAGGCGTTTCCGTCCAAACCCCTGCGCATCGTGGTCCCGTTTGGGCCGGGTGGTGCCGGTGATCTCACGGCCCGCATTGTGGCCGCCGAGCTGAGCCAGTCGCTTGGGCAGCCGGCCACCATCGACAACCGGCCCGGTGCGGGTGGGGTGCTGGCCGCCGAAACCGTGGCGCGCGCCGAACCCGATGGCCACACGCTGTTCCTGATGTCCAACGGCACCGCAGTCACGGCCAGCCTGTTCAAGCGCCTGCCCTACGACACCCTCAAAGATCTGGCGCCCGTGTCCACTCTGGGCATTTTCGACCTGGCGGTGCTGGTGCCGGGCGACTCGCCCTTCAAGACGCTGGGCGACCTGGTCGCCTTTGCCAGGGCCAACCCGAACAAGCTCAACATCGGCAGCATCAACATTGGCAGCACACAAAACCTGGCGGCCGAGCTGTTCCGGTCCAGCGCCGACATCCATGCCCAGATCGTGCCGTTCAACGGCACACCGGCGCTCATCGGCGCACTGCGCGGCAAGCAGGTGGACGTGGGTGTCGAGATCCTCGGCCCCACACTTACCCAGATCAAGGCTGGCGCCCTCCGCGCCCTGGCTGTCACGGGTCAAAAACGTTCGATCGTGCTGCCCGAAATCCCCACCGCGGTGGAGCAGGGCGTCAAGGGTTTCCAGGCCTCTTCGTGGAACGCGCTGGCTGTTCCGGGCAAGACGCCACGTTCTGTCATCGAGCGCCTGAACAAGGATATTGCCATTGCACTGGCCAAGCCCGAGGTGAAGAAGAAGCTGGCCGATCTGAACATCGATGCCGATGCCAGCACGCCCGAGGAGGCGGCCCAGCTGCTGGCGTCCGACATCAAACGCTGGGGTGCGGTGATCGATCGGGCCGGCATCCCGAAACAGTGAACCTGAGCCGCAGCGCGGCTGGTCCACCGGAGCCCATCTGCGGCCTGGTGGAGCCACATCCTGTGGTGCGAGTTGAAAAACGGAATGGATGGAGAGATGGCATGAGTGACTTGCGTATTGGCTTGATCGGTTACGGTGAGGTCGGCCGCATTTTCAGCGCCGGTCTGAAGCCGGGCGCCGCCTGGACAGGCGCCTGGGAGCTGAAGTTTGCCGATCCGGCTCAGCGCGATGAGCCGCTGGCCCATGCAGCCGCCGCTGGTGTGGCCGCCTGCGACGGTGTCGCCACGCTGTGTGCGCAGTCCAGCCTCGTGATCTCCGCCGTGACAGCGTCCAGCACCCTGGCCGTGGCCCAGGCGGCGGCGCCACACATCCGGCCAGGCAGTTTCTTTCTTGACCTGAATTCCGCTTCGCCCGGTACCAAGCAGCAGGCGGCGGCGCTGATCGGCAACGCCGGTGGCCGCTATGTGGAGGCCGGGGTGATGACCTCGGTGCCGCCGCATGGCATCGGCGTGCCGATGCTGCTGGGCGGCCCACATGCCACCGAGTTGTTGCCAACGCTGGGTGCGCTGGGCATGAACGCCAGCGTGGCCAGCGACCGCCTGGGTGTGGCCTCGGCCACCAAGATGTGCCGCAGCGTGATGATCAAAGGCCTGGAGGCGCTGGTGCTGGAGAGCTACGCGACGGCGCGCCACTATGGCGTGGAAGACGCCATGGTTGCGACGCTGCAGGAAACCTTTCCCGGCATCGACTGGACCCAGCAAGGCAGCTACTTTTTCAGCCGTGTGGCGCAGCACGGCAAGCGCCGCGCCGAAGAAATGCACGAGGTCGCCCACACGGTGCGCGAGGCCGGCTTCGAACCGGTCATGGCCACGGCCATCGCGGAGAAGCACGACTGGATGGCCGCGCAGGCGCGCGCTGGCGTCTTCAACGAACTGCCGGCACACCCCCGCTGGCAGGACTTCGCCGACGCCTTGCTGCGCGCGCGCCAGTCCAAGGGTTGATCGCGCCGCATCCATCAATGCACGCAGTCGGCCCGGCGTGCACCTGTTTCATGGGCTCTCCCACTGACGCTGCGCCGCGAGGGGTTGTGGCAGACCTTACTGGCCCGGCAGCACCAGCGGCGTGAAGTCCTGGCGCTCGGCGATGAAGTTGGGGCGCGGTGCCAGGCCGCAGAACGGCGCCACCGGTGTGTTCTCCACGCTGTTGTAGACCACGAACACATTGCTGCGCGGCATGGGCGTGATGTTGGAGTTCGAGCCATGCATGGTGTTGCAGTCGAAGAAAGTCACCGAGCCGGCCGCACCTTTGGGCGCGGTGATGCCGAACTCGTGGGCGAGCTGGGTGAGGCTGGCGTCATCGGGCACGCCCACTTCCTGGCGCTTGAGCGAGGCCTTGTAGTGGTTGTCGGGTGTTTCACCGACACACGCCACAAAGCGGTGGTGCGAACCCGGCATGAGCATGAGCGGGCCGTTGTGCTCGGTGTTGGGCGTGAGGCTGATCGAGCAGCTGACCATGCGCATGGCGGGCACGCCGTCTTCGACGTGCCAGGTTTCGAAATCGGAGTGCCAGAAGAACTCCTTGCCCCGAAAACCGTTCTTGTAGTTGATGCGCGACTGGTGGATGTAGACCGCGCTGCCCAGCAACTGGCGCGCCATCGCGACCAGGCGCGGATGGTGGCAGAGATGGCGCAGCACTTCGCTGCTGCGGTGCACGGCAAAGATGGAGCGCAACTCGCGGCTCTCGGGCTCGATCACGGCCTCGTCAGAGTCCTTGAGCTGCTCGTCGGCGCGCAGACGCTGCAGCTCGGCACAGTAGCTGCCGAGCTCGGCTTCGCTGAGCAGCTGATCGGTGCTGATGTAGCCGTTGTCTTCAAAAAAACGCAGCTGGCTGATGGTCAGCGGGCCACCATCGTCCTGGCCATAGACCACCGGGTCGAGGCGGTGGGACACGCGCGGCTCGGGTGCCACGCGGGAAGGGTAACGATCGGCCTGGGTCGTCGGGGCTACGTAAGACTGGATGCTTGTGTCGCTCATCTGGGATTCACCTCCTTCATTCGCTGAGCGCGTAGGCGCCTGATGCGTCGTGCACCTCATCGCCGGTGACCGGCGGGTTGAACACGCAGACCATGCGCATGTGTGTGCCTTTGTTGGCCTTGAGGATGTGGTGGTCGTGCTTGTTCAGCGCATAGAGGGAGCCCACGCGCAGCGCATGCGTTTCGCCGGTGGCCAGGTCCACGATTTCGCCCGCGCCTTCGGTCAGGTAAACGGTCTCCAGGTGGTTCTTGTAGTGCATGTCCAGCTCGGCGCCGGCCTTGATGATGGTGTCGTGGACCGAATACCCCATGCCCGCATCTTTCAGCAGGAGGCGGCGGCTGGTCCAGCCTTCGGTGTCCACGTCGGCTTGGGTACCGAGGATCTGGTCGAGGTGTTTGACGATCATGTTGAGTTCTCCTTCTGTTGTCGGTTCAGGCGCTTTTGAGCTGGGTTTGCTTGAGCACGGCCTCCAGGCATTTCTCGATGGTGTTCAGGCCATGCACCAGGTCTTCGTCGCTGATGGTCAGGCTCGGCAGGAGTTTGAGTACCTGGTCTTCCATGCCGGCTGTCTCAACGATCAGGCGCTCCTTGAAACACGCCTGGGACACCTGGCTGGCGATCGCGGTGTCTTCAAACGCCACCCCGTAGATCAGACCGCGTCCGCGGATCTCGGCCTTCACGCCGAGCCGCTGGACCATGGCGTTCAGGCGCTCGTCCACGATCCTGCTTTTGTGTGCAATCGCCTGCTCCAGCCAGTCGTTCTCCCAGTAGTCGAGTGCCTTGGTGGCGGTGATGAAACCGGGGTTGTGGCCACGGAAAGTGCCGTTGTGCTCGCCGGGCGCCCATTGGTCGAGCTCGGGTTTGATCAGCACCAGGGCCATCGGGATACCGTAGCCCGAGAGCGATTTGGACAGGGTGACGATGTCGGGCACGATGCCGGCTTCTTCAAAACTGAAGAACTTGCCGGTGCGTCCGCAGCCGACCTGGATGTCGTCAACGATCAGCACAATGCCGTGCGCTTCGGTGATGCGGCGCAGGCGCTGCAGCCAGGAAGTGGTGGCGACGTTCACGCCGCCTTCGGCCTGCACTGTCTCCACGATCACCGCTGCCGGCGTTTCCATGCCACTGCCGTCGTCATCCAGCATGGCTTCGAAATAGCCCAGTGAGTCCGGGCCCTGGCCCATGAAGCCGCAGAACGGGATCGACGACGTGTTCTGCAGAGACACACCAGCGCCGGCGCGCTTGAAGCCGTTGCCCGTGACGGCCAGGGCGCCCAGCGTCATGCCGTGGAAGGCGTTGGTGAAGTTCACCACCTGCTCGCGGCCGGTCACTTTGCGCGCCAGTTTGAGCGCGGCTTCGACCGCGTTGGTGCCGGTGGGGCCGGGGAACTGCATCTTGTAGCTCAGGCCGCGCGGCTGCAGGATGACGCGCTGGAAGCGCTCGATGAAATCGCGCTTGGCCGTGCTGTACATGTCCAGCGTGTGGGAGATGCCGTCGTGCTGCAGGTAGTCGATCAGCGCGGTCTTGAGCTTGTCCGGGTTGTGGCCGTAGTTCATGACGCCGGCGCCAGCGAAGAAGTCGAGGTACTGGTCGCCTTTCTCGTCGGTCATCCAGGCGCCTTTGGCGCTGGTGAACACCGCTGGAAAATTGCGGCAGTAGCCGCGGACTTCGGATTCGTGTTGCTCGAACAGGTTTTTCATGGGGACTCCTTTTTGTGTGGAAATGTTTTGGAATGCGAGGTCAGGGCTGCGCGGGTTCAGGCGGCTTCGGCAGCAGATACGGGGTGTGTCTCCGCAATGCTCGAGGTGCGTTGCAGCGGGCCGATCCGGTACAGCGGCTCAGGTGGGTGCTCCATCGGGAACAGGTCGGCGGTGAAGTGAGGCAGCACCTCGCAGGGGGCGTCGTGCACGGCGGCAAAGCGCGTGAACAGCGCTTGTGAGGCGGCGTTGTCCTCGGCCACCGTGGCCGTGACCCACACACAGTCCTGGTTGGCGGGCAGGGCGATCCAGCGCTGCAACAGCTCCAGCCCCAGGCCCCGGCCGCGCAGTGCATGCGTCAGGCCGATCTGCCAGACGAAGGCGGTGCGTGCTTGTCCGGGCGGGTGGTAACCGATCACCGCGCCCACCACATGGCCGTCCTGTTCCGCCACCAGACAGGTGCGGCCGAAATCGCTGGCGAGCAGCAGATAGGCGTAAGGGGTGTTGGGCTCCAGCGCGCCGGTGGACTGCACCAGGCGCCAGAGCGAGGCGCCGTCGGCGGGGCGGGTGCTGCGGAAATGAAGGGGCGGATGGGACTGGTGAGCGGGCGTGCTTGAGCCTGTCATGCGTTGGGGGATTCCTGGTGCGGGTCAAGGTCTGGTCCTGGAACAGGCACAACCCCGACGACGGATCCACCCGAAATACGTCTGCTGACGCAAAGGCGGATCAAGCGGCCACCCATGGCGGGCAGCCTACAAAAGAACTCAAGTGACCCGCAGGGCCCTTGACCGAAGCGGCGCGGAAAAAATCGGTATAGCCGACGCCAGGTTCGAAGGCTGCTGCCACAGCGCTTGGCGGCTCAACGGAGCGGCGCCAAGGCGACCACGAATAGATTCGGCACAAATGGCAGCAGATGACAACAGATATTGTCGCGTTGTCAGTTTTTTCTGTCAACCCACGAGGACCAATCGGCCCGCACGCCGCATAGGCTGGGGCTTGCGGGTCGGTCAGAGCAGTTGCTCGGCGGTGCTTTTCAGCAGCGTCAACGCCGCCTGCTGTGTCAGGGTGGCGGGGCGTTGCGAGCTGATGGCCAGGCACAGGCGGGTCCGCAGAGGTGGGTCGATGATGTCGCGCACCTGGTAGGCCGAGGGCCGAATCGAGCTGCGGACCGCGTTGCGCGAGAGCAGGGCGGCACCGGCGCCGTCCGCCACCAGGTCGAGGATGGCGGCGACACCGTCGATCTCCAGTGCCACCTGGGGGCGCGCGCCCAGGTTGGCAAGCTCGGCCTCCACCTGCATGCGGATCGCATTGGGTCGGCTCGGAATGACCAGCGGGAGCGCCGCGATGTCGCGCAGCCGGATCGGGCCGGGTGCCGATTCATCGACCAGGTGGGGCGGCAGGCCGGGCGCCCTCGCCTGTACCAGAACCAGATCTTCCTCGTGCAGCGGGCTGATCTCCAGACCCGGCGCTGGCTGGGCGTTGTAGAGCACCGCAATGTCCAGCCGGCCGGTGGTCAGCCACTCCTGCATGTTGACCGACAAGCCCTCGCTGATGGACACGCTGACCTGCGGCAGCTGCTGGCGAAAGGCGCGCGTGAGCGGCACCGCGAGCACCCTCGAGAGGCTGGGCGGCAGGCCGATCGCCACCCGCCCGGCCAGTGCGCCGCGCACCCGGCCCAGTTCCTCGCGCGCCCGGTCGACCTGGTGCAGGATGCCGCGCGCGTGCTCCAGCAGCAGCTTGCCGGCCTCGGTGGGGTTGGCGCCGCGGCCGTTGCGCAGCAGCAGGTTCTGGCGCAACTCCACCTCGAGCAGCCGCACCTGGCGAGAGAGCGCGGGCTGGGCCACGTCCAGCGCCTGCGCCGCCTTGGTGAAGCTGCCCAGCTCCGCCACGCGCACGAAGTATTCGAGTTGTTTGAGGTCCATATGCAACTTCCTGTTTTCGGAATACCGCCATGATAGTTATCGAGGCTTGTTCTAGCTGCTAGCCGGAGGCGTGGGTGGCCTGCGCGGGTCAGGCTTGTCAGAATGGCCCTGAACAACGCATCCACGCCAGCCACGGAATTTCCATGAGCCAGAACACCCCCCTCATCATCGACTGCCACGGTCACTACACCACCGCGCCCAAGGCGCTGGAGACCTGGCGCAACGCCCAGATCGCCGGCATCCAGGATGCGGCGCTCATGCCCCGGGTGTCGGATCTGAAGATCAGCGACGACGAGCTGCGCGAGTCGATCGAGACCAACCAGCTGCGGCTGATGAAGGAGCGCGGCAGCGACATCACGCTGTTCAGCCCGCGCGCCAGCTTCATGGCGCACCACATCGGCGACTTCCAGATCTCCAGCACCTGGGCCGCCATCTGCAACGAACTCTGTTACCGGGTGAGCCAGCTGTTTCCCGAGCACTTTGTGCCGGTCGCCATGCTGCCGCAGAGCCCGGGCGTGGACCCGGCCACCTGCATCCCGGAGCTGGAGCGCTGCGTCAAGGACTACGGCAACGTCGGCATCAACCTCAATCCCGATCCCTCCGGGGGGCACTGGACGTCGCCGCCGCTGTCCGACCGCGCCTGGTACCCCATTTACGAAAAAATGGTGGAACACGACATCCCCGCCATGATCCACGTGAGCACCAGCTGCAACGCGTGTTTCCACACCACCGGCGCGCATTACCTGAACGCCGACACCACCGCTTTCATGCAGTGCCTGACCAGCGATCTGTTCAAAGATTTCCCCACGCTCAAATTCATCATTCCGCACGGTGGCGGTGCCGTGCCCTACCACTGGGGCCGCTTTCGAGGTCTGGCGCAGGAACTGAAGAAGCCGCTGCTCAAAGACCACCTGCTCAACAACATCTTCTTCGACACCTGTGTCTACCACCAGCCCGGCATCGACCTGCTGACCAAGGTGATCCCGGTGGACAACATCCTGTTTGCCAGCGAGATGATCGGCGCGGTGCGGGGCATCGATCCCGAGACCGGCCACTACTACGACGACACGAAGCGCTACATCGAGGCCAGCACCATCGTTGTTGGTGACGCCCGCCACAAGGTGTTTGAAACCAACACGCGCCGTGTCTTTCCGCGCCTGGATGCGCACCTGAAAAACCAAGGACGCTGACATGACCCAGCTCGGAATCGTCAAACGCCACATCGTTCGCGCCGACGCGGCGGCGGTGGAAAAACTCTCGCGCTTCGGCGTCGCCACGGTGCACGAGGCCATGGGCCGCGTCGGCCTCATGAAACCCTACATGCGGCCGATCTACAGCGGCGCCAGGCTGTGCGGCACGGCCGTCACCATCCTGCTGCAGCCCGGTGACAACTGGATGATGCACGTGGCCGCCGAGCAGCTGCAGCCCGGTGACGTGGCGGTGGCCGCCTGCACCACCGACAGCAGCGACGGCTTCTTCGGTGACCTGCTTGCGACCTCGTTCAAGGCGCGTGGTGCCAGGGGCCTGATCATCGACGGTGGTGTGCGTGATGTGGACGAGCTGGAAAGAATGGGCTTCCCCGTGTTTGCCAAGGCCATTCACGCCAAGGGAACGATCAAGGCCACGCTGGGTTCGGTCAATATTCCGGTGGTCTGTGCCGGTGCGCTGGTGAATCCGGGCGACGTGATCGTGGCCGATACCGATGGCGTGGTGGTGGTGCCCGCCGCGATGGCGCAGGCCGTGGCCGATGCGGCCGAGAAACGCGAAAGTTTCGAAGGCGAAAAGCGCGCCAGGTTCGAGGCCGGTGTGCTCGGGCTGGATATGTACAAGATGCGCGAGCCGTTGGAGAAAGCCGGCCTGCGCTATCTGGATTGACACCCCCGCCGCGCTGGTGGGCCCGGCAAAGCCGGTTCCGCGGCGCCCTTGAAAGACACTCCACATGCTTGTGCGAACGATCCATCCGACATGACCCAAGCCAACAAAAAATCCACCTCGGGTGACTTCACCAAAACCCCCGGCTGGCTGGACTGGTTCGATGGTCCGAGCCGGCCGCGTTTTCAGGTGCCCGCAGGCAGCGTGGACGCGCATTGCCACGTGTTCGGCCCGGGCGCCGAGTTCCCCTACGCGCCCGAGCGCAAGTACACACCGTGCGACGCGAGCAAACAGCAGCTCTTTGCGCTGCGCGATCATCTGGGCTTCGCGCGCAACGTGATCGTGCAGGCCACCTGCCACGGCGCCGACAACCGCGCCCTGATCGATGCACTGGTGCACTCCAACGGCAAGGCGCGCGGCGTGGCCACGGTCCGCCGCAGCATCAGCGATGCCGAGATCCAGGCCATGCATGAGGCGGGTGTGCGTGGCGTTCGCTTCAACTTCGTCAAGCGGCTGGTGGATTTCACGCCCAAGGACGAGCTGATGGAGATCGCCGGCCGCATTGCGAAGTGGGGCTGGCATGTGGTCATCTACTTCGAGGCGGTCGATCTGCCCGAACTCTGGGATTTCTTCACCACACTGCCCACCACCGTGGTGGTGGACCACATGGGTCGCCCGGACGTGAGCAAGCCGGTCGACGGACCAGAGTTCGAGCTGTTCGTGAAATTCATGCGTGAGCATCCGAATGTGTGGAGCAAGGTGAGTTGCCCCGAGCGGCTGAGCGTGACCGGCCCCAGGGCCTTGAACGGTGAGCAGAGCGCCTACGCCGACGTGGTGCCATTCGCCAGGCGCATCGTCGAGACCTTCCCCGACCGCGTGCTCTGGGGCACCGACTGGCCGCACCCCAACCTGAAAGACCACATGCCCGACGACGGCCTCCTGGTTGATTTCATCCCGCACATCGCGGTCACGCCCGATCTGCAGCGCAGGCTGCTGGTGACCAATCCCATGAAACTCTATTGGCCAGAAGGCTGTTGAACCCCACGTTCCCCAAGGGGAGCGAGTCGTCCTGGGGCGGCACGGCGGCGATTCAGATCAGGCAAGAAAGGAACACAGATGGCACTCGAAAAACCCTACAAAAACGTGCCCGGCACCATCATTTTTGATGCCGAGCAAAGCCGCAAAGGCTACTGGCTCAACCAGTTCTGCATGTCGCTCATGAAGGCCGCGAACCGCGAGCGTTTCAAGGCCGACGAGCGCGCCTACCTCGACGAATGGGCCATGACCGAAGAGCAGAAGCAGGCGGTGCTGGCACGCGACCTCAACTGGTGCATGCGCACCGGCGGCAACATCTACTTTCTGGCCAAGATCGGCGCCACCGACGGTCTGAGCTTCCAGCAGATGGCGGGCTCCATGACCGGCATGACCGAGGCCGAGTACCGCCAGATGATGGTAGCCGGTGGCCGCGGCATCGAGGGCAACCGGGTCATCGGCGAAGACGGCGACGCGCAGGCGCAGCACCAGCCCCAAGGGAAACACTGACATGGCAAAAATCACCGCATCCGTCTACACCTCGCACGTGCCCGCCATCGGCGCCGCACTCGATCTGGGCAAGGCGCAAGAGGATTACTGGAAACCCGTCTTCGCCGGTTATGACTTCTCCAGGCAGTGGATGAAAGACAACAAGCCCGATGTCGTTTTCCTTGTCTACAACGACCACGCCACCGCCTTCAGCCTTGAGATGATCCCGACCTTTGCCATCGGTACGGCCGCTGAATTCCAGCCCGCCGATGAAGGCTGGGGTCCGCGTCCGGTGCCCAAGGTCATCGGGCATCCCGATCTGGCCTCGCACATCGCACAAAGCGTGATCCAGCAGGACTTCGACCTCACCATCGTCAACAAGATGGACGTGGACCACGGCCTCACCGTGCCGCTCTCGCTGATGTGTGGCGAGCAGAATCCCGCGCGGGGCGCCTGGCCCTGCCCGGTGATTCCGTTTGCGGTCAACGTGGTGCAGTACCCGGTGCCCAGCGGTCGACGCTGTTTCCAGCTTGGCCAGGCGATCCGCAAGGCGGTGGAGAGCTACGACGACGACCTGAACGTGCACATCTGGGGCACGGGCGGCATGAGCCACCAGCTCCAGGGTGCGCGCGCCGGCCTGATCAACCGCGAGTGGGACAACGCCTGGCTGGATCAGATGATTGCCGACCCCGCCGCCTGCGCCCAGGTGCCACACATCGACTACGTGCGCGAAGCCGGCAGCGAGGGCATCGAGCTGGTGATGTGGCTGATCGCGCGCGGTGCGATGAGCGATGTGGTTGATGGCAAGGTGACCGGGCCCGCACCCAGGGTCGCGCACCGCTTCTACCATGTGCCCGCCAGCAACACGGCGGTGGGCCACCTGATTCTTGAGAACGCATGAGGACAAAAACATGAGCATCAAAGTCGCTCTCGCCGGCGCCGGCGCATTCGGCATCAAACACCTCGATGGCATCCGGAACATCGATGGCGTGGAGGTGGTGTCGCTCATCAGCCGCGATCTGGACAAGACCAAGGAAGTGGCCGCCAAGTACGGCATTGGTCACGTCACCACCGATCTGGCTGAAAGCCTGGCCCTGAAGGAGGTCGACGCCGTCATTCTCTGCACGCCCACGCAGATGCACGCCGAGCAGACGCTGGCCTGCCTGAAGGCGGGCAAACACGTGCAGGTCGAAATCCCCCTGGCCGACAGCCTCAAAGGCGCCGAGGCGGTGGTGGCGCTGCAAAAGCAGACCGGGCTGGTCGCCATGTGCGGTCACACCCGCCGTTTCAACCCCAGCCACCAGTACGTGCACAACAAGATTCAGGCCGGCGAATTCAACATCCAGCAAATGGATGTGCAGACCTATTTCTTCCGCCGCACCAACACCAACGCGCTGGGCCAGGCGCGCAGCTGGACCGACCACCTGCTGTGGCACCACGCCGCACACACGGTGGACCTGTTTGCGTACCAGGCCGGCAGCGCTATCGTGCAGGCCAACGCCATCCAGGGTCCGATCCACCCCGCGCTCGGTATCGCCATGGACATGAGCATTCAGCTGAAGGCCGCCAGCGGTGCCATCTGCACGCTGTCGCTCAGCTTCAACAACGACGGCCCACTCGGCACTTTTTTCCGCTACATCGGCGACACCGCGACCTACCTCGCGCGCTACGACGACCTGTTCACCGGCAAGGAAGAGCAGATCGATGTGAGCCAGGTGGCCACCAGCATGAACGGCATCGAACTGCAGGACCGGGAGTTCTTCGCCGCGATCACCGAGGGCCGTGAGCCCAACAGCAGCGTGGCCCAGGTCTTCAACTGCTACCAGGTGCTGAACCGGCTGGAGCAGCAGTTGAACGCCGCCTGATTGGGAGCTTTCGCTGCGCCAGGCGATGGCCGCGACATCCAGCCAGGGTGTTGCGGCTTTTGTTTGGCGAACCGCCGTCGCTTTACCTAACTTTACCGCGCCCATCCAACGTGTCGCGACAGATGACACGCGGGGTATTTACCATGGGGTCGCGCGGTGTTCGGGCTGTGGCCGGCGTCTGGGATGTGCAATGGGGTGGCCTGAAGCAGCGCTGCACGGCGCGGCAATTTCTCTCAGAATGTGAGCCAAGGCTGGGCCAGTTCCAGAGGCACGTTCCTTTCCTAATCGATTGGTTCGATGTGCCGGAGCTGTCTCCATGTCGCGCATGGCCCGGGCCCGATACGACACCACACAACAATGACCTACACCCACCGTTATCCGCCCATCTTCTGGGGGCTTCTGGTGCTGGCGCTCAGCGCGTGCGGCGGCAAGGTGGATGCCCCACCGGCGGCGCCCGACGCGCACAAGGCAGGCGCCAAGGTGCCGGGCGGTGCCGCACCAGACGCGGGCGCACCAGTCACCATCACCACCGCAGTGGCGGTGTCGCGGGACATGCCGGTTGTGCTCACGGCCACCGGCACCGTGGTGCCCCTCAATAGCGTGGATGTGAAGTCCCAGGTCAGCAGCGTGGTGGCCCAGGTGCATGTGCGCGAAGGACAGTTTGTCAAAGCGGGGGCGCTGCTGTTCTCCCTCGATGCGCGAGCCGATGAGGCCAACGCCGCCAAGGCGCGCGCGCAACTGGCCAAGGACCAGGCAGCGCTGGCCGACGCGCAACGCCAACTGGCCCGAGCCCAGCAGTTGCTGGCGCAGAACTTTGTGTCCCAAGGTGCGGTGGACACGGCCCAGGCACAGGTGGACGGCCAGGCCGCCACCATCGCTGCCGACCGGGCGGCCATCGACGCCGTTCGTGTCGCGCTCTCCAATGCGCACATCGTGGCGCCCCTGGCCGGCCGTGTCGGCCAAGTGCCGGTGTCGGTTGGCACCGCGGTGCAGGCCAACCTGACCACGCTGGTCACCGTGACCCAGCTCGATCCGATTGCCGTGGCCTACAGCCTGCCGCAGCGCCATCTGGCAGACGGCCTGTCGGCGCTGAAAGACGGCGGCGCGGCGGTCACCGCCCAGCTGGCCGATGGCGCTGGCCGCTTTGCTGGGCGTCTGCGGTTTGTCGACAACCTGGTGGACGCCAGCTCCGGCACCGTGAAGGCCAAAGCGGTGTTCGAGAACAAAGACAACCGCTTGTGGCCGGGCGCGTTTGTGGAGGTGTCGCAAACGCTGAGCGTGCTCAAAGGGGCGGTGCAGGTGCCGCAGGCGGCCATCATCCAGGCCGCGCGCGGGCCGATTGTGTATGTGGTGGAAGATGGCAAGGCGACCGCGCGGCCGGTGCAGACGCTGTATGCGCAAGATGGCGTCGCGGCGGTGACGGGCGTGAACGCGGGCGATGCCATCATCGTCGACGGGCGTGAAAATGTGCGTTCGGGCAGCGCGGTGGTTGAGCGTGTCAAGGACGTTACCGGCGGTGAGAAACGTCCGGCGCAGGCCGCGCACGCAGACACAGGCGCAGGCGCAGCGGCCGCGCCCGCCAAGCCATGAACTTTTCTGAAATGTTCATCCGCCGTCCGGTGATGACGGTGTTGCTGAATCTGGCCATCGTGCTGGCCGGGGTGATCGGCTACACCAGCATTCCGGTGGCGGCGCTGCCCAGCTACGACACGCCGGTGATCAACGTGTCGGCCAACCTGCCCGGCGCCAATCCGGAAACCATGGCGACCTCGGTGGCCTTGCCGCTGGAGAAGCAGTTCCAGACGGTGCCGGGCCTGAAAATCATCAGTTCCACCAGCACCCTGGGAAGCACTTCGCTGACGCTGGAATTCAACGAAGGCCGCGACATCAACGCCGCGGCGGTCGATGTGCAGGCCGCCCTGCTGCGGGCCCAGCGCAGCCTGCCCAGCGACATGACCAACCCGCCGTCCTACCGCAAGGTGAACCCGGCGGATGCCCCGATTTTGCTGGTCGCCCTGACCTCGCCTTCGCTGGCCTTGTCCGATCTCAACGACTTCGCCGAGCACCTGATTTCGCCCACGCTCTCGACCATCGACGGCGTGGCCCAGGTCAATGTGTATGGCTCCAAGCGCTTCGCCGTGCGTGTGCGCGTCAATCCGCCGGCGCTGGCGGCGCGCAATCTCGGGCTCGACGAACTCAGCGCCGCGCTGCGCTCGGCCAACGTCAACACGCCGCTGGGCTCGCTGGACGGCCCGCGTCAGACGCTGGTGCTGCAAGCCAACCGGCAACTGCGCTCGGCGGCCGAGTTTGCCGAGCTGATTGTCAGCACCAAAGGCGGCAACCCGGTGAGGCTGAAAGATGTGGCCAGCGTGGAAGACAGTCTGGAAAACACGAACAGCTGGGCCACGCTCAACGGGGAGAACTCCATCACCCTGGCCGTGCAGCGCCAGCCTGGAGCCAACACGGTCAAGGTGGTGGACGCGATTCGCGCGGCCTTGCCTGCGCTGCAAGCGCAGATGCCGCAGTCGGTCAGGATGACACCCGTCAACGACCGCTCCACTTCGGTGCGCGAAGCGCTGCACGATGTGTCGCTCACGCTGATGGGCACGGTGGCGCTGGTGGTGCTGGTGATCTTCCTGTTCCTGCGCCGTTTTGTGGCCACGGTGATTCCCGCCCTGTCGTTGCCGGTGTCACTGGTGGGCGCGCTGGCGCTGTTGTGGGGGCTGAATTACAGCCTGGACAACATTTCCCTGCTGGGGTTGACCCTGGCCGTGGGCCTGGTGGTGGACGACGCCATCGTGGTGCTGGAGGAAATCATCCGCCTGGTGGAAAACGGGGAGGACCCGTTTCAGGCCGCGCTCAAAGGGTCGCGGGCGGTGGGCTTCACCATCGTGTCCATGTCGACCTCGCTGATCGCGGTGTTCATCCCGATCTTCTTCATGCCGGGCGTGATCGGTCTGCTGTTCCACGAGTTCGCGGTGGTGGTGGGCTTGGCGATTGCGGTCTCGGCCTTTGTGTCACTGTCGCTGGTGCCCATGCTGGCCAGCCGTTTCTTGACCGACGAGGCGCACAAGAAGCCTGCCGGGCGCGTGATTCGTTCGTTTGAATCCGGCTTCAATGCTTTGCTGGCGGGCTACACCCGCATCCTCGATCTGGCGCTGCGCTGGCGCAAGACCGTGCTGGGGGTGGCCGTGGCCACGATGGTCGCCACCGTCTGGCTGGGCACGGTCATCCCGAAAGGCTTTTTTCCCGAGGAAGACATCGGTCAGATCCAGGTGTCGACCGAAGCCGCTCAGGACACGTCTTTTCCTGACATGGTGCGCCTGCAGGAGCTGGCAGCCGGCATCGTGCGCAGCGACCCCGGCGTTCTGGCCGTCAGCTCGTTCAACGGCGGCAGCGGGGCGCAGAACACCGGGCGCATGTTCGTCACCCTCAAGCCGCTGGGCCAGCGGCCACCCATGAAACAGGTGGTGGAAGGGCTGCGCAAGAAATTGCGTGGGGTGGCCGGTATCAACGTGTTCATGCGGCCGGTGCAAAACCTGCAACTCGGCGGTCGATCCAGCAAAGCGCAGTACCAGTACATCCTGCAAAGCGTCAAGGCCGACGAACTCAACACCTGGGCCAACAAACTGCAGGATCAGCTGCGCAACGACCCGATGTTTCGCGACGTCACCAGCGACGCCCAGTTGAGCGCGCTGCAGGCCCAGATACAGATCGACCGCGATGCCGCCAACACACTGGGCGTGTCCATCGAGGGCATTCGAACGGCTTTGTACAACGCGTTTGGCGCCCGCCAGGTCTCCACCATCTACCTGCCCACCGACAGTTACCAGGTCATCATGGAAGTGGCGCCCGATGCCAAGAAAGACGAGAGCGCGCTCGGCGGCATCTATGTGCGCGCCAGCACTGGCGCGCTGGTGCCGCTGTCCAGCTTCACCACCGTCACGCGCACCGTCGGCGCCACGGCGATCAACCACGTGGGCCAGTTGCAGGCGGTCACGGTGTCATTCAACCTGGCGCCGGGCGCTGCGCTGGGCAACGCGACGGAGCGGATCGATACCGCCAGCAAATCGATCGGAATGCCGTCGTCCATCATCAGCCGCTTCGGCGGTGATGCGGCAGTGTTCAAGGATTCACAAGGCAGCCAGGCCATCCTCATCGTGGCGGCCTTGCTGGTGATCTACACGCTGCTCGGCGTGTTGTACGAAAGCTATATCCACCCCATCACGATCCTGGCGGGCCTGCCCTCGGCGGCGGTCGGTGCCCTCGCCACGCTGATGATCTTCGGCCAGGATCTGACGCTGATCGCCATGATCGGCATCGTCTTGCTGATCGGCATCGTGAAAAAAAACGCGATCATGATGATCGACTTCGCACTGGCGGCCCAGCGCCATCAGGGCATGGCCCCGGCAGACGCCATCCGGCAGGCGTGTTTGCTGCGGTTTCGCCCCATCATGATGACCACGCTGGCGGCGCTGATGGGCGCGCTGCCCATCGCGCTGGGCATTGGCGCTGGCGCCGAACTGCGCCAGCCGCTGGGCCTGGCGGTGGTCGGTGGTATGGTTTTTTCGCAAGCCATCACGCTGTTCATCACGCCGGTGATCTACCTCACACTGGAGCGCTTCAGCGGACGCGGCCCAGTGACCACACCCGAAGTGCCGGATGTGCCGTCCTCTCAACATATCTTTCCGGATTGATCCATGAAAACCAGACCACTGGGCCCCTTCACCGTCTCCGCCATCGGCATGGGCTGCATGAACATCTGCCACGCCTATGGCGCACCGGTCTCTGAACCCGAGGCGGAAAAGCTGCTGCTGGCCGCGCTGGACGCCGGTGTGACCCATTTCGACACCGCGGCCCTGTACGGATTTGGCACCAGCGAAACCCTGATCGGCCGCTATCTGTCGAAGCACCGCTCCCGCTTCACCCTGGCCAGCAAATGTGGCATGCAGGGCGTGGACGTGAACGGCGACGGCAAGCCGGTCCGCGTGATTGACGGCCGACCCGAGACCCTGCGTGCCACCTGCGAAGCTGCCTTGAAGCGGCTCAAGACCGACGTGATCGACCTCTACTACCTGCACCGCTGGGACAAGCAGGTGCCGGTCGAAGACAGCGTGGGCGCCCTGAGCGACCTGGTGCGCGCCGGCAAGATCCAGACCATCGGCTTGAGCGAAGTGTCTGCCGTCACGCTGCGCCGTGCGCACGCGGTGCACCCCATCACCGCGGTGCAGAACGAGTACTCGCTGTGGACACGCAACCCCGAGATCGCCATGCTCGATGCCTGCCGCGAGCTGGGGACCGCCTTCGTCGCCTTCAGCCCGGTGGCGCGCGGCTTTCTGTGTGGCGAGATCGATCTGGACACACTCGCCCCCAACGATTTCCGGCGCAGCCTGCCGCGCTTTGCACCCGACAACCACACGGTCAACCTTCAGCTGCTTGCGCCGTTCCGGGCGATCGCCAGCGGCGTGGGCTGTACGCCTGCGCAGCTGGCGCTGGCCTGGCTGCTGCACCGCGGCGAACACATCCTGCCCATCCCCGGCACCCGCAGCATCGCGCACCTGCACGACAACCTGGGCGCCGCCGAGGTGCGCCTGAATGCCGAGGTGATGCAACAGCTGGACGCGCTGATCAACCAGCGCACCGTGGCCGGCAACCGCTACACCGAGCAGGCGAACCGCGAAGTCGACACCGAGAACTTCTGATCCCATGGCACTCGACACCTGGCTGATCTACCTGCTGGCCGCCATCGGCCTGTCGCTCTCGCCCGGACCCAACGGTCTGCTCGCGCTCACCCACGGCGCGTTGCATGGGCGCCGCCGCACCCTGTTCACCATCTTCGGCGGGGCCGTGGGTTTTGTGGCGGTGATCGCCCTGTCCATGTTCGGCATCGGTGCCTTGCTCAAGACATCGGCCAACGCCCTGGTGATCATGAAGTGGCTGGGTGGCGCTTACCTGGTCTGGCTGGGTGTGCAGGTCTGGCGCGCCGCGCCGGTGGGCGCCGGCTTGAGCTTCAGTGGTGGTTCCGGCCACCGCAGCGGGTGGTCGCTGTTCCAGCAAGGCGCGCTCTCGGCGCTCACCAACCCCAAGGCGGTGCTGTTCTTCGCCGCCTTCCTGCCGCAGTTCATCGACCCGGCGCGCAGCCTGTTGCTGCAATTTGGGATCCTGGCCGGCACCTTCGCGCTGGTGGAGATCCTGACCGAATGGCTGATCGCCAGCATGGCCCACCGCCTGCGGCCCTGGCTGCAGCGGGTCGGCCGGCGTTTCAACCAGGTGTGTGGTGGCATCTTTGTGCTGATCGGCGTCTGGCTGCCCCTGCGCGGCTGAGTGCCCGAGGCCGCGCGGGTCTTTCCGCCGAAGCGGGCAGGGCCGGTGGTGCGGCATGATCGGTGGGTGCCCGGGCTGTGCCCGCCATGGACGGCACCCGGTTGAAACCGGCGGGCGCCGCCGCCCGCCTTCTCCCGCATTCACCGCATGAACCATCCCATTCCCCCATCGGACGCCAGGCGCTGGCAATTCTGGATCGACCGCGGCGGCACCTTCACCGACATCGTGGCGCGGCGGCCCGATGGCACGCTGGTCACACACAAGCTGCTGTCGGAGAACCCCGAGCAGTACCGCGACGCGGCGGTGGCCGGCATTCGCCTCCTGCTGGGCCTTTCGCCCGGCGATCCCGTCACGCCGGCGCAGGTGGCGTGTGTGAAGATGGGCACCACGGTGGCGACCAACGCGCTGCTCGAGCGCAAGGGCGAGCCCACGCTGCTGGTGACCACGGTGGGTTTTCGCGACGCACTGCGCATCGCCTACCAGAACCGACCGCGCCTGTTCGATCGCCACATCGTGCTGCCCGAGCTGCTCTACAGCCGCGTGATCGAGGCGCAGGAGCGCATGGGTGCACACGGCGAGGTGGTGCAGGCGCTGGACGAAGCGCACCTGCGCGAGCGCCTGTGGGCCGCGTTCGACGCCGGGCTGCGCAGTGTGGCCGTGGTCTTCATGCACGCCTACCGCTACCCGGCACACGAGCAGGCGGCGTCGGCCCTGGCGCGCGAGGTCGGTTTCACCCAGGTCAGCACCTCACACCAGACCAGCCCGATGATGAAACTGGTGAGCCGCGGCGACACCACCGTGGTCGACGCCTACCTCTCGCCCATCCTGCGCCGCTATGTGGACCAGGTCGCGGCCGAGATGCCGGGCGTGAAGCTGTTCTTCATGCAGTCCTCGGGTGGCCTCACGGACGCCCACGCATTCGCTGGCAAGGACGCCATCCTCTCCGGCCCGGCCGGGGGCATCGTCGGCATGGCACGGACAGCGGCGCTGGCGGGCCATGCCAAGGTGATCGGTTTTGACATGGGCGGCACCTCCACCGACGTGTCGCACTACGCGGGCAGCTTCGAGCGCGAGTTCGAAACCCAGGTGGCGGGTGTGCGCATGCGCGCACCCATGATGAGCATCCACACCGTGGCGGCCGGTGGTGGCTCCATCCTCGCGTTCGACGGTTCGCGTTTCCGGGTCGGCCCCGAGAGTGCGGGCGCCAGCCCGGGCCCAGCCAGCTACCGGCGCGGTGGCCCGCTCACCGTGACCGACGCCAACGTGATGACCGGCAAGATCCAGCCGCAGCACTTCCCCGCGGTGTTTGGCCCGCAGGCCAACCAGCGCCTGAGCCGCGGGGTGGTCGAGCAGCGCTTTGGCGAGCTGGCCACACAGACCGGGCGCAGCGCCGAGGCGGTGGCCGAAGGTTTCATCGATATCGCGGTGCAGCAGATGGCGAACGCGATCAAGAAAATTTCGGTCGCGCGCGGCTACGACGTGACGCGCTACACCCTGCAATGTTTTGGTGGCGCTGGCGGGCAGCACGCCTGCCGTGTGGCCGACGCGCTGGGCATGACACAGGTGCTGGTGCACCCGCTGGCCGGTGTGCTGAGTGCCTACGGCATGGGTCTGGCGGATCAGAACGTGATCCGCGAGCAGGCGGTGGAGCTGTCTCTGACCACGGAGACTCTGCCCGGGGTGCTTGCGCAGCTCGATCGGCTGGCCATCGAGGCGTGTGGCGAACTGCAGCGCCAGCAGGTGAGCGCCGGCCGCATGCAGGTGTTGCACCGGGTGCATGTGCGCTACCAGGGCAGCGATTCGGCACTGATCGTGCCGCTCGATTACGGCGGTGAAGTCGGCGCCATGTCGCAAAACCTGCCAGCCGGCCCGGCCTGTGGTCAGGTCCAGAGCGCTTTCGAAGCCGCCTACCGGCAGCGTTTTGCCTTCCTCATGCAGGGCCGGCGGCTGGTGGTGGAAGCGGTGTCGGTGGAGGCGGTGGTGGCGGGTGACGCACCGGCCGAAGCTCGGCATGTGCTGAACCCGCCGCGAGACGTGCCGCAACGCGAGACGGTGCACATGTTCAGCGGCGGCCAATGGTTTGACACGGCGCTGATCGTGCGCGAAGACCTGCGGCCAGGCGACGTGGTTCCTGGCCCGGCCATCATCGCCGAGCAGAACGCGACCACCGTGGTGGAGCCCGGCTGGCAGGCGCAGCTGACCGCGCTCGACCACCTGCTGCTGGAGCGCCGGATGGCGCGTGTGGTGACCTACGCCGCGGGCACCCAGGCCGACCCGGTGTTGCTCGAAGTGTTCAACAACCTGTTCATGAACATCGCCGAGCAGATGGGGCTGCAGCTGCAGAACACCGCCCACTCGGTCAACATCAAGGAACGGCTGGACTTCAGCTGTGCCCTGTTCGACACCGCGGGCAACCTGATCGCCAACGCGCCCCACATGCCGGTGCACCTGGGCTCCATGGGCGAAAGCATCAAGACCGTGATCCGCGAAAACGCGGGGACCATGCAGCCCGGCGACGTGTATGTGCTCAATGACCCGTACCACGGTGGCACCCATCTGCCCGACGTGACCGTGATCACACCGGTCTACCTGAACCCGGCCGAGGCACCGACGTTCTACGTGGGCTCGCGTGGTCACCACGCCGACATCGGCGGCACCACACCCGGCTCCATGCCGCCGTTCTCCACCCGCATCGAAGAGGAGGGCGTGCAGATCAACAACGTGAAACTGGTCGACCGGGGCGTGCTGCGCGAGGCCGACATGCTGGCGCTGCTGCAAAGTGGCGAATACCCTTCACGCAACCCGCAGCAGAACCTGGCCGACCTCAAGGCCCAGATCGCCGCCAACGAAAAAGGTGTGCAGGAGCTGCGCAGGATGGTCGGGCAGTTCGGGCTGGCGGTGGTGCTGGCTTACATGGGCCATGTGCAGGACAACGCCGAAGAGTCGGTTCGCCGCGCCATCACCCGGCTCTCGCGCCGCCTCAGAGATGGCCAGTTCACTCTGCCACTGGACAACGGCGCGCAGATCCGGGTGGCGGTGCACATCGATGCGACATCGCGCAGTGCGGTGGTGGATTTCACCGGCACGTCTGCCCAGCAAGCCAACAACTTCAACGCACCCACCGCGGTCTGCATGGCGGCCGTCCTCTACGTGTTTCGCACCCTGGTGGACGACGACATCCCGCTCAACGCGGGCTGTCTCAAGCCGATCGAGGTCATCATCCCGCCCGGCTCCATGCTCAACCCGAATCCGCCGGCCTCGGTGGTGGCAGGCAATGTGGAAACGTCGAGCTGCATCACCAACGCGCTGCTGGGTGCGCTGGGGGTGTCGGCCGGATCGCAGCCGACCATGAACAACTTCACCTTCGGCAACGCCACCCACCAGTACTACGAGACCATCGCGGGAGGCAGTGGTGCGGGCGGGGTGTTCGACGACGCGGGCGCGCGGGTGGGAGGCTTCGGCGGCACCGCGGTGGTGCAGACCCACATGACGAACTCGCGCCTGACCGATCCGGAAGTTTTTGAATTCCGCTACCCGGTTCGTCTGCTCGGTTTTGCCTTGCGCAAGGATTCGGGTGGCACCGGTCGCTGGTGCGGTGGTGACGGCGGTGTGCGCCGCGTGTTGTTCCTGGAGCCGATGACCGCAAGCATTCTGTCCAACGGCCGGCTCCATCCCGCGTTCGGCATGGCCGGGGGCGCAGCCGGTGCAGCCGGTATCAACCGGGTGGTGCGCGCCAGCGGCCGCACCGAGCCGCTGCAGCACATCGCCCAGGTGGAGATGCAAGCCGGTGACGTGTTCGAGATCCACACACCAGGGGGTGGAGGGTATGGAGCCCCCCTCGCGCCACAGGAGCAGCGCGGGGGTGGGTGTCTCCAGACGGGTTGATGAGTTAAAGCTCCTCAACCCGCCGCGCCGGGTAGCTGTCCCAGCTCTGGCACCCTGGGCATTGCCAGAAGTGTTGCTGGGCCTCGAAGCAACAGGCGGCGCAGCGGTAGCGTTTGAGGGGTGCGCTGGCCTGGGCCAGGGAGGCCTGAATCGGCGCCTGGGCCTCGGGGTTGGACAAGGGCTCGCCGGCCAGCCACTGGCCTGCGATCACCAGGGAAGGTTCACGCGCCAGGTGCGCCAGGTAGTGCTGGCGCGCTTCGCTGTCGTTTCGGCTGAGGCTGGCGAGCGCCTCGGTCACGTCCAGCGAGGGCGCCTGTGCATCGACGGTCTGCAGGACGGCCAGCACCTCGGCTTCGCGCCCGGTGGCGCGCGCCAGCTCAGCCATGCGCGCAGCCGCCAGCGGCAGGCCTTGTTGAGCGCGGTGGGCCAGGGTCAGCAAAGCATCCAATGCCTCGCCGAGATGCCTCGACTGGGTTTTCAGCCGGGCGATCGCCAGCCAAGTGCGCGCCAGCTCGGGCGCCTGGCGCGTGGCCTCGGTCAGCAAAGCCAGGGTTCGGTCGGTATCACCCTGGCGCTGGGCCTGATCGGCCTGCTCACACAGATAGTGTGCGAGCCGTGAAGCAAAGCTGCCCTGGCCAGCGCCTTCCAGCCGGGTGGCGATCTGACTGGCCTGTGACCAGTCGCGCGATCGCTCGGCAATGGCCAGCAACGCCAGCAGCGCCTCGCCTTCGAAATCCGATCCGTCGAGTTTGTGCAGCGCCGCCTCGGCACGGTCGAGCAGGCCTGCCTTGAGGAAGTCCAGCGCCAGCGCGTGCTGTGCGCGATCGCGGTCCTTGCGACCGAGGTCACCGCGTGCCAGCAGGTGTTCGTGTACCCGCACGGCGCGGTCGTAGTCGCCACGGCGGCGAAACAGGTTGCCCAGGGCGAAGTGCAGCTCGGCGGTGTCGGGATCGCTTTGTACCGCTTCGATAAAGGCGTCGATTGCCTGGTCCTGCTGCTCGTTGAGCAGGTGGTTCAGTCCGCGGAAATAGGCTTTTGGGGCTTGCCGGCTGGCGGCGCGCCATTGGCGCAGATCCAGCCGCGAGGCACCCCAACCGAGCGCAAACGCCAGGGGCAGGCCCCAGAGCAGCCAGGTGAAATCAAAGTCCATGCCGGATGTCGCTGGTGTCCGACAGCAGGGTGGAATCATTTTCCATCATGGTGCTGGCCAACGGGTCGGAGCGGGTGTGTCGCGCCTTGCGCGCGCGAAGCCACAGCGGCAGCATCACGATCACACCCAGCACCACACCCAGCAGCAAGGTCACCAGCAACACCAGAACCAGCGGCGCCTGCCATTGAGCGCCAAAGAACAGCCGCAGGGTGATCGGTTCCTGGTTGTTGAGCGCGAACGCGAACAGCACAAAAAAAATGGCCGCATTGAGCAGCCACATCAGGTATTTCAAATCGTCCCCTTCTGTGGTGAAACGATTGTAGCGATCGGGGTCCGCGCGTCAGCCCGGTTTCCCCGGTTGCTGCGCCAGCATCTCGGCGGTTTTTTTGTCGACCTGCTCGCGCAAGGCTTTGCCCGGTTTGAAGTGCGGCACGCGCTTCTCCGGAATCATCACGCTTTCGCCCGAGCGCGGGTTGCGCCCGATGCGAGGCGAACGCCGATTCACCGAAAAACTGCCGAAGCCGCGAATCTCGATGCGGTGGCCCTTGACCAGCGCGTCACCCAGCGCGTCCAGGATCGCCTTGACGGCGAACTCGGCATCGCGGTGGGTGAGCTGGCTGAACCGGGTGGCCAGCGCTTCGACAAGATCGGATCGGGTCATCTTCTCAGACAGCACGTCGTTGGCGCAGCGCCCGGTGGGCGGACCTTCCGCGGTTTGTGCTCCGCCTCAGGTCCGACACCGGACACCCGTCCGGACGCAATCAGTTGTTGTTGTCCAGCTTGGCGCGCAGCAGGGCGCCCAGGCTGGTGGTGCCGGCGTTTTCACGCGACGACTGCTGGCTCAGCGAGGCCATGGCCTCTTGCTGGTCGGCGGCGTCCTTGGCCTTGATCGACAACTGGATGTTGCGGGTCTTGCGATCGATGTTCACCACCACCGCATTGACTTCGTCGCCTTCTTTGAGCACGTTGCGTGCGTCTTCGACACGGTCACGGCTGATTTCGCTGGCGCGCAGGTAACCCAGCACGTCTTCACCCAGATCGATCTCGGCGCCCTTGGCGTCCACGGTCTTGACCTTGCCGGTCACGATGGAGCCCTTGTCGTTGATCGACACGAAGGTGGTGAACGGGTCTCCATCCAGCTGCTTGATGCCCAGCGAGATGCGCTCACGCTCGACGTCGATCGCCAACACGATGGCGTCCACTTCCTGGCCCTTCTTGAAGTTGCGCACGGCGGCTTCGCCGGGCTCGTTCCAGGACAGGTCGGACAGGTGCACCAGGCCGTCGATGCCGGCCGCCAGGCCGACGAACACGCCGAAGTCGGTGATCGACTTGATCGGGCCCTTGACGCGGTCGCCGCGCTTGGTCGCTTCAGCAAATTCGTGCCAGGGGTTGGCGCGGCACTGCTTCATGCCCAGGGAGATGCGGCGCTTGTCTTCGTCGATGTCGAGCACCATGACTTCGACTTCTTCGCCCAGTGTGACCAGCTTGGAAGGGGCCACGTTCTTGTTGGTCCAGTCCATTTCGGAAACGTGCACCAGGCCTTCGATGCCCGGCTCGAGTTCCACAAACGCGCCGTAGTCGGCGATGTTGGTGATCTTGCCGAACATGCGCGTGCCCTGCGGGTAGCGGCGCGAAACGCCCATCCACGGGTCGTCGCCCATCTGCTTGAGGCCCAGCGAAACGCGGTGCTTCTCGGTGTCGAACTTGAGGATCTTGGCGGTGATTTCCTGGCCCGCCTGCACCACCTCGCTCGGGTGACGCACACGGCGCCAGGCCATGTCGGTGATGTGCAGCAGGCCGTCGATGCCGCCGAGGTCCACGAACGCACCGTATTCGGTGATGTTCTTGACCACGCCGTTGACGATGGCGCCTTCCTTGAGCGTTTCCATGAGCTTGGCGCGCTCTTCGCCCATCGAGGCCTCGACCACGGCGCGGCGGCTCAGCACCACGTTGTTGCGCTTGCGGTCGAGCTTGATGACCTTGAATTCCAGGGTCTTGTTTTCGTACGGGGTGAGGTCTTTGGTGGGGCGGCTGTCGACCAGCGAACCGGGCAGGAAGGCGCTGATGCCGTTGACCATGACCTTGAGGCCGCCCTTGACCTTGTTGCCGGTGGTACCGGTGACAAATTCGCCAGACTCCAGCGCTTTCTCCAGCGACATCCACGAGGCCAGGCGCTTGGCCTTGTCGCGCGAGAGCAGGGTGTCGCCAAAGCCGTTTTCGACCGAGTCGATGGCCACGGCAACAAAGTCGCCCACCTGTACTTCGAGTTCGCCCTGATCGTTCTTGAATTCGGCCAGCGGCACATAAGCCTCGGACTTGAGGCCAGCGTTGACCACCACGTGGCTGTGCTCGATACGCACCACCTCGGCGGTGATGACCTCGCCTGAGCGCATCTCGGCGCGTTTCAGGGACTCTTCAAACAGGGCGGCAAAAGATTCGGACATTCAGTTTCCTAAAACCACTTGGCGTCGGTTGCAGCAATGCCGTATGGGTACGGGCACTGGGCAGGATGCGACGGGTGGGCGGCGTTGACGATGCGGTGTGAAACACCGCGGGGTTGGGTTGCAAGATCCATCGGGCCTGCGGGCTGGGAACGCCCGGCGGTGCCGTCTGGGCAATCAAGGTGGCGAATTCAGGTGCTCAAATTCCCTGAGAACGCCGTTTTGCCCTGCCACCAGTCCAGAACCTGTTGTACCGATTGCTCGATGTTCAGGCTGGAGTTGTCCAGCATCAGGGCGTCTTCGGCCGGCTTGAGTGGCGCGTGGGCGCGGTTTGCATCCCGTTCATCGCGCGCCCGCAGGTCCGCCAAAAGACCGTCGATATTAGCAGCAATTCCTTTTGAAATCAATTGCTTATGGCGCCGTTGGGCGCGCTTCTCAGCGCTCGCGGTGAGGAATACCTTGAGTCGCGCGTCCGGGAACAGCACGGTACCCATGTCGCGCCCGTCGGCCACCAGGCCGGGCAGGCGCCGAAAGCCATGCTGCAGCGCGAGCAGCGCCGCGCGGACCTCGGGCACGGCCGACACACGCGAGGCGGCCATGCCGGCGGCCTCGGTGCGCAAGGCGTCAGTCACATCTTCTCCATCCAGCAGGACGTGCTCGCCGGTGAACCGCACCCGAAGGCTGGCCGCCAGCGCGCCCAGGCGGCTGGCCTGAGCGGGAACGGCCAGATCGACCTCACACGTGGAGAGACCGGTGCGCTCGGCCGCGAGGCCGACCAGACGATAGAGCGCGCCCGAGTCCAGCAGGTGGTAACCGAGCGAGCGCGCAATTTCGGCCGAGAGTGTGCCCTTGCCGGAGGCGGTGGGGCCGTCGATGCAGATCACCGGAATCTGGGCCGGTGCGGTCTGGCAGACCGAAAACAGGGTTTCGAAGTAGTCGGGGAAGGTCTTGCCCACGCACTTCGGGTCTTCGATGCGCACCGGCAAGCCCGCCGGGTTGAAGGCAGCAAGCGAAAAGCACATGGCGACACGGTGGTCGTCGTAGGTGTGGATGCTGGCAGTCCGCCAAGCGTTTGCCACCCCCGCGTTCCGCGCCGTGCGAGGTTCGCTGCCACCCGACGGGGCTGCCCCACCTTGGAGTGGCCCGGCGGTGGGGCGCTGGCCAGGTGGCGTGATGCGGATGAAGTCGGTCCCTTCTTCCACCGTGGCGCCGAGTTTGCGGCTCTCATTGGCCATGGCGGCGATGCGGTCGGTTTCCTTCACGCGCCAGCTGGCGATGTTGCGCAGTGTGGTCGTGCCTTGGGCATACAGCGCCATCACCGCGAGGGTCATTGCCGCGTCGGGGATGTGGTTGCAGTCGAGATCGATGGCCTTGAGCGGCCAGGCACCGCGGCGGATGTGCAGGCGGTTGGCCTCGCCCTCGATGTGTGCCCCCATGGCTCGGGCTGCGTCCACAAAGGCGATGTCGCCCTGGATGGAAGACAGGCCCACGCCCTCGATGGTGATGCCGTCACAACCCGGGCTCGGCGGCGCCAACGCACCCAGCGCGATGAAGTAGCTGGCCGACGAGGCGTCACCCTCGACCGCCATGCGCCCCGGCGAGGTATACCGGCTGCCCGCGGGAATGGTGAAGCGCGACCAGCCGTCGCACGCCACCTGCACACCAAAACGCTGCAGCAGCCTGAGCGTGATCTCGACATAGGGCCGGGAGATCAGCTCGCCCACCACCTCGATCACGATGGCTTGTGTGGCGGCCACCAGCGGCAGCGCCAGCAACAGGGCTGTCAGGAACTGACTCGATACATCACCCCGCACCCGGATCGGCTGGCCCAGTTGCAAGCCGTGCACTGCGCCATCGCCCAAACGCAGCGGCGGATACCCCTCGTTTGCGAGGCAGGCCATCGGGCAACCCAGCTGGCGCAGCGCATCCACCAGGTCGCCGATCGGGCGCTCGTGCATGCGCGGCACACCGCTGAGCTCGAACTGCCCACCCTGCTGACTGGCGAGCAAGGCCAGCGCGGCGGTCAGTGGCCGCATCGCGGTGCCGGCGTTGCCCAGGAACAGCGTGGCCTGCTTCACCGCCAGGTGGCCGCCCAGGCCGTGCACCCGCAAAGCGCCATCGGCCTGCTGCTCTGGGCGACTACCGAGCTGCGCCAGGGCCTGCAGCATGACCTGGGTGTCGTCCGAGTCGAGCAGGTCCACCACATCGGTGGCACCCTCGCTCAGCGCGGCGAGCAGCAGCACGCGGTTGGAAATACTCTTGGAGCCGGGCAGGCGGACCACCCCTGCGGCAGCCTGTAACGGGGGGATATCGAGGAACGGTGTGGCGTACATGGATCGATGGCGGGCCGCGCCGGCGCCGGGCGCCATGGCGACGGACTCAGCGCGGGGATTTGAGGGCGGTCATGCGCCAGTGCGCGCGTGTGGTGCTGGCGTGCTCGATCAGCGTTTCCAGCGCATCCGGATCGCCGATCGCAATCGCCGATTCCAGCGCATGCAAGGCGCGCTGGAAATGGCGCGACTGCGTCAGCAGCTCCTCGCGGTTGGAGACCAGGATGTCGCGCCACACACTGGGGTCGCTCGCGGCGATGCGGGTGAAGTCGCGAAACCCGGGGCCGGCCAGACTCAGAAAGGCCTTGCCGTGTTCCTGTCCTGACACGGCGTTCATCAACGCAAACGCCAGCAGATGGGGCAGGTGGCTGACCGCCGCGTAGGCTGCGTCGTGTGCTTCGGGTGCCATCTGCTGCACCTGGCAGCCCAGCGCCGTCCAGACCTGCGCGGCCTTGGCGAGTTGCGCGGTGAAGGTGCGCTCGATCGGCGTCAGGATGACCTGGCGCCCAGTGTACAGATCGGCGTCGGCGTGCTCCACGCCCGCGAGCTCTTTGCCGGTGATCGGGTGCGCCGGTACAAACACCCCGACCTGATCGCGCAGCACGCGGCGGGCCGCATCCACCACCTCGCGTTTGGTGGAGCCGACGTCCATGATCAGGCTGTCTTTGTGCACCAGGTGCCGAATGGCCTTGAAGGTCGCTTCGGTGGCCGCCACCGGAACGGCCAGCAGCACCAGGTCGGCGCCCGATACCGCGAGCAATGCCGATGGCGCTTCCACGTCGATCACGCCCAGCTGGCGTGCGCGTTCGGTGGTGGAGGGCGACTTGCTGTAGCCGACCACGCGCTTGACCAGACCGGCGCGTTTCATCGCCAGTGCAAAAGAGCCGCCCATCAGGCCGCAGCCGATCAGACCGAGTTGTTCAAACATGGGCGTCCGATCGAAGGCCGATGGCCGGGCGGCGGTTCAAGGTGGTGCTGGCAGGGCAGTTCATTCGCTCACCGGGTACGCGCCGAGCACCTTGTAGAACGCGCACAGGCCTTGCAGCTCTTTGAGCGCGGCGGCCACGTGGGGCTGTGTGGGGTGACCGGCAATGTCGATGTAGAAGTAGTATTCCCACTGACCCGACTTGGCCGGTCGCGATTCGAAGCGCGTCATGGACACGCCGTTGTTCTTCAGCGGCACCAGCAGGTCGTGCACCGCGCCGGGACGGTTCGGCACCGAGACCACCAGGCTGGTGCAGTCGCGACCCGAGGCGGGTGGCATGGCCATGGTCTGCGGCAGGCTGATGACCGCAAAGCGGGTGCGGTTGTAGGCCTCGTCCTGGACCGCGTGCGAGACGATGTGCAGCGCGAACTGGCCCGCCGCGCGCTCGCTGGCGAGTGCGGCCCAGGCCGGATGGGTGGCGGCGAGGCGCGCGCCCTCTGCGTTGCTGGCCACGGCTCGGCGCTCGGCATCGGGCAGGTGCTGGGTCAGCCAGTTCTGGCACTGCGCCAGCGCCTGCGGGTGCGCCATCACGACCTCGATGCCATCGAGCGAGTTGGTCTGGCGCAGCAGGTTGTGGCGCACCAGCAGGCTGATTTCGCCCACCACGTGCACCGGCGAGCGCAAGAACAGATCGAGTGATCGCGCCACCACGCCTTCGGTGGAGTTCTCCATGCCGACCACGCCGTACTGCGCGGTGCCCGCCGCCGTGGCGTGGAACACCTCGTCGAAGTTGGCGCAATAGATCAGGTTGGCTGCGCCACCAAAAAACTCGACCGCCGCCTGCTCGCAGAACGTGCCGGCCGGTCCGAGCACCGCCACGCGCTGCGGCGCCTCCAGCGCCAGGCAGGCCGACATGATTTCGCGCCAGACCGAAGCCACGTGCTGGTTGAGCAGCGGGCCCTGGTTGGCGGCCTGGATCTTGTCGATCACCTGGGCCACGCGGTCTGGGCGGAAAAAAGGCGAACCCTCGGCTCGCTTGATCTCGCCAACCTGCTCGGCCACGCGGGCACGCTGGTTAAGCAAGGAGAGCAGTTGCTGGTCGAGCGAGTCGATCTGCACCCGGAGGTGGGCCAAGGCTTCGGACTGGGTGGGCTGTGTCATGGCGTCCTCAGGCCTGCGTTTTTTCGAAATCACGCATGTGGTTCACCAGCGCCTGCACGCCCTCAAGAGGCAGGGCGTTGTAAATGCTGGCGCGCATGCCGCCCACCGATTTGTGACCTTTGAGTTGCAGCAGGCCGGCGGCCTGTGCGCCCGCCAGGAAAGCTTCGTTGCGCGATTCGTCGCGCAGGAAGAAGGGGATGTTCATGCGCGAGCGGCAGTCCTTGGCGACCTTGTTCAGGTAGAAGGATGAGCCGTCAATGAAGTCGTACAGCTGAGCGGCCTTGGCGGTGTTTCGCAGCTCCATCGCAGCCACACCGGTGGCGTCGCCCTCGGTCTGGCGCTTGAGCCACTGGAAGGTGAGGCCCGCCATGTAGATGGCGTAGGTGGGCGGCGTGTTGTACATCGACGCGTTGTCGGCCACGGTCTGGTAGTCGAAGGCGCTGGGGCAGACCTTGAGTGCGTGACCGAGCAGGTCTTCGCGCACCACGACGAGGGTGAGGCCAGCCGGCCCCAGATTTTTCTGTGCGCCGCCAAACGCCAGGCCCACACGCGACCAGTCGACCGGGCGCGAGGCCACGTGGGATGAAAAATCGATCACCAGCGGCGCCGTGCTGCCCAGCGCCTGCAGGTCGGGCAGTTGGTGGAACTCCACGCCGTGGATGGTTTCGTTGCTGCACAGGTGGACATACTGCGCATCGCCGCTGAGCTGCCAGCTCGCGGGCTTGGGCAAGGTGGTGTGGGCTTGGGCTTCGTTGCTGGCGGCGATGCGCACGGTGGCGTACTTGCGCGCTTCCTTGGCCGATTTCTGGCTCCAGCCGCCGGTGATCACGAAGTCGATCACACCGCCGCGCGAGAGGTTCAGCGGCACGATGGCGTTCTCGGCCAGTCCGCCGCCTTGCATGAACAGGATGCGAAAGTGGGATGGCACTGCGAGCAGTTCGCGCAGGTCACGTTCCGCCGCTGAAATGATGGACATGAAGGCCTTGCCGCGGTGGCTCATCTCCATCACACCCATGCCGCTGCCTTGCCAGTCGAGCATTTCGGCGGCGGCCTGCTGCAGCACCTCGGCCGGCATGGCGGCCGGACCGGCGGAGAAGTTGTAAGGGCGCGTGAGGCGTTCCGTCATGCCGGGTCGCCGTTTTCTGTAGCGCCGTCGCTGCCGCTTCCAGCGTCGTTGTCGCCTTCGGCGGTGTCAGTCACTTCCGGCACGTTGGCGTCGTTTTCGACAATGCGCTGCAGACCCGAGAGTTCCGAGCCTTCGTCCAGCGCAATCAGCGTCACGCCCTGGGTGGCACGACCCATTTCGCGAATTTCCGAGACCCGTGTGCGCACCAGCACGCCGGTGTCGGTGATCAGCATGATCTCGTCTTCCGTGTGCACCAGCGTGGCGGCGACGACCTTGCCGTTGCGCTCACTTTGCTGGATCGCGATCATGCCTTTGGTGCCGCGGCCGTGGCGGGTGTATTCCGAGATGGGTGTGCGTTTGCCAAAGCCGTTGATGGTGGCCGTCAGCACACTTTGGGCCTCGTCTTCGGCGACCAGCATGGCGATCACGTTCTGGCCGTCCTCGATCATCATGCCGCGCACACCGCGCGCGTTGCGACCCATGGGGCGCACGTCGTTCTCGTCAAAGCGCACCGCCTTGCCGCCGTCGGAAAACAGCATCACGTCGTGCTGGCCGTCGGTGAGTGCGGCGCCGATCAGGTAGTCGCCTTCGTCCAGGCCCACGGCGATGATGCCGGCCTTGCGCGGATTGCTGAATTCGTTGAGCGGTGTCTTTTTAACCGTGCCCATGCTGGTCGCCATGAACACAAACCGGTCTTCGGGGAAGCTGCGCGCCTCGCCGGTGAGCGGCAACACCACGTTGATCTTCTCGCCTTCGTCGAGCGGGAACATGTTGACGATGGGCCTACCGCGCGATCCGCGCGAACCGGCTGGCACTTCCCATACCTTGAGCCAGTACAGGCGACCGCGGTTGGAGAAACACAGGATGTAGTCGTGTGTGTTGGCGATGAAGAGCTGGTCGATCCAGTCGTCTTCCTTGGTGGCCGTGGCCTGTTTGCCGCGTCCGCCGCGCTTCTGGGCCCGGTATTCGCTCAAGGGCTGGCTCTTGATGTAGCCGCTGTGGCTGAGCGTGACGACCATGTCGGTCGGGGTGATCAGGTCTTCGGTGCTCAGATCCTGCGCACTGTGTTCGATCTCGCTGCGCCGTGCGCCCAGCTTGGTCTGTCCGAATTCCTGTTTTACCTCGGTGAGTTCTTCGCCAATGATGGTGGAGACGCGCTCGGGTTTGGACAGGATGTCGAGCAAATCGTCGATCACACCCATCACTTCTTTGTACTCGGCGACGATCTTGTCTTGCTCCAGGCCGGTCAGGCGCTGCAGACGCATTTGCAGAATTTCCTGCGCCTGCGTCTCGGACAGCCGGTACAGGCCGTCGCCACCCATGCCAAGCTCGCGCTCCAGGCCTTCGGGGCGGTAGTCGTCGGCGTTGATCACGCTGCCATCGGCTTTGGCACGGGTGAGCATCTCCCGCACCAGTGCGCTGTCCCAAGGGCGCGCCATCAGCTCGGTCTTGGCCACCGGTGGGGTGGGCGACTCGCGGATGATGCGGATGAATTCGTCGATGTTGGCCAGCGCCACGGCCAGGCCTTCGAGCACGTGGCCACGTTCGCGCGCCTTGCGCAGGTTGAACACGGTGCGCCGCGTCACCACCTCGCGACGGTGATCCAGGAACACCTGCACCAGATCGAGCAGGTTGCACAGGCGCGGCTGGCCGTCGATCAGCGCCACCATGTTCATGCCGAAGGTGTCCTGC
>CAYRIT010000012.1:0-41924 GCA_964424415.1 uncultured Hydrogenophaga sp.
CGAATGGCCGATGGCGGCGAGGCGCTGCGGGTCGACGCCGGGCTGTTGTGCCAGCCAGTCGAGTGCGGCGTCGAGGTCGTCGGCAAACGCTGGCAAGGAGCTGTGGCCGCGGCGCTCGCTGCGGCCGTGGTTGCGCGACTCGGGCAGCAGCACGGCATACCCCGCGTGGTGCAGCGCCTGCGCGGCGGGCAGCAGGGTGCTGGCGTTGCCGCCCCAGCCGTGCAGCAGCACCACGGCGGGCGCCGGCGTGGTGTCGTCGGGGGTGCCGGGCGCGGGCAGGTACCAGGCAAACAGGCGCTGGCCCGCCGCGCCGGGGATCTGCACCTCGCGGGCCGGCAGGCCGAGTTCGGCCGGGGTGGTGCCTTCGGTGCTGGCCTGCGGCGCCAGGCCGCGGTGCAGCGCATGGCGCGCGCCCAGCAGCGCGGCGCCCAGGCCGACGGTGGTGAGCAGCAGGGCGGTGGCGGGCATGGTGTGTCGGTTGTGTGGGGGCGGTGGCCGATGCCACCACATGGGGCGGGGTTTGTGTCGATAGCTATACTAGTACGGGTATTTTCACCGGAGAACAAACGCCCATGAATTCCCCTGCCATCGGAGCCGCCGGCCACCGGCCCGTCAAACCTTTCTGGCCGCCGCTGCTGGCGGGCATCCTGCTGGGCCTGGTGCTGCTGCTCACCTTTGTCTGGACCGGCCACGGACTGGGCGCCACCGGCGCCTCCACCCGTCTCACCGCCTGGCTCGGCAACGAGGTGGCGCCTGCGGCCACACAGGCCAACGAATACCTGGGCGCCATGGTGGAAGACGGAGCCAACCCGCTGCCGTCGTGGATCAGCTGGCAGGTGGTGGGGGTGGCGATGGGTGCGCTGGTGGCAGCTTTCATGGGCGGGCGCATGCGGGTGCAGCTCGACGGCGCGCGCAGCGTCGGCGGATCCCGGCGCATCGCCACCGCACTGATCGGCGGCCTGCTGTCTGGCTTTGGTGCCCGCGTGGCGGCCGGCTGCACCAGCGGCCTGGGCCTGTCGGGCGCAGCCACGCTGGGCATCGCGGCCTTTGTGTTCCTGGCGACGTTTTTTGCCTCCGGCCTGATCGTCCACCGTTTCGTGAAGGGACTCTGACATGTGGCCACTGAATGACGCCGGTGCAATCTCCGGCCTGGTCTGCGGCTTCCTCTTCGGCTATGTGCTGGAGAACGCCGGCTTTGGCAGTCCCTGCAAGCTGACCGCGCAGTTTTCGCTGCGCGACTGGTCGGTGTTCAAGGTGATGTTCACCGCCATCGTGGTCGCGGCCACCGGCCTGTATGGCTTCGAGGCGCTGGGCTGGATGAACGCCGAGGCGGTTTTTGTGCCGACCTCCCTGCTCATGGCCTCGGCCATCGGCGGCTTGCTGGTGGGTGGCGGTTTTGCGATCGGTGGCTACTGCCCGGGCACCTCGGTGGTCGGGGTGTTTTCCGGCCGGCTCGACGCGCTGGTGTTCATCGTCGGTCTGGTGGCGGGCACCTTCGTGTTTGCCGGCCTGTACGGCCCGGTCATCGAATCGCTGATGGCGATGTGGGAAATCGACACCGGCGACACCTTCACCGACGCCTGGGACATCCCGCAGATCGTGCTGATCGGCATTCTGTTTGTTGCCCTGATCGGCGTGTTCTACGCTGGTTCCTGGTTCGAGCGCCGGGGCCGTGGCCCGGTGACGGCCGAAGAGGCGGTGGCCGGCGCTGCCTGCGAGCCGCACTGACGGCGATTCCCTTTTCTTTTTCTTTCTTCAAGGAGCAGCCTCACATGGCCAAGCAGTCCCCGATCGCCAGCCTGGCGCAAACCCTCTCCGCCCTGCTGGTCGCCAGCGCCCTGGTGGTGCCAGCCACCCACGCCGTGGCCGCCGATGCCACCACCAAGGCCGAGACCACGAAACCCGAGACCACCAAAAACGACACGGCGGCCCCCGCGGCCAACCCGTGCGGCCCGGCCAACCCCTGTGGCCCGGGCAAGAAGAAGAAAAAGAAGAAGCAGGGTGATGGCGCCAACCCGTGCGCGCCGGGCAATCCCTGCGCGCCCAGGAAGTAAGGCGGTGATGGCGGCCGGCGCAGACTTGCTCGCCTCCAGCGCACACACCGCGCTGGCCGTGCCGCTGCGCTACGCCCAGGCCGGCACCAGCCTGGCACACGCGGCGCTGGCCGGAGCGCGCGACTTCGAGGTGTTGCGCCACTACCCCCGGAACGATGTGGTGGACACACAGGCCGGCACCCGCTTTTATTACCACGCGCACCGCCACGGGGTGTCCGAGCACGGGCACTTCCACCTGTTTGCCGAGGGCCGCAAGCCGGGTGATTTCATGCACCTGGCCGCGCTCTCGCTGGACAACCGGGGCCAGCCGATGCGCTGGTTCACCACCAACCGCTGGGTCACCGGCGAACGCTGGCGTCCGGCGGCGCAGGTGCTGCCGGCGCTGCGGCGCTTTTGTGTCCAGGCGGGCGGGCGCCTGGCGCCGGTGGCGGAGTGGCTCACCGCGATGGTGGCGCTGTTTGCCGACGAGCTGGCGGCGCTGCTGCAGGCCCGCGATGCGCGTCTGGCGCCGCTGCTGGCGCGGGCCGATGCCGAGACCGTGTTTGAAGACCGGGCGCTGGACGTGCTGAGCGATTGCTCGGCCGCCTTGCCGCCCAAGATCGTGCAGCTGGGTCTGTCGCGCTGACGCGCGGCGCCTGACGTTTTTTTCCAACCTGAGGAGCAAACCATGAGATTGTGGAAACAACTGGCTTCGGCCACGCTGGCCTGGGGCGTTGCCGCCGGTGCCGCCCTGGCCCAGGGCCTGCCCGGCCCGGTGGTCGACGTGAACTGGCTGGCCGCCAACCTGGACAAGGTGCAGGTGCTGGACCTGCGCGGCAGCGCCAAGTCGTTCACCTCGGAACCCGAATTCGAAGAGGTCAAGGGCAAGAAGGTGATCGACGAAGTTGGTGGCCACATCGCCGGTTCGCGGCTGATGGAGTTCAAGACCATCCGCGTCGAGCGCGAGATCAACGGCACCAAGGTCAAGTACATGGTGCCCGAGCGCGCGGCCTTCGAGACCATGGTGCAGGCAGCCGGCATCGACAGCGGCAAGCCGATCGTGATCGTGCCGGTGGGCATGGAGGTGGCCGACGTGAACGACGGCATGCGCCTGTACTGGCAGTTCAAGCTGTACGGCGAAGACCAGGTGGCGATGCTCGACGGCGGTATGGCCGCGTGGCTGCTGGAAGGCAAGCCTTTCGTGAAGGACGCACTCGTTGCCAGGACGGGCAACTGGAAGTCGGCCGCCGACCGCAGCGCGCGCTACTTTGCGGATTCGAACGAAGTGGCCGCCATCGTGGAGAAAAAGAACATCCAGCTGATCGACGGCCGCGAGCTGCCGCAGTACCACGGCCTGGCCAAACGCGATTACGTTTTTGCCGCCGGCCACATCGAGACCGCCAAGCCTTTGTCGCCCGATACGACCTACAAGAAGGTGGGCGGCGCTGTGAAGCTGCTGCCCGCCAACACCTACAAAGCCGTGCTGCTGGCCCAGGGCATCGACCCGGCGGCGCCTTCGGTGGTGTACTGCAACAGCGGCGCGCAATCGAGCCTGCCCTGGTTCATCCTGTCGGAAGTGCTGGGCAACCCGGGTGCCCGCCAGTTCGACGGTTCGCTGCACCAGTGGACACTGGAGAAGCGCCCGCTGGTGGGCGCGGTGCCGCTGAACTGATGGCCGGTCGCCCGTCGCCCGGGCGTTTCGTGTTTCGTCAAAAAGCCCGGTCGGCCGACCGGGCTTTTTTGTGCCCGGTGTTCAGGGCGTGAGCGCCCCGGGCAGATCGAAGGTGGAACGCTTGCCGAGGTCGCGGGCGTGTTCGGTCAGCCAGCTGTCGGCGGCCTGGCGGCCGATGCTGTGCAGCTGTTCCAGGAAAGCGCGGTTGGTCTGGGCTTTGCTCGACGCGCTGAACTGGGCCAGCTCGGCCTCGGCGTCGAGCCGGTGCAGGCGCATGTCGTCGATGCGGCGAAACAGCGGGCGGCGGTAGGCGCTGTCGGGCCGGCCGGCGTCGGCCAGCACCTCTTTGATCAGGCCGATGGTGCGCAGCTCCTTGATGAGGCTGGCGTTGAAGGTGACTTCGCTGGCGCGGTCCAGGATGTCTTCGGCGCGGGTGGGCAGGGTGTTGCGCCGGCTGGGGTTGATCTGCACCAGCAGCAGGTCGTCGGCGTCGGTCTCGGCGATCAGGGGCAGCAGCGCGGGGTTGCCGGCGTAGCCCCCGTCCCAGTAGGCCTCGCCGTCGATCTCCACCGCCTGGAACATCAGCGGCAGGCAGGCCGAGGCGAGCACCATGTCGACCGTGATCTCGGCCTGGCGGAAGATGCGCAGCTCGCCGGTGGCGACCTGGGTGGCGGCGACAAACAGCTGGGTGCGGTCGCAGGCGCGCACGGCCTCGAAGTCCACCGTGGCGGTCAGGATGTCGCGCAGCGGATTGAGGTTGAGCGGGTTGAGCTGGTAGGGCGAGAGCTGGCTGCCCAGCGCCTGGCCGAATTGCTGCAGTGGCGCGAGCCAGGGTTTGAGCCAGGGGTTGCTGGGGCCGAACAGCGCGCCCAGCGGCCCGTCGTCGAGCTGATTGAACGGTGACGCACCGGCCACCCGGGTCCAGAAGCGGCGCAGTGCGGCCCGCGCGCCGTCGCGCCCGCCTTCCATGAGACCGGCGGCCACCGCCACCGCGTTCATCGCGCCGGCGCTGGTGCCGCTGATGCCGGCGATCTCCAGCCGCTCGTCTTCCAGCAACCGGTCGAGCACGCCCCAGGTGAAGGCGCCGTGGGAGCCGCCGCCTTGCAGGGCGAGGTCGATGCGCAGGTGTTTTTTGCGCGCCGGTTGGGGCGCTGCGGTGGCAGTCTGTCGGGCGCGTGGGGGTGCCGTGGGGGCTTTTGCGGACTTGTCCGATGGGGCGCGCGGCATGGGTGTTTCTCCGAAGACAGGGTTTCTGGTGCGGGGTTTCTGATTGTGCAGCGCAGCAGCGGCGGCGTGGGGTCTGGGACAATGCCCGGCTGCATGAGCGAATCCACCGCCACCCCCGAGTATTCCGACACCACCGCGGCACCGCGCGGCCCGCTGGCGCGCGAGGCGCTGGCCCTGGCCGCGTTCGACCACCTGGTGGCACATTCGGCCGGATTTCGCTCGCGCCCCGGCCAGCGCGAGATGGCGGCACATATCGCCGAAACCCTCAGCGTGGTGGACTGGCCGGCCAGCGACAAGCAGGGCGGCGAGCCGGCCGCGGCCGAGGCGCCACCGGGCGAGCGCGCGATTGCGGTGGTGCAGGCCGGCACCGGGGTGGGCAAATCGGCCGCTTACGCCGCCGCCGTGATCCCGCTGGCGCTGGCGCAGCAAAAGCGCGTGATCATTTCCACCGCCACCGTGGCGCTGCAGGAGCAGCTGATGGCCAAGGACCTGCCGGCGCTGTCGGCCGCGCTGCCGCAGCCGTTCACGTTTGCGCTGGCCAAAGGGCGCGGACGCTACGTGTGCCGCCTGAAGCTCGACCAGCTCAGCGGCGGCGATGCGGCCAGCGCCGAGCTGTTCGAGAGCGACGACGCGCCCGACAGCGCCAGCCAGGCGCCGGAGGCGCTGGCCGCGCACACGGTCGCCAGCGCGGCGGCCAGCGCCCGCGCCGCCGAGCGCTGGAGCGAGCGTGCCCAGCAATACACGCAGTGGGCGCAGACGCTGGACAGCGGTGCCTGGGACGGCGACCGCGACCGGCTCGACGAGCCACCCGAGGGCGAACTCTGGGGGCCGGTGGCGGCCGAGCGTCACACCTGCACCGCGCGCCACTGCCCGAGCTACAACAGCTGCAGCTACTACCAGGCGCGTGCGCGGCTGGCGCAGTCGCAGGTGATCGTGGTCAACCACGACCTGCTGCTGGCCACGCTGGGCCTGCACGCGCTGCCGGCGCCGCAGGATTGCTACATCGTGTTCGACGAGGCGCACCACCTGGGCGCGGTGGCCCAGGGCCAGTTCACCGAAAGCATGGACCTGATGCGCAGCCAGTGGCTGGACCGCCTGCCGCGCGCGGTCGAAGAAGTGGCCAGCGCCTTGCAGCACACGCCGGGCATCGACGTGGCGGGCTTTGCGCGCGAGCTCAAAACCGCGCAGGGCGATCTGGCGCGGCTGGCGATGGCGCGCATCGGCGCGCTGCCGGCCTGGGACCCGCTCACCGGCCGCGACGCGCGCGCGCCCGTGGCCCGCGGCGGCTTCGACAACAGCCGTGCGCCGGTGGTCGAGCGTTTCGAGGGCGGCGCCCTGCCGGTTGAATGGACGGAGAGCGTGTCGCAACTCGCCACCCGGTCGGCCGCCCTGCTCAAGGTGATGGAGGCGCTGGCGACCCAGCTCAAGGCCAACGCGCGCGACAACCCGGGCGACGCGGCGCGCTGCGCCAAGCTCTACAGCCGCCTCGGGGTGCTTGCGCCGCGTCTGCAACACCTGCAGGCCACCGCCGAGCTGTGGCTGCAGGAGCCGGTGGACGGCCAGCCGCCGCTGGCCAAGTGGCTGCAGGCCGGCGTTCAGGGCGGGCTGGTCACACTCAGCGCCCACGCCTGCCCGCTGCAGCCGGGCAGCCTGTTGCGCAACCACCTGTGGCGCAACGTGCGCGCGGCGGTGGTCACCTCGGCTTCGCTGACCAGCTGCGGCAGCTTCGACCATTTCCTGCACGAGTCGGGCCTGGCGTTCGACGACGCGGTGCAGGCGCGCGAGGTGCAAAGCCCGTTCGACCACGCGCGCCAGGGCCGGCTGGTGGTGGTGCAGACGCACGCCGACCCGAAGGACGTGGAAGCCTATTCCCGCGAGATGCTGGACACGCTGATGGACGATCTGGCCCAGGTGCAGCGCGGTGCGCTGGTGCTGTTCACCTCCAAAGCGCTGATGCGCCGCGCCCAGGAGCTGCTGGAGCGTGGCATGCACGCCGGCCTGCGCGATCGCGTGCTGGCGCAGGGCGAGGCCTCGCGCATGCTGCTGATCCGGCGCCACGCGGAGCGCGTGGCCGAGGGGCGGGCGTCCATCCTGTTCGGCCTGCAATCGTTTGGCGAAGGGCTGGACCTGCCGGGCGAGCTGTGCGAGTGGGTGTTCATCACCAAGCTGCCGTTTGCCTCGCCCAGCGACCCGGTGGGCCAGGCGCGCGCCGACTGGCTCAAGGCGCAAGGGCGCGACCCGTTCAACGAGCTGGTGGTGCCGGCCACCGGGGCTCGGCTGTTGCAGTGGACCGGCCGCGCCTTGCGCACCGAGGCCGATGAGGCGGTGGTCATTTGCTACGATGCCCGGCTGTTGCGCCAGGCCTACGGGCGGCGCATGCTCCAGGGCCTGCCGCCCTACCGGCTGCAACGCCGGATCGACGGTGTGCTGGCCGACGTCTGACCCTCCGAACCCCAAGGTATTTTCATGATCTACGCCGCGCTCAAGCTGGCCCATGTGCTGGCCATCATCGTCTGGATCGGCGGCATGTTCTTTGCCCATTTTTTCCTGCGTCCGGCCGCGCTCACGCTGGAGCCGCCGCTGCGCATGCGCCTGATGCACCAGGCGCTGGGCCGCTTCTTCCAGGCGGTGCAGGTCGCGGTGGTGGTGGTGCTGGCCAGCGGCCTGTGGATGATCGGCCGCCTGGCCAAGGAGACGGTGCAGGCCGGCCTGGCGTTCAGCATGCCGCTGGACTGGACCATCATGGCCACGCTGGGCATCGTGATGATTGGCATCTTCGGCCACATCCGGTTTGTGCTGTTCAAACGCCTGAGCCGGGCGGTGGGCGCGAGCAACTGGTCGGCCGGCGGTGCCGCGCTGGCGTCGATCCGCACCTGGGTGGGCATCAATCTGGCGATCGGCGTGGTCATCATCGTGGTGACGCTGCTGATGGTGTGATCGACAGGGGTCCGTGGACCGGGCGGGCGGTCACCGCTGTTGGATTGAGCCGGAGCGCGCCCGAGGCGCTGGGCGCTTTGACCAGCGGTTGACACCCCACCCCGCCAGGCTGCCGATCAGCAGCACCAGCGTGCCGGGAGGCGCCAGCACCAGAGCAGCGCCGGCAGACAGTGCGAACCAGGCGCCGGCGAGCGACGGAGCGATCAGCAGCCCGATCAGGCCGGTCAGGGCCATGACCGTGCCCAGCGCCACGGCAAGTCCGGTCAGCATGGCGGCGACAGCCGAGGGGCCGGTCAGCCACCGGTGAAGCAGACCCGCGAGCCCCGTGGCCACAACGAAGGCCGCCAGTCCAGGCACCCACAGCAGCACAAAATACCCGTCGCCAGGCCGGATCAGCACCGCCACCGCCGGCAGTGCCGCCAGCCCGAACACCAGGCCGACCTGGGCCCGACCCATTGACCGAGCGCGAAGGTCCGGTGACACGCTGGCGCGTTCGGACTCGGTGGCCCGCACCACCAACACCACGATGAGCAGCGGCAGGGCGACAACCAGCAGCAGCACAAACAAGCCGGTGAGCATTCCGGTGGTCCTTCCCAGCCCGACACAGGGCATGGCCCGGATTGTGTTGGATCCGGCGGGTGTGCCGGGTTGTGGGCGGCCAGTGCGGCAGACCGAAGCTGGTGTCAGTCAGCCGCCGCCCCGGGCCGAGGCGCGTCGATGCCGCGGATGCGGTCCCACAGCCAGGGCAGGCCACGCGCCAGGTCGGGCCGCAGGCTGCGCTGCTTCGGCGGCTGGGCGCCAACCGCATCGGGTGCGCCGAGATCGAAGCGGAAGGTGTAGACCGGTTCCTGGCCCATGCGCAGGTCGGTCAGCAGCAACCGGCCGCTGGCCACCTGCAGGCTGAACAGGCCCCGGGTGAAGGCGGCGATGCGCGCCACCGCGTCGTTGCCGCGGTGCTGCTGGAACAGGTTGGCACCCTTGGGGTGGCTGGTCCAGCGCACCGTGGGGGTGGCGTCGAGCAGCGAGTAGAAGCCCTCGTGGTAGCGCTCGGGGGTGGTCGCGACCACGCGCCAGAGCACGGTGCTGAGCGGCGCAGGCGTGACCAGCAAGGCCTGCGGGGCGATGCCGTCGGCGCGCAGCGATGCGCGGGCGATGCGCGTCACATGCTGCTGCGCCAGCAGGCTCCAGCCGAGGTACAGCGTGCTCAACACCAGCGCGGCGGCGTTCCAGCGCAGCCCTCTTGTGTTCTTCAGGCGCAGCGCCGCGACCACGCCCACGATCAGCGGCACGGTGTAGGCGGGGTCGATGATGAACACACTGCCGACACCAAACGGGTGGTCGGAGAAGGGCAGCAACAGCTGGGTGCCGTACACCGTCATGGCGTCAAGCAGCGGGTGGGTGATCAGCACCAGCCACAGCGCGAGCCACCAGCGCTTGAATCCTGCCGGCTCCCCGTGGATGCGTGAGACCACCCACGCGAGCAGCGGCGCGGCCAGTGTGAGATAGAACAGGGCATGGCTCTCGCCGCGGTGGCGCACCATGTTGAGCACCGCGTTGCCGTGGTCGATCAGCACGTCGAGATCCGGCAGGGTGCCGGCGATGCCGCCCCAGAGCGCGGCTTTCCAGACGGCGGTGCGCCGGCCCATCACGGCCACGCTCACGGCCGCGCCGAGGGCAATCTGTGTCAGAGAATCCATCGGCGCACTGTAGCGAGCGCGCTGTTTCCGCGTTCGGGCGGGGGTGTTCAGTCCTCGGGCTGGAGATCGAGCGAGACGAAGCGGGTGTTGCGGTCGTCGGGATCGCCGGGGTTGGCGCTCTCGCGGAAGCCCAGGCGGCGCGCGAGCTCCAGCATGCCGGTGTTCTCGCGCAGCACGGTGCCCTCCAGGCGGCGGGTGCCACGGGCACGCAGGTAATCGATGATCTTGGTCATGAGGCGGTGCCCCAGGCCGCTGCCCTTGAGGTCGGAGCGCACGAGGACACCGAACTCGGCGCCCTGGTTGTCGGGGTCGACCGTGGCGCGCACCGTGCCCAGCGTCTCCTCCTCGCCGCCAGGGCCGGCGCGTGTGGCGATGAAGGCCATTTCGCGTGCGTAGTCGATCTGGGTCAGGCGCGCGAGCTCGCTGTGTTCGATGTGGCGGCGGCTGTAGAACACGCGCAGGCGGATGTCTTCGGGATCGATCAGCTCCAGAAACTGCCGGTGCTGCGGCTCGTCTTCGGGCCGGATCGGGCGCAGGGTGACCGCCTCGTGCTGCCCCTTGTTGTCCCAGACCCAGCTTTCCACCAGCTGCTGCGGATAGGGCTGTATCGCGAAATTGGCCGCGCCCGCGGGCCGTCTGGCCGAGACACGCACCCGCGCGTCCAGCGCCACCGCGCCTTCGTGGTTGACCAGCAGCGGGTTGATGTCGAGCTCGGCGAGCTCGGGCAGGTCGGCCAGCAGCTGCGACACGCTGACCAGCACCTGGGCGACGCCGTTGATGTCGGCGGCGGGCTCGTCGCGGTAGCCGCGCAGCAGCCGCGCGACGCGGGTGCGTGCGATCTGCGCCAGCGCCAGCGGGGTGTTCAGCGGCGGCAGCGCCAGCGCGCGGTCGGCCAGCACCTCGACCGCGGTGCCGCCCTGGCCGAACAGGATCACCGGGCCGAACACCGGGTCGACGCTGGCGCCGATGATGAGTTCGTGTGCGTGTTTGAGCCTGACCATGCGCTGCACGGTGAAGCCCTGCACATCGGCGTCGGGCCGCTCGCGGCGCACCCGCTCCAGCATGGCGGCGCAGGCCCCGCCGAGCTCGGCCGCGTTGGCGATGTTCAGGCGCACGCCGCCCACGTCGGACTTGTGGCTGATCGCGTGCGAGAGGATCTTGAGCGCCACCGGGTAGCCGAGTTCGGCGGCCGCGGCCTGGGCCTCCGCCGCGTCGGGGCCGACCACGTGTGTGGCCACCACCGGCAGGCCGGCGGCGTCGAGCAGGTCCTTGGCTTCGGGCTCGGTCAGCAGCTCGCGCCCGCTGGCGAGCACCTCGTTGACGATGTGGCGGATGCGCGGCAGATCGACCGGGCGCGCGGCGCTGTGCGCCGGCGGCGTCTGCAGCAGCGCCTCCTGGTTGAGGCGGTAGGTGCGCAGGAACGAGAAGGCGCGCACCGCCTGCTCGGGTGTGTCGTAGTCGGGCACGCCGGCGTCGCGAAAGAGCTGCCGCGCCTGGGCCACCGCGCCATCGCCGAGCCAGCAGCCCAGCACACGGCGTGGCGCGGCGGTGACCGCGGGCAGCAGTGCCTGTGCGATCTCGGTGCTGGGCACGATGGCGGTGGGCGCCTGGATGAACAGCACCGCGTGGCGGGGCTCGCCATTGCTGTTGAGTGCCTGCAGCGCATCCACATAGCGCTGGCCCGGCGCGTCGCCAACGATGTCGATCGGGTTGCCGTGGGACCAGTTCGGTGGCAGCACCGCGTTGAGCCGCTCCAGCGTGGCCTGGTCGAGGTCGGCCAGCGGCACGTTTTCGCTGGTCGCGGCATCGGCCGCCATCACGCCGGCGCCGCCGCCGTTGGTGAGCACGATGAGGTCGCCCGAGGGGCCGTCGCGAAAGCGCGCCAGTGTCTCGGCGGCGAGGAACAGGTCGTGCAGCGAGGTCACACGCAGCATGCCGGCGCGCTCGATGGCGGCGTCGAACACCGCGTCCGATCCGGCCAGCGCGCCGGTGTGCGAAGCGGCTGCGGCCTGGCCCGCGGCCGAACGCCCGGCCTTGACCACCAGCACCGGTTTGTTGCGCGCGGCGGCGCGCGCGGCCGACATGAACTTCGGACTTTCCTCCACGCTTTCGATGTAGAGCAGGATGGCGCGCGTCCTGGCGTCGCTGCCGAGGAAGTCGAGCAGGTCGCCGAAGTCGATGTCGGCGTGTTCGCCGAGCGAGACAAAGTGCGAGAAACCGATGCCGCGCGAGCCGGCCCAGTCGAGCATGGCGGTGACCAGCGCCCCCGACTGTGAGACAAACGCGAGTTCACCGGGCTGGGCGCCGATGTGCGAGAAGCTCGCGTTGAGCCCGACGTGGGGCGAGAGCATGCCGATGCAGTTGGGACCGAGGATGCGCAGCGTATGCACCCGCGCGGCGTCGAGCATGGCCTGCTTCTGTGCCGGGGTCTGGCCGGCGGTGATGACAATCGCCGCCCGGGTGCCACGCGCGCCAAGCTCGGCGATCAGCGGCGCGACGGTGGCTGCGGGGGTGCAGATCACGGCCAGCTCGGGTGCCTCGGGCAGCGACGCCACGTCGGCAAAGGTCTTCACGCCGTCGAGCTCGGCGTGTTTGGGGTTGACCGCGTAAAGCCGGCCGGGGAAGGCGCTGCTGAGGTTGCGCCAGACGGTCCCGCCCACGCTGGCCGGGCGCAGCGAGGCGCCGAACACAGCGACCGAGGTCGGCGCAAACAGCGCGTCGAGGTTGCGGATGCTCATGGGTTCGTTTCTCCCGGATTCGAGGCCATGAAGGCGATCAGCGCCGAGCGCATCGCCTCTTCGACCGACATGTCAATCGGCGTGGTCCAGCGGCGCGGCACAAACACGGTGTAGCCGCCGATCATGTAACCCATGGGCAGGTAGACCGCGACCCGGTCGTCCAGATCGCTCAGGCCGCGGGGCAGCCCTTTGAGCGACTGGCGCGTGACCAGACCCACGATGGACAGTTCCTGCCCCGGCATGCTGAGCAACACCACCTGCTGCGCGGGCTGGTCGTGGGGCGCGAAATAGTCGGCAAAATTCTTCAGCGATGTGTAGATGCTCTTGACCACCGGCAGGTTGGTGAACGGCAGCTCCACCCACGAGAGCAGGCGCGCGCTGATCGGTTGAGAGACCAGAAAACCCAGCGCGAGGATCACGCCAGCGCCCAGCGCAATGCCCAGGCCGGGCAGATAGAAATCGCCCAGCACCGGGCGGATCAGGGCCATGGCCCGGCCTTCGATCCAGGAAACGAACAGGAACAGCAGGTACACGGTGAGCACCACCGGCAGGAAGGTGATGAGGCCGCGGAAAAAGTACTGTGAGAGGCGTTTCATGGCGCGAACGGTGGGAGCTCAGTCGGGAATTCTTCAGCATAGCAGCGCGCTGCGGCGCCACGCTGACACGGCGCAGGCGACGGTCCGGGCTGCGGTGCCGGCCGCCGGGCGGTGCCTGGGTGCCATTGCAAATCGGCACAATGTCCACAGCTACAAGTTGTGTCGCCCGATGCATCCGGTCGGGAGCCTGCCTTGTCGGGTTTTGGGTAGGCTTTGTCTGGCGGATGCTGGGTGTTTGCCGATGTGCGCCGAGCCCGCCTGTGCCGAAGCCCACTCTCCGCGACCTGTCCTGGAACTCTGTTCGCGCTGCGGCGCTCTGACCCTGATGAACCCTCTCTCCGATCTTCTGGGGCGCCTGCTGGCCGGCGCGATCAAGCTGCTGCTGGTGGTTGCGGCCGCTGTGTTTGTCGTGAGCTTTTTGCTGGCGGCGCTGGTTGCTGTGGTGCTGGTGTCGTTGTGGTCGCTGGTGACCGGGCGCAAACCGGCGCCGGTGGTCTTGTTCACGCGCATGCGCGAGCAGTCGCAGCGCTACACCCAGGGCGTGTGGCCGGGCGCCTCGCGTGGCGAGCCGCCGGGCGAGGTGGTGGACGTGCAGGCGACCGAGGTGACCGATGCCGCCCCGCGGCGGGGTGGCGACACCCCGCTGGAGGCCGACTTCACCCGCCGCTGAGGTCCTCTTCGCGGGCCGAGCGGCGCGCCAGGGCCACGTTGTAGAGCGCGTTGCGCGGTTCGCCGGAGATTTCGGCCGACAGGCGCACCGCGGTCTTGAGTGGCAGCTCGGCCAGCAGCAGATCGAGCGTGCGCAGCGTGGCCGTTGAGAGCACATCGTTGTCTGCCGTGGCCGCCTGCGGGTGCACCATCAACACAAACTCGCCGCGGGTGCGGTGCGGGCTCGTCTGCAGCCAGCCGCTCAGGTCTTGCGCGGCAACCTCGGCCACTTCCTCGAACTGCTTGGTGAGCTCCCTGCCCACCGTGAGGCGGCGCGCGCCCAGTGTGGACAGGGCCGTGGCCAGCGCCTCGATCCGGTGTGGTGCCTCCAGCAGCAGGCAGCCGCGCGCATCGGCCGAGATGGCCTCCACCTCCCGCTGGCGCTCGAGCGGTTTGGGCGAAAGAAAGCCGGCGAACACAAAACGTCCCGAACCCCCACCCAGCCCCGCCACGCTGAGCAAGGCGGTCAGGCTGCTCGCGCCAGGAATCGGCACACAGCGCAGGCCGGCGGCTTGTGTGGCCGCCACCAGCCGCGCGCCCGGGTCGCTCACGCCGGGGGTACCGGCGTCGCTCACATAGGCCACCCGCTGACCGTCGCGCAGGCGCTGGATCACCGTCTGTGCCGCCTCGGCCTCGTTGTGTTCGTGTAATGCGAGCAGCGGCTTGTGCAAGCCGTAGCCTTGCAGCAGCGAGGCGGTGTGGCGCGTGTCCTCACAGGCCACGGTGTCGGCCAGCGACAGCACATGCAGTGCGCGCAGCCCGATGTCGGCCAGGTTGCCGATCGGCGTGGCCACCAGATAAAGCGCGCCCTGCGGATAATGCTGCTGGCCGGCGAACGCGCTGGCGGTGGTCAACAGGGAAGGGGTGTGTGCAGACAATGGTGTTCAACCCGAAGGCATGGCTGGCGGGCAGGACGGCGCCGGCAACAAGCGCCGCAGCCACCAGCGGCAGCAGCACCACCAAACAGCGCGGTGATGCCGCCGAAGAGGTGGCCCTGGCCCATCTGCAAACCCAGGGTCTGCGACTGGTGCAGCGCAATTTCAAGACCCCGGGCCGCGGCGGCGGCGAGATCGATTTGATTATGCGCGAGCCCGACGGCACGCTGGTCTTCGTCGAGGTGCGCCAGCGCGCCAGCGACAGCCAGGGCGGTGCTGCCGGCAGCGTCACGCCCGCCAAGCAGCGGCGCATCGTGCTGGCGGCGCGGCACTTTTTGCTGCGGCTCGGATCAGAGCCCCCATGCCGTTTTGACGTGGTGCTGATGCAGGGCCCGGCCCCTGCGCTGGCCAGTCCACAGACGGCAACTTCCATCACCTGGCTGCGCGCGGCTTTTGATGCGCCAGCAACTTTTTGACACCCGACCCAGGACTATGATCGCGCCATGCTTGTGCAACGAATCCAGCAGCAGTTCATCGACAGCGCCGATCTGAAATACCAGTGCGCACAGACGCTGGCACCCCAGGTGGAGGCAGCGGTGGGCGCGGTGCTGGCCAGTGTCACGGGTGGCGGCAAGGTGCTGACCTGTGGCAACGGCGCTTCGGCTGCGGCGGCGCTGCAGTTTGCGGCCAGTTTTATCGGTCGTTACGACCGCGAACGCCCCGAGCTGGCCGCGATCTCGCTGTGTGCCGACGCTTCGGTGCTGACCGGCATCACCAACGATTTCGACGCGCGTGCCGTGTTTTCACGCCAGGTGCGCGCGCTTGGCCATGCCGGCGACGTGCTGCTGGCGATCTCCACCAGCGGCAACTCGGCCAACGTGCTGGCCGCGGTGGACGCGGCGCACGAGCGCGACATGACCGTGCTGGCGCTGACCGGCGCGCGTGGCGGCGAGCTGGCGCAGCGCTTGCGGGATACCGATGTGCAGGTTTGTGTGCCACACGATCTGCCGGCCCGGATTCTGGAGGTGCACCACCTGGTGCTGCACTGCATTTGTGACGGGGTGGACGCCCAGCTGCTGGGCCTGCCCGACACCACTGACACCGAACAGGAGAACACCGTATGAAGAAAGTTTTGTCCCGCCGCCTGGCGCGGCTCGCCAGCCTGAGCCTGGGGGCTGCTCTGCTGGGCGGCAGCCTGGGCGCCTGTGCGCCGCTGGTGATCGGCGGTGCGGTCACCGGCGCCATGGTCGCGGTGGACCGCCGCACCTCGGGTGCACAACTCGAAGACCAGGGCATCGAGCTGCGTGCGACCAACCGCCTGCGCGAGAAGATGGGTGAGCGCGGCAACGTCAGCATCACCAGCTACAACCGGCAGGTGCTGCTCACCGGCGAGGTGCCCGCCGAGCAGGACAAGGCGCTGGTGGAGCAGACGGTGGCGGGCGTGGAGAACGTGCGCAGCATCGTCAACGAGCTGGGTGTGCTCGGCTCGACATCGTTCACCCAGCGCTCGGCAGACACCTTGACCACAACCCGCGTGAAGGCGTCGATGATCGACGCGCGCGACCTTCCGTCGAGCGCGTTCAAGGTGGTGACCACCCGTGGCACCGTCTACCTCATGGGCCGCGTGACACAGCGCGAGGCCGATCGCGCCACCGAGATCACCCGCAACACCCAGGGCGTTCAGCGCGTGGTGCGGGTGCTGGAAATCATCACCCCGGAAGAGCTGGAAGCGATGCGGCCCCAGCCAGCGCCGACCAGCGACGCGACCGCTTCGCCGGTCAAGTGAGTCCGAGCGGGTTTCTGACTTGGGTGAGCGTCGGGTGCCTGGATTCCATGGGGCCGGCTTTGCCGGGTCACCAGCGCCGTCCCCACGATGGCGTGACGCCGGTGACGCCGGTGACGCCGGTGGCGGCGCGGGGCGCTATTTCAGTCTTTTGATCAGGCTGGAGGTGTCCAGCCGGTTGCCGCCCATGGCCTGCAGGTCGGCGTAGAACTGGTCCACCAGGGCGGTCACCGGCAGGCGGGCGCCATGGCGCTTGGCCTCGTCGAGCACCAGTCCGAGGTCTTTGCGCATCCAGTCCACCGCAAAACCGAAGTTGAACTGATCGGCCACCATGGTCTTGCCGCGGTTGTCGAGTTGCCAGCTCTGGGCCGCACCCTTGCCGATCACATCAAGCACCTGGTTCATGTCCAGACCGGCCTTCTGACCAAACGCGACCCCTTCGGCCAGGCCTTGTACCAGGCCCGCGATGCAGATCTGGTTGACCATCTTGGTCAGCTGACCGGCGCCGCTGGGGCCCATGAGGGTGAAGGCGCGGGAAAACGCCTGCGCCACCGGCCGCACCGCCTCGAACGCGGCCAGCTCGCCGCCGCACATCACGGTGAGCGCGCCGTTCTGTGCACCGGCCTGGCCACCGGAGACCGGCGCGTCGATGAAGCGCAGCCCCAGCGTCTTGGCCGCTTCGGCCAGCTGGCGCGCCACATCGGCGGAGGCGGTGGTGTGGTCGACGAAGATGGTGCCCGGCTCCATGCCAGCGAAAGCCCCGTCGGGCCCCAGGGTCACCGCGCGCAGATCGTCGTCGTTGCCGACACAGGCGAACACGATGGCCGCCCCTTTGGCCGCCTCGCGCGGCGTGCCGCGCTGCTGGCCGCCGAAGTCGGTGCACCAGGCCTGTGCCTTGGCCGCCGTGCGGTTGTAGACCGTGACCTGGTGGCCGGCCCGCGCCAGATGGCCGGCCATGGGGTAGCCCATGACACCCAGACCGATGAAGGCCACACGATGGGATTTGACGGGCTCGTAACTGCGTTCGGCGATGGTGTTCATTGGGTGATTTTCCTTCAGCGCGTCGAGCGACGGCTGTCTGGCCGACAAGCCGGAGCGCTTGTCCTGGATGGGACACGGAAAGTGTCAGACGAAACGGGGGGCTGAAATCAGCGTGCCGCGGAACCGGCTCTTGGCCAGACCGCAGACATTGGCCCTTTGAGGGGGCGGGCGACGTTCGGCGGCGGGGATGCTTCTTCAGACAATCGTCAGGTGCTCGGTGCCGGCTGCCAGATCCTGTGTCTTGGCGCGCTGGCTGTTGAGCTTGATCTGCAGGCGCAGGTCGTTGAGCGAGTCGGCGTTGCGCAGCGCGTCTTCGAGAGAAATGACGTTTGCTTCGAAGGCATTGAACAGTGCCTGATCGAAGGTCTGCATGCCGATGTTGGTGCTTTTTTTCATGATCTCCTTGATCTCGGCGACATCACCTTTGAAGATCAGATCGGAGATCAGCGGCGAGTTGAGCATGATCTCCACCGCCGCGTACCGGCCCTTGTTGTCCTGCCGCGGCACCAGACGCTGTGAGATCAGCGCGCGCAGGTTCAGCGAAAGGTCCATCAGCAGCTGCGGGCGACGCTCTTCGGGGAAGAAGTTGATGATCCGGTCCAGCGCCTGGTTGGCGCTGTTGGCGTGCAGGGTGGCCAGGCACAGGTGACCGGTTTCGGAGAACTGCACCGCGTGTTCCATGGTCTCGCGGTCGCGGATTTCGCCCATCAGAATCACGTCGGGCGCCTGGCGCAGCGTGTTCTTGAGCGCCGCTTCCCAACTGTCGGTGTCCAGCCCGACCTCGCGCTGCGTGACCACACAGTTCTTGTGCGGGTGCACGAACTCCACCGGGTCTTCGATGGTGATGATGTGGCCGTGGGTGTGCTCGTTGCGCCAGTCGACCATGGCCGCGAGCGAGGTTGTCTTGCCCGAGCCGGTGGCGCCCACCAGGATGCACAGGCCGCGTTTGGACAGCACCACGTCTTTGAGCACCTGTGGCAGGCCCAGCTTGTCGATGGTGGGCAGCACGGCGGGAATGGTCCGCAACACCATGCCAACCTTGCCCTGCTGGATGAAGGCACTGACACGGAAACGCCCGATGTTGGGCGGGGAGATGGCGAAGTTGCACTCTTTGGTGCGCTCGAATTCGGCCGCCTGCTTGTCACTCATGATGGAGCGCGCCAGCGACAGCGTGTGCACACCGTTGAGTGGCTGCGGCGACACCTTGACCACCTTGCCATCGACCTTGATCGCGGGCGGAAAATCGGCGGTCAGGAACAGGTCGCTGCCAGTGCGGCTGACCATCAGCTTGAGCAGATCGTTGATGAACTTGGATGCCTGATCGCGTTCCATGGTGTTTGCTTTCTCAATTCATACAAGGACCAATGCCGTTGCGTGTTCACCGAGAACGCCGCAGATCCGGCTGGGCCGGTCTGCCAGCGAAGCGCCCTGAGGGGGTGACGGGCGAAGCCCGGCGCGGGGATGAGCCATCTACCCCGGAAAGTTCTCGGGGATCTTGGCTTTGCTGCGCGCCTCGGCCGGACTGATGATGTTGCGCCGCACCAGATCGGTCAGGTTCTGGTCCAGCGTCTGCATGCCCACGTTGTTGCCGGTCTGGATCGCGGAATACATCTGTGCCACCTTGGCTTCGCGGATCAGGTTGCGGATGGCGCTGGTGCCCAGCATGATTTCGTGCGCCGCCACACGGCCCGAACCGTCCTTGTTCTTGCACAGGGTCTGCGAGATCACGGCCACCAGCGACTCGGAGAGCATGGCACGCACCATGTCTTTTTCTTCGGCCGGGAACACGTCGATGATGCGGTCGATGGTCTTGGCGGCACTCGATGTGTGCAGCGTGCCGAACACCAGGTGACCGGTTTCAGCCGCCGTCATGGCCAGTCGGATCGTTTCCAGGTCGCGCATCTCGCCGACCAGGATTGCGTCCGGGTCTTCGCGCAGGGCCGAGCGCAGCGCGTTGGCAAAACTCAGCGTGTGTGGGCCCACCTCGCGCTGGTTCACCAGGCATTTTTTGGACTCGTGCACAAACTCCACCGGGTCTTCCACGGTGAGGATGTGGCCGTACTCGGTCTCGTTGAGGTGGTTGACCATGGCGGCCAGGGTGGTGGATTTGCCCGAGCCGGTGGGGCCGGTGACCAGCACCAGGCCGCGCGGGCGCAGTGCAAGTTCGCCGAAAATCTTGGGCGCGTTGAGCTGCTCCAGTGTGAGGATCTTGCTCGGGATGGTGCGGAACACCGCGCCGGCGCCGCGGTTGTGGTTGAAGGCGTTGACCCGGAAACGCGCCAGGCCTTCGATCTCGAACGAGAAGTCACATTCCAGGAACTCTTCGTACTGCTTGCGCTGGCTGTCGTTCATGATGTCGTACACCATGGCGTGGACCTGCTTGTGGTCCAGTGGCTCGACGTTGATGCGTCTCACGTCACCATGCACCCGTATCATGGGCGGCAGCCCGGCCGAGAGGTGGAGGTCGGAGGCCTTGTTCTTGGCGCTGAAGGCCAGCAGTTGGGTGATGTCCATCCCGGGATCCTGGGCAGTTGGTGGTTGTAACGATTATGACGAGCATTGAATCCAATCTCCAGACCGTTCGGGACCGTATACGGCACGCCTGTGCGGTTGCCGGGCGCGGTGTGCAGCAGGTCACGTTGCTGGCCGTGTCCAAAACCTTTGAGCCCGAGGCGGTGGCGCAGGCGGTGGCGGCAGGGCAGCGGGACTTCGGCGAAAACTACGTGCAGGAAGGTGTGGAGAAGATCCTGGCGTTGCGCGCGATGTTGCCCGTGCAGCCGCTGCGCTGGCACTGCATCGGACCTTTGCAGAGCAACAAGACCCGGCTGGTGGCCGAGCATTTCGACTGGGTGCAGTCGGTGGACCGGCTCAAGACCGCGCAGCGCCTGAGCGAGCAGCGCCCGGTGGCGCTGGGGCCGCTGCAGGTCTGCCTGCAGGTCAATGTGGACGGTGGTGCCAACAAATCGGGCGTGTCGCCGGCCGAGCTGCCCGCGCTGGCCCAGACGGTAGCACAGCTGCCCCGGCTGCGGCTGCGTGGCCTGATGTGCATTCCCGAGCCGGCGGAGACCGCGGCGGCGCAGCGTGTGGTGTTCGATCAGGCGCGCGCGCTGTTCGACGATCTGAACCGGCGGGGCTTGGCGCTGGACACGCTGTCGATGGGGATGAGCGACGACCTGGACGCGGCGATCGCGTCGGGCTCGACGCTGGTGCGGGTGGGCCGGGCGATTTTTGGCAGCCGGCCGGCCAAGGCCTGATGGATTGTCACTTTCCGGCAGGCATAGGCACGGGTCGCACCTTGCCGCAATCGGCGCCGAGCCAGCGGCCTGTGCCTTCCATGGTGGTGTTCATCGGCTTGCCGTTCTGGGTGGTCTTGACGCGCATCGTCATGTCGTAGCCGGTGTCGCCGCGGAAGGTGTAGCTGCCGTCGCCGGAGGACGGCGGGTTGGTGCAGGCGAAGCTCAGCTTCAAGCTGTTGGCCGTGCGCGAGGTGATCTGGGTCTTGCAGTCGCCTTCGGTCTGGGTGGGCAGTTCCTGGCGCGCCGCCATCTCCGGCGTGATGCAGACCTTCACCGACATGGCCCCACCCTTGCCCACGCCGACGTTCACGCCCTGTTGCGCCATCATGTCTTCCATCATCTTGCGCTGCGCGGGCGACATGCTGGCCATCTGTTGTTGCATCTGGGCCATGGCCTGATCCATCTGCGGATTTCCGCCCATCTTGGTCTGGATTTCCCAGAGGCCGGGCTTGGTGGATTGTGCGAGGGCGCCGGTGGCACCGAGCAGCAGCACCGACGAGCACAGCAGGCGGACGGATACAGACATGTGGGATCTCCTGGAAGCAAAAGACGATGGGCCGCATTGTGCGATGTGGCCTGCCGGCTGCCAATCCCTGGCAGGGGGAGGATCGTGCGCCGCGTTCAGAGCGGCAACCGGGCGCTGCTCTTGATCTCCTGGATCACCGCGTAGGTGCGCGTCTCCCGCACGCCAGGCAGTTGCCACAGCACGCTGCAAGCGAAGTCCCGGTAGGTCATGTCGGCCATGCGGGTCATGAGCCGGTAGTCGAAACCGCCGGCCACCACGTGGCATTCCATCATCTCGTCACGCACCTGCACCGCGGCCTTGAAGGCCTCGAACACATTGGGTGTGGTGCGATCGAGGAGCATCTCGACAAACACCGTCATGCCGCGCCCGAGCTTGAGTGGGTTCAGCCTTGCCTCGTGGCCCAGGGTGTCGCCCTCGCGTTGCAGGCGCTGGGTGCGCGCGCACTGCGGTGGGCGATAGGCCCAAGGTTTCTGCGAGGTTGAGGTTGGAGAGTCTGCCGTCGGCCCGCAGGGCTTGCAGGATGCGCGGATCGATCCGGTCGATATGGTCGGAAATGGCGCTCATGAGTCGTGAATGATTCGGAGTGCTATCGATTTCCGGTAAGCAATTCACCAACCAGACGGTCATGATCCGGATTTCATGTCACTGTGTCCTGGAGTTCCCCCATGTCGCGGCGGCAGTCCGACCGCCTGCCATTTCCCTACCGGTCCGAGGTGGTCGTGGTCGAGCAGCGGCTCGCGGCGCTGCAAGACGCGCTGGACTGGGCGATGGAAAGCTTGCCCACGGAGTATCCGATCGCCAGCGCCGAAGGCCTGGCGCTGATGCGATTGGCCGAAGCGCTGCTGCGTGTGCCCGACGCCGAAACCGCGATCGCCCTGACGGCGGACCAGCTGGGGCGCGCCGACTTTGATGGCGTGGCTGACTCGGCGCTGCGCCGGCTGTCGTCGTCGGCGATTGCGCTGTCGAAAAATTTCTGCCAAAAACGTCCGGACCGCAGGGACTGATGACCAAGCTGGGCGCGCGACCCGTGATCGCGGCCACGCTGAGCGCGGTGCAGCTGCCGGGCGGCAGTTTGTGCTGTGCCAGACCGTCGAGGACGGCATGAAGGAGGCCGCCTCGGCGCGCTAGCGACAAAGCCAGCGGCGCTTCAGCTTTGACCTGATGGGCGAGGGCGAACGCACCAGCGCCGACGTGCTGCGCTATCTGGCGAGTTACCAGAACGCCATCGCCGCGATCGCGCGCCAGGGTGATGCCTCGCGTTCACCGCAGGACAACGATGGCATCTCCATCAAGCTCAGCGCCCTGCACCGCGCTGCGAGGACCTGCAACACGGCCGCGTGATGGACGAGCTGGTGCCACGCGTCTGGGGCCTGTGCAGCGCCGCGGTCGAGGCCAACCTGAACCTCACCATCGACGCCGAGGAAGTTGACCGGCTGGAGCTCTCGCTGGCCGTGTTCGAGGCGCTGGCCCAGCAGGTGGCGCAGCACTGTCCGGCCTGGGGCGGTCTGGGCCTGGCGCTGCAGTCGTACCAGACCCAGGCGGTCGAGCTGATCGGATACGTGGTGGCGCTCGCGCGCCGCTACCAGGTCCGGCTCATGTGCCGCCTGGTCCAAGGCGCTTACTGGGATGTCGAAATCAAGCGTGCACAGGAAATGGGGCTGGGCGGTTACCCGGTGTTCACCCACAAGCACCACACGGATTTGAGGTATCTGGCCTGCGCCCAGGCACTGCTGGCGGCGCCGACGCGATCTTTCCCCAGTTCGCCACCCACAACGCCGGCACGATCGCGGGCATCCTTCAACGGGGCGAGGCGAAGCCAGAGACATCGCTCCTTCCCGGTGTCCCAAGGTGCGAAGTCACCTCGGGAGCCGCAGTCCTCAGCCCCGAGTGGGCTGACCCCACCTTGGGACGGCCCGGCGGTGGGTCCGATGCCCCCATGCTCCCCGCCGTGCGCGGGTCGCCGCCCCCCGAGGGGGCTGGCGCCACTTTGGGGTGGCCCGGCGGCGGGGTCGAACCCAGGCTTGAGCTGCAGCGGCTGCATGGCATGGGCGAAGGTATTCACCGCGAGGTGCTCAGGAACCCGGCGGTGCGCTGCCGTGTGTATGCGCCGGCGCGCGCGCACCGCGACCTGCTCGCTTACCTGGTGCGTCGGCTGCTGGAAAACGGCCAATTTTTCGTTTGTGCATCAGCTGGTCGGCGAGTCGGTGGGCATGGACGAGCTGCTGGTCTCGCCGCTGCGGCTGGCGCCGCAAAGCGCGCTGCCGCTGCCCGCCGATCTGCATGGCGCACAGCGTGCCAACAGCCGCGGGATCGATCTGGCGGTGGTCGCGCACCGCGCGCGCCGCTGCTGGCCGCGCTCAACATCACCACCGTGCCCAGCGTGCCGCTGGCGGGGATGGACAATGTGCGGCTGGCCTGCGATCGCGCGCAGCGGGCCTTTTTGGCCTGGAACCACACGCCGGTCGGTAACCGGACAGCGGCACTGAACCGGGCGGCCGGCAACTGCCCCGGCTGTGCGCCCTGCTGGTCAGGGAGGCGCACAAGTGCTGGGTCGATGCGGTCTCGGAGGTGCGCGAGGCAGTGGATTTCCTTCGCTTTTACGCCGCGGAGGCGCAGCGTATCCAGACCCCGACCGAACTGCCCGGGCCGACCGGCGAACGCAACACATTGCGGCTGGGAGGGCGCGGCGCCTGGGTCTGCATCAGCCCCTGGAATTTCCCGCTGGCCATCTTCACCGGGCAGATCGCGGCGGCGCTGACCAACAAGGACGGGGCCATCGTGCCGCTGATCGCCGAGACCGGTGGCATCAACGCGATGCTGGTGGACAGCACGGCCCTGACCGAACGGGTGGCCGATTCGGTGCTGCAGAGTGCGTTTCGCAACGCCGGTCAGCGCTGTTCGGCGCTGCGCCTGCTGTGTGTGCACGAAGGCATTGCCGACGTGGTGATCGAGATGATCCAGGGTGCATCCAAAGAACTGCGCGCGGGCGACAGCGCCGATTTCGCCACCGACCTTGGCCCGGTGATCGATGCCGAGGCCTTCGACGGCATCACCCGCCACCTGCAGCGCCTGCGCACACAGGCCAGGCCCTTGATGCCCGCCGCAGCGGGTCACGCGCAGGGCAATCTGATGCCACCGCAGATGTTCGAGGTGGACGCGATCTCGCAGGCGAAACACGAAATCTTCGGCCCGGTGTTGCAGGTGCTGCGCTGGGGCGGTGATCCGATGGCGGTGATGCAGCAGATCAACGCCCTGGGTTACGGCGTCACGCTGGGCATCCAGACCCGCATCGACAGCCGTGCGGAGCAACTTGCTGCCGCCGCGCGCGTGGGCAATGTGTACGTCACGCAACATGATTGGCGCGGTGGTCCGTGTGCAGCCCTTCGGCGGCGAAGGCCTCTCGGGCACCGGCCCCAAAGCGGGCGGTCCGAACTACCTCGTCAGCTTCTGTTCCGAGCAGACCGTGACCATCAACACCACCGTTGCGGGCGGCAACGTGGCGCTGTTCACATCGCAGCCACCGGCCCCCTGAGGGACAGGCGCCTAGCGCACGACCACCATCCCGGCCGCCGGATCGCGCAGGTAGGTGTCGAGGGCTTCGATCGGCAGGGGTGGCGAAAACAGGTGGCCCTGGAACTGGTCGCAGCCCTGGTAGGCGAGAAAGTCGCGTTGGGCGTGGGTTTCCACGCCCTCGGCCACCACCTGCAGACCCAGGCTCTGGGCCAGCGCAATGATGGCGCGCGAGATGGCGGCGTCGTTGGGATCGGTGAGCACGTCGTCGACAAAGCCTTTGTCGATCTTGAGCTGATCGAGCGGCAGTCGCTTGAGCATCGACAGCGAGGAGTAGCCAACACCAAAATCGTCGAGCGCCAAGGTCACCCCCAGCGCCTTGAGCATGCCCATTTTCTGTACCGTGATCTCCATCCGGTCGGCCAGCAGGCTCTCGGTGAGTTCCAGCTTGAGGCGGTTCGGTGCGATGCCTGACTGGTCGATTGCGTCGACCACCATGTCGACAAAGTTCGGGTGGCGGAACTGCTGCACGCTGACGTTGATCGCCACGCTCAGGTGAGCGGTCTGCGGCCAGTCGGCCCAGGCGACGAGCTGCTGGCACACCGTCTCCAGCACCCACTGGCCCAGCGGCAGAATCATTCCGGTGTCTTCGGCCACCGGAATGAACGCACCGGGCAGCATCAGGCCGTGCACCGGGTGTTGCCAGCGAACCAGCGCCTCCACGCCGGTGATCACACCCTGGCGATCCACCTGCGGCTGGTAGTAGACGACGAACTGCTGCTCAGCCAGCCCGACACGCAGATCGGCGCTGATCGCGGCGTTGGCTCCCATGCGGGCCTGCAGCTCGGGATCGAAGAAACACACGTTGTTGCGACCCAGCGACTTGGCCTGGTACATCGCGATGTCGGCCTGTTTCAGCAGCTCGATCACATCGTCTTGCTGGCCGACGAAGGCGGTCACACCGATGCTGGGCGTGGCGTAATGCTGGTGGCCGGCGATCTGAAACGGCTCGCGCAGAGTGGCCAGCACCTTGTCGGCCAGCGCGCGCGATTTGTGCATCGCGGTTTGTGGATCGGTGCTGAGGTCGTCCACCATCACCACGAACTCATCACCGCCCAGGCGCGCCACCGTGTCGGTCTTGCGCACACTGCTTTTGAGCCGGATGGCGACCAGCTTGAGCAGCTGATCTCCCACGTGGTGGCCCAGGGTGTCGTTGAGAATCTTGAAGTTGTCCAGATCGATGAACATCAGGGCGCCGTGCTGGCCCGAACGCGTGCTCTGGAACAAGGTTTTTTGCAGGCGCTCCATCAACAATTGCCGGTTCGGCAGATCGGTCAGCGTGTCGTAGAGCGCGAGGTGGCGGATCATGTCCTCGGCGGTCTTGCGTTGTGTGATGTCGCGCCCCACGGCCACCCAGTGTGTGACCACCTCTTCGTTGGCCTGCACCGCGACCACCTCCAGCTCGACCCAGAAGGAGGTCTGGTTTTTGCGGCGAACTTCCATTTCGGTGCGGGCCTTGCGGTTGCGCTGCAGGGCCCAGGACATTTCGCGCAGCTTGACCATCGCCGGTTCAAGCTCGAGCAGCAGATGGGGTGTCTGCCCCATCACCTCGTCGCGCTCGTAGCCGGTCTGCTCCTCGAACGCCTTGTTGGCAAAGACGATGCGCGCCTCGTTCTGGCTGGCGGCCCCGGTCTCCACGATCACCACGATGTCGTTGAGCTGGGCCACGCTGGCCTCCAGCAGCATCAGCTGCTCCTGGGCATGCCGCCGATCGGTGACGTCGCGAAAATACACGGCCAGTCCCTCGGCAAACGGGTAGGCCCGCACCTCCAGCCACTTGCCCAAGGTCGAAAAATGGGCCTCAAGTTCCACGCGGCGGTTGGTCTTGAGCGCGTTGGTGAGCTTGTCGCGCAACTGGCTGGCCAGGGTCTCACCAAACGCATGCCAAACCTCCATGCCCAGCAGATCGCTGGTGCTCTGTTGCAGCAGGCGCTCGCTTTCCTGGTTCAGGTAGGTGAAGCAGCACTGGCGGTCCAGCGTCACAAAGGCCTCGGTGATGCTGGCCAGGGTGGTGGTCAGCCGCATGGCCAGTCGCATGGTTTCTTCCTGCGCCTGCTTCTGAGTGGAGATGTCCTGCACCGCGCCCTGGATGCGTATCACCCGGCCTTGCCTGTCACGTACTGCGTCGCCGACCGTACGTACCCATTTCAGCCCGGTCCCGGGCGACACCACCTGGATTTCTTCGTCGAAGCCTTCGCCCGATATGGCGCAACGTTGCAAGCGCCGTCGCATCGCGCTGCGCCACTCGGGTGCATAACGCGACACCATGAATTCAAGATCCAGTGTGGCGCTGGTCGGTTGCACGCCGAGGATGTTGGCGAAGCCCTCGGAGTGGTGCATGGCCTGGGTGGCCAGGTCGATCGACCAGCTGCCCACACCCGCTGTTCGCTCGGTCAGGGTGAGCCGGCTCTCGCTGTCACTTGCCCCGTTGGTTTCGACCGACGGATGCATCAGCTGCGTGTTGCGCGCTACGTGATGTGCATGCCAGCGCAACTGCGCAGCGGCGTGGCGCGTCAGCGGCTCGAGCACTGACACATCGGCCGCAGTCTGCTGCGTTGTGAGCAGCACCAGAGCACCGCCGCTGTGCTCACCGTCCGCCGGGAGGGGCAGCGCTCTGGCGTGGGAGGCCACCAGATCCGGGATCGAGATGGGGGTCGTCGTGTCGCTGCGACCCAGAGGCGATCCGCTCCCTGCGGCGAACGACTCGCATAACGTTTCGGCCTGCGCCGAGGTCAGGCCATGGCGGCCCACGATCCGCCAGCCGAAGGCGGTCGCTTCCAGCAACAGCGCGGCGGGGCAAGACGCCAGCTGGGTGGCCAGCTCGGCCACCCCATGGAGGCTGCCGCCCAACGCTTCTTCGGCCGAGATGGCGGCGGCGACAGCGAGGACGGTATCGGTTGATGGCATTTTCGGATGGCCTGCGATGACGCTCAAGGGGATCGGTCAGCATAGCGACCGACCCTCGACCCCGCGTGATCGTGTCCATCGGGGTGTGACATTCCGCGCAGAAACGGGGCGTGCGTACGCGTGAACCACACAAGTTGTAACAATAGTGTGAATGTTTGTTGCATTTGGTTTAGCATCAAAACACACAAAAATCCCGAGTACGCCTCGCGCCCTGCGACGTTTCGGGTGGCAACCGATCCATTGGAAGTGATGACGTGAGCGCATTGGCCGAACTGAGGCGACACAACGACGTCGCCAGCCTGAAATCTGCTTTGCAGCAGCTTTGCAGTGAGTTCGGCCGCATCACCCGGCTGGACATTTTGACCGCCATGCACGAAGGCACCAAACAGGCGATCTGTTTTTTGCGCATGGAGCGCCCGGAGCAGGAACAGCAGCTGATGAAAACCTTGGGTGTCGGGCGTTTCGGTGGCGAAGTGGTGTTTGTGCTCAACCTCAGCGTACCGGTGACCGCAGACGACAGCGGGCCATCATCGCAATGGGCGGACTCCGACCTGTACTGACAGCGCTCCGGCAGACACCCGCCCTCTTCATGGGTGCGCCCCAGCCCTGGATCGGCGCACTGGTTCCGATCCACAGGCTGCTGCTGTCGCACGGGTTGACATCAAGCACGTGCGCCGGGGCCCAAGATGTGTCCGTGGTTCCGGTCATGCCCCGCTCCAAGGACTGGTGTTGATCTGGGCAGTGGCGCCTGATGCGCCGGTGTATCAGGGCGATGTGCTGGCGACTGCTTGATCCCGCTCCGTTGTTGCCAGCGGCCTCTGCTTTGGCCGCAACGCCGCGTGGCCCGATTGCCATGATGGAGTCATCGCCATCCGCAACGGCCAGGTTGGCATGGCCGAGCCCGCCCTGCTGAAAACCCGCGAGCTGGGGATGTTTCGTCCCGAAGGTATCGGGCCGAGCGGTCAGCCCGCACGGCAACGGTGCGATCGACGTACTGGCGAAGGACGAGGCACAGGCGGTGCCGGTTGCGCGGCAACATCAGAACCGCTGACACAACTGGGTGGGGTCCGTTCCGCTCGTTCTGAACGGTGTGTGTCGGAGGCACGGTTACGCGTCTGCGAAAGCCTGCGCGCTCCACGGCCTGGCCGATGCCGGCAGCCTGTTGCTGCTGCGCACAGGATTCGGCCGGGCATCCATTTATGCGTTGGCACGCAACGACGGCTTGTCGGTGGGTCGATCTCGAGGCGCAAGTGCCAGATCAATCCAGTCAGAACCCGCATCCAGCCTGGGTCGTTTTCTGGCTTTCCGGTGACGCGGCCCGACCGCAGGGATCAGTTCAATTCGCCGAAGGCCGAGGCACGCATCGCGGCGCTGGGCGACTGGGGTGCGGTCTGGTTGATGTTGATCCAGAACTCGCACACATGCTTCATGGCACTGAGGAATTGCGAGAACTCGGTGGGCTTGGCGATGTAGGCGTTGGTACCTGCCTCGTAAGCGCGCAGCAGGTCGCTGGGCTCGGTGGACGATGTGAGCACCACCACCGGGATGTTGTGCAACTGTTCGGAACCTTTGATTTCTTGCAGCACACCGATGCCGTCAAGCAGCGGCATCTTGAGGTCCAGCAGGATCAGCGAGGGATTGCCACCCTGGCGAGACGCGTAGGCGTCGCGGCGGTAGAGGTAGTCAAGTGCCTGCATGCCATCGGAAACATGGGTGACGCGGCCATCGAGTCCATGACGGGCCAGCGCCAAGCGGGTGAGCTCGGCGTCGTCGGGGTTGTCTTCAACCAGGAGAATGGATTCGGTGGTTCTGTTCATCAGCTCAGTGCTCCATACATCGACTCTCGAGAGGCCTCAGATGCAAGCAAGCTTTCAAACGGTAGTGAAAACGAGAAAACGCTGCCTTCACCCAGTTGGCTCTCCGCCCAGATGCTGCCACCGTGCCGCTCGATGATGCGGCGGGTGAGCGCCAGACCGATTCCCGTTCCTTCGAACTCGGTGGCGCGGTGCAGGCGTTGAAACACGCCAAACAGCTTGTGAGAGTATTTTGGATCAAAACCGACCCCGTTGTCACGCACGGAGAAGGTGTAACCCATGGCCGGATCCATGGCCCAGCCCACCTCGATGCGTGCCCGCTCGCGGAGCCGCGTGTATTTGTAAGCGTTTCCAAGCAGGTTGGCCCACACCTCACGCAGCAGCAAGGCATCGCCCTGCACCACGGGCAGGTCGGGTGCCACAACCCAGTCGACAATGCGTCCCTCGGTGTCGTGCGCCAGCTGGGCCACCACGGTGTCTGCCAACAGGGCGAAATCCACCGGCGCGATGTTGACCGCTGCGCGTCCCAGGCGCGAGAACGCCAGCAGCCCGTCGATGAGCTGGCTCATGTGGCGCGCCGAGTTGCCGATCGTCCCCAGGTATCGCGTGCTGACGTCGTCGCAGCGATCCCCCAGATGTTCTTGCAGCAGGCTCACGAAACTGGAGATGTGGCGCAGCGGCGATCGCAGGTCGTGCGAGACCGAATAGGAAAACGATTCCAGATCCTTGTTGGCGGCCAGCAACTGCTCGGTGCGCTCGGCGACCCTGCTTTCCAGTTCGTCGTTGATGTTGCGCATCAAATCGTCAAGCCGCTTGGCATTGGACATGTCACGGTTGATCTGAGCAAAACCGCGCAAGTCACCTTCGTCGTCGCGCAGGGCAATCAGCAGCGCATGGGCCCAATAGCGCGACCCGTCCTTGCGCTGATGCCAGGCGTTGACTTCGTGCTGGCCGCGTGAAGCGGCCAGCCTCAGCATCTTCTCCGCCTGCTCGCGCGCATCGGTGCCGTCGGACAACTCGAACAGGACGGCGTAGTGATGACCAACCACCTCGGTGGGCGAGAAACCGTCCATGCGCTGCGCGCTGTCGGTCCAGTCGGTGATGACGCCGTTGGCATCGAGGAAAAAAGCCCCGTAATCGCGCATGTTGTCGACCATCAGCCGGAAACGCTGCTCGCTCTCCAGCAGCTCGGCCGAGCGCGCGCGGATGCGCAGGGCCAGCTCGACATTGAGCTCGTTCACGCGCTCCTCGACCCGCTTGCGCTCGGTGATATCGATCAGTTGGGTGAAGATGCCCTTGACCTCGCCCTCGTGCAGATCGGGCAGGTAGGTCGCACTGATGAACATGGGCTTCCCCTGCGCGGTCTGCCTCCACGCTTCGAAGCGCTGGGTTTGTCCAGCAAGGGCGGCTTGCATCCGGGGACCGACGTCGCTCCAGACGTCGGGGGGGACGCATTCGCTCAGCGGTTTGCCGAGGATTGTGGCCGGATCCATGCCATAGATCGACAGGTGGTTCGCGTTGGCAAACCGGAAGCGCAGATCGGTGTCGAGGTAGGAGATGAGCCCCGGCACGTGATCGGTGATGGCCTGAATGAACCGCTGGCTGGCCCGCAGCGCCACTTCAGCGGCCTTGCGCCCGCTGATGTCCACCACCGTGGTGTTGCTGTGCAGGAAACGTCCACTGACATCACGCACCGCAGACGTCGACACCAGCGCATGGAAGGACGTGCCGTCACGCCGAAACAGCTCGCACTCGGTGTCGTCGAGCTGGCCCTGTTCGATCAACAGATGCAGTCGGTCTCCTGACAGCTTGGCGCGTTGGGGCGACACAAAATCGTTCAAGGTCTTCTTGCCCACCACTTCGTGGCGTTGGTAACCCAGCCAGTTCAGTTCGGTGTCGTTGATCGAGATGTACACGCCCTTGGCGTCGACCGAGTGGTAGCCGCATGGCGCCTGGTTGTAGACGGTCTGCGCCCGCGCCAGCGCCCGGTTGAGCTGGCTGTTGATCTCCCGCACCCGGTCCTCGGCCGCCTTGCGCTGGCTGATGTCGTTCATCTGGATGACGATGCCTTGCACCTCCTCATCGACACGGTAAGGCGTAAATTCGATGCTGGCGTAAAAGCTGGCCCCGTCGGGAAAGGTGCGCCGACCTTCGAAGCGCTGTGTCTCACCCGCCAGGGCGGCGTTGAGATGGAGCTGGACGTCGGCGTAGTTTTCCGGGCGTGCGATCTGGCTCAAATGCAGACCGACCAGGTTGTGGGGCGGCAGATTGAGCCAGCGCGCGTAGCTGGCGTTGGCGAACTGGCAGATCAGATTGCGGTCGTAGAACGCCATCTGCACCGGCACACTGTCGGTGATGGTCTGCAGGAACGTTCGCTGAGCTGAGAGCGCCTGTTCGGCAGCCTGTCGCGCGCTGATGTCCACCACGGTATCGTTGGTGTGGGCAAAGCGCCCCCGGTCATCGAATGACGCGGTGCTGCTGAAGAGCACCAGTAAACGGCTGCCATCGCGTCGCACCATTTCGATCTCGGCAGGCTCCAGCGCTTCGCCACGTTGCAGCCGCTCCAGCCGCGCGTCCACCAGAGCCCGAAACCCGGGCGCGACCTGATCACCAAAACGCCGCCGGCCCACCACCTCCTCGTGGCGGTAGCCCAGCCAGTCCAGCTCGGTCTGGTTGATGCGCACATACACCCCATCCCCATCGACCGAGTGGTAGCCACAGGGTGCCTGGTTGTACAGCGCCTGCGCGTCGTCCAGCGCCTGGCCGATGCGCTGGTTGGCTTGCCCCAGCTCCTGCGTGCGCAGTGCCACCCGCGCCTCAAGGCTTTCGTTGAGGGTACGAATCTCTTCTTGTTGGCGGTGCAGTTCGCTGATGTCACGCGACACCGCCAGCAGCATCGCCGGCTCGCCGGCAGCGTTGCAGATCGGCGTGATGGCGGTGTCCCACCATTTGGGTGTGCCTTTGAATGTGGGTGCAAAAGCCACAAAACGAGCGGTCTCTCCGCGTGCACCTGTCTGGAGTGAAGCGCGGGCCAGTAGCGCGCCTTCGCCGGGCCACCAGGTGGTCCAGTCGGAGTGGCGCACGTCTTCGAAGTTGTCCAGCTCCAACAGTCGGCACCCTTGGGCGGTCATCTGCAGCACTCTGCCTTGCGGGTCCAACACCTTGGTGCAGTCGGAGCTGCTGGCGATGATTTGCCGGTTGAGATCTTCCTTGAGCTTGGCATCGGCCTCCAGCTCGCGCATCTCGGTGATGTCCTGCACAAACCCGAACTGGCCCGCAAGGTGGCCGGCGTCATCGAGGATGGGCGCGTTGCGCACCAGCACGTGGCGGATCTGGTCGCCGCTGTGCAGCAGGCGAAGCTCCAGGCTCTGTCCCCGGGGTTGCACAGCGTATTTGATCCACTGGTCCTGAGCCTGTTGCCGATCTTCGGGATGCACCACGGCGAGCCAGCCGAAGTTGGCAAAGTCGTTCCGCTCAAGTCCGAAGATGCGCTGCAGGTTGTCGTCGATCTCCGTGAGCAGGCCAGCGGCATCGGTGCGGAAGATGCCGATCGGAAACACGCTGCCCAAGGCGGCAATCAGGGCACCGTAGACGTTGCTGCCATCGATCGATCGGCTGCCTTCGCCCGTCCAGTTGAACTGCAGCGGGAGGCCTTGAGCGTCGGGTGATTGCGCGGTCGGCGATACAGCGCTCAGCTCACGGGCTCGCGACTGGCGCAGGTGTTCGTTCTCCAACTTGAGCGCAGCGATTTCGTCACGCAGACGGTCGATATCGTCAGACCCTTCCAATGCGGTCGGGGACGCAGCATACAAGCCGGCTCGGAGCGGGGAGGAGGGACTCATTCAGACCCACTTTACCCCAAGCCATGCAGCGCCTTGCGTGAGATATGCCCGTCAAAAACGGGGCAGTTCCGGGTGGGCCAGACGGCCACCGCGCACCAGCATCTTGCCGTACTCAGCACATCGTTGCAGTGTGGGAATGACCTTGCCGGGATTCAGTAGCTCTTTGGTATCAAAAGCCCGCTTCACACCAAACATCAACGCGTTCTCGGCGAGGGAAAACTGCACGCACATGCTGCTGAGTTTTTCCACCCCCACGCCATGCTCGCCGGTCACCGTGCCGCCCATCGCAACACTGGTTTCCAGGATGTCGGCGCCAAACAGCTCACAGCGGCGCAGCTGATCGGCGTCGTTCGCGTCGAAAAGAATCAGCGGATGCAGGTTGCCATCACCGGCATGAAACACGTTGGCACAGCGCAGCTGGTACGTCTTCTCCATCTCGCCGATGGCCATCAGAAGCTCGGCCAGGCGCTTGCGCGGAATGGTGGAGTCCATGCACATGTAGTCGGGGCTGATGCGGCCGGAAGCCGGGAAGGCGTTCTTGCGCCCACTCCAGAAACGCAGGCGCTCGGCTTCGTTCTGGCTGACCGCAATGGCGGTGGCGCCACAGGCGCGCAGCACCGCGCTCATGCGGCCGATCTCTTCTTCCACCTCCTCCGGCGTGCCATCACTTTCGCACAGCAGTATGGCTGCGGCGTTCAGGTCGTAGCCGGCGTGCACGAAGTCTTCCACCGCCGCGGTCATGGGCTTGTCCATCATTTCCAGGCCGGCCGGGATGATGCCGGCGGCGATCACGTTGGCCACCGCGTCGCACGCCTTCTGGATGTCGTCGAAGCTGGCCATGATGCAGCGCGCCAGCAGCGGCTGGGGCACCAGCTTGACCGTGACCTCGGTGGTGACCGCCAGCATGCCCTCGCTGCCGATCACCAGCGAGAGCAGGTCGAGGCCCGGCGTGTCCAGGGACTCGCCGCCGAAGGTGATGGGCTCGCCCTCGATGGTCAGGCCGCGCACCTGCAGCACGTTGTGCACCGTCAGCCCGTATTTCAGGCAGTGGACACCACCGGAATTTTCCGCCACGTTGCCGCCGATGGTGCAGGCGATCTGGCTGCTTGGGTCGGGTGCGTAATACAAGCCATGCGGGGCCGCCGCTTCGCTGATCGCCAGGTTGCGCACACCACTTTGCACCACCGCCGTGCGCGAGCGCGGGTCGATCGCCAGGATGCGGTTGAACTTGGCCAGCGACAGCGTGACGCCCATTGCATGGGGCATGGCGCCACCGGACAGGCCGGTGCCGGCGCCGCGGGCCACCACCGGCACGTTGAGACGGTGGCAGGTCCTGAGCACCTCGGCCACCTGGGCTTCCGTTTCGGGCAAGGCAACGACCAGCGGGCGCTCCCGGTAAGCGGTGAGGCCGTCGCACTCGTAAGGCACCGTGTCCTCCGACTGCCAGAGCAGCGCGTGATCAGGTAACACCGACCGCAGCGCGGTGACCACCTCGGCCTGGCGCGCATGGCGCTTGATCTGGGTGGTTTCGTCGGGGCTGCTGGGTGCGTTCATGGCAATGTCGGGGCGGGGCGCGCCGGTGCGGCAGGTCAAAAAATCAGTGTAGGCCATCACCTGGCATGCGTGCGTGAAGAAACTTGCACGGCTTTGTGAGGCTTGCCTGTGACCCCCCTTGAAATGGCTGGCCTCGGCCACCATCTTTTCACCAGGAGGCACTGCCCTCCCCCCCCGCCTCTGGCCAACCAATGACACAGGAGTTTTGCCATGAACAGTTTGATTGCCCGTACCGGTTTGTTTGACGACTTTTTCAAGGATGTCGCCCCCGGTTTTTATGTCAAGCCGCTGCACGGCGATCCGTTGCCAGCGCAGATCAAGGTGGACGTGAAAGAAACACCGACCGCCTACACGTTGCTGGCCGAACTGCCGGGTGTCCCCAAGGACGACATCCATGTGACCGTGGAAGGCAACGTGGTGACACTGCGCGCCGAGGTCAAGCAGGAAGACCGCCAGTCTGAAGGCGAGAAAGTGTTGCGCAGCGAACGCTACCACGGCGCCGTTTCGCGCAGCTTCCAGATGCCGGTGGACATCGACGACGGCGCCGCCAAGGCCAAGTACGAAAACGGTGTGCTGCAGCTCACGCTGCCGAAGAAAGCCACGGTGGCTGGCCAGCGGCTGAGCATCGAATAAACGACGCAGGTTCTGCGTGAGGTGGCCCGCGCAAGGGTGGAGCAAGGGTGCCTGTTCTACCCGACCGCTTTTTTCAACCACTCGGCAAACGCGGCACATTCCCAGCGCTCCATCGTGCCGGTGCGCCAGCACAGGTGGTGCGCGTGCGGGCTGGGAACGTGGCGTTCGTACAGCCGCACCAGTGTGCCGTTTTCCAGCCACGGTGCGCCGAGTTTGAGGCGCACCAGCGCGATGCCCATGCCGACGGCCGCGCCGTCGCACATCAGGCCCACGTCGTTGAACTGGGAGCCGTCAACCGGCTCGGGCCAATCGAGGTTGTGGGCGGCGAACCAGGTGCGCCAGGGATCGAGCGGACTGCGCAGCAGCGGCAAGCCTTCCAGGTCTTGGGGTGATTCGAAGGGGCCATTCTCGCGCGCGAAGCTGGGCGAGGCCAGAGGCGTCACGTCGTCTTTCATCAGGCAGACGTGCTCCACATCGGCGTAACGTCCGGTGCCAAAGCGCACGATGAGATCGGCGTCCTCGGCTTCCACATCGAGCAGGGGAATGCTCACCTGCAGCGTGAGATCGATTTCGGGATAGGTCTCGCTGAACTGCTTGAGCCGAGGCAGCAGCATGGAGCGCGCAAACGTCGGGGTCACGGCCAGGCGCAGCTTGCGCCGCCCGGGCGTGGCGTTGCTGCTTGGAAATTTCTGCAGCGTGGCCAGGCCCTCGCGCACATGCGCGAGGTACTCGATGCCCTCGGTGGTGAGCGAGAAGTCCGCACGGCCAAACAGCTTGGTACCCAGAATCTGCTCCAGCTGTTTGATGCGGTGGCTGACCGCGCTGGGTGTCACACACAACTCTTCGCTGGCCTGGGTGACGCTGCGCAGCCGGGCCAGGGCTTCGAAAGTCATCAGGCATTGAATCGGAGGAATCCGGATCGCCATACGCACGGCTCCTTTCGTTCAGCGAAAACGGGTCGCCATCGGGTTGCTCTGGAGGTGGGGCGCGGGGGCTCGGTTCACTTGAAGACCACGGTCTTGTGACCGTTTTGCAGCACACGGTGTTCGCTGTGCCATTTCACCGCCCGCGCCAGCACCTGACTTTCGGTGTCGCGGCCCTGCGCGGTCAGGTCTTCCACCGTGTCGGTGTGGTCCACACGGGCCACGTCCTGTTCGATGATCGGGCCTTCGTCAAGGTCTGCGGTCACGTAATGTGCGGTGGCGCCGATCAGCTTCACGCCGCGATCGTGTGCCTGGTAGTAGGGCTTGGCTCCCTTGAAGCTGGGCAGAAAGCTGTGGTGGATGTTGATGGCGCGGCCCGAGAGCTCGCGGCACAGATCGTTGCTCAGGATCTGCATGTAGCGCGCCAGCACCACCAGCTCGGCGCCCTCGTTGCGAATGACCTCCAGCTGCCTGGCCTCGGCCTGTGCCTTGGTCTGTCCGGTCACCGGAATGTGGTGAAACGGCACGTTGTAGCCGGCGGCGAGCTGGTAGAAGTCCCGGTGGTTGCTGACGATGGCGCGGATATCCAGCCGCAGCAGGCCGCTCTTCCAGCGGAACATCAGGTCGTTCAGGCAATGGCCTTCCTTGCTCACGAAGATCACGGTGGGCATGGGCTGGGCCAGCGGGTGCAGGCCCCACCGCATACCGAACGGCTCGGCGAACAGCTTGAGATGCAGGCTCAGGTCGTCGGGCGTGAGCTGGCTGCAGGTGAACTGCACCCGCATGAAGAAGAGGCCGGTGCCGTGGTCGTTGAATTGCGCGGCTTCTTCGATGTTTCCGCCGCGCTCAAGCAAAAAACCCGAGACGGCGTGCACGATGCCCGTGCGGTCCGGGCAACTCAGGGTGAGGACAAAGCTGTGTTTCATGGCGTGCGCATTGTCGCAGCCTGCGGTGGTGGGTCGGGCAAACGGACGCACAGTGGCACCGCGACTGGCCGACGGCGGTGCCAGAATGCCAGCACCAAACCCCAGGAGACACCCGATGGCCCAACACGAGCTTCGCATGGACAACCAGTGGTTGCCCTTCACGCCCAACCGCAGTTTCAAGGACGACCCGCGCGTCTTCGTCGCGGCCGACGGCATGCACTTCACCACACACGACGGCAAGCGGGTGATCGACGGTATTTCCAGTCTGTGGTGTGTCGGAGCCGGTCACAACCGCCGGCCGATCAACGAGGCGATCAAGCGCCAGCTCGACACGCTCGACTACGCCACCGCGTTCAGCGTCGGCAATCCGCAGGCTTTTCTGGCTGCCGAGAAGATCGCGGCGCTGGCGCCGGGCGATCTCAACAAGGTGCTGTTCTGCAACTCGGGCTCGGAAGCGGCCGACACCGCGCTCAAGGTCGCGCTGGCCTACCACCGGGCACGTGGTGAGGGCCACCGCAACATCTTCATCGGCCGCGAACGCGGTTACCACGGGGTGAATTTCGGCGGCATGAGCGTGGGCGGCATTCCGGCCAACCGCAAGGTGTACGGCTCGGCGCTGCTGCCGCGGGTGGACCACATGCGCTTCATCCACGATCCGGTGAACCATGCCTACATCCACGGCGAAGAGCCGGTGTGGACGGAAGACCCCTTGCAGGAGCTGGAAAACCGCATCCTGGCGCTGCACTCGCCGGAGAACGTGGCGGCGGTGATCGTCGAGCCGATCGCGGGCAGCGCGGGCTGGTACATCCCGCCCAAGGGCTACCTGAAACGCCTGCGCGAGATCTGCGACAAGCACGGCATTCTGCTGATCTTCGACGAGGTCATCACCGGCTTCGGCCGCCTGGGCACTCCGTTTGCGGCCGACTTTTATGGCGTGCAGCCCGACCTGCTCAATTTCGCCAAAGCGGTCACCAACGGTGTGATCCCGCTGGGTGGTGTGATCTGCAGCGACCGCATCTATGACGCGATGATGGACGCACACGGCAGCGCACCTGGCCACGCGATCGAGTTCTTCCACGGCTACACCTACTCGGGCCACCCGGTCGCCTGCGCAGCCGCCATCGCCACGCTGGACCTGTTCGAGCAGGACAAGCTGTTCGAGCGCGCCGGCCAGATGGGGCCGGTGCTGGGCGATGCGATGCACAGCGCGCTCAAGGGCTTGCCCAATGTGATCGGCATCCGCAGCCTGGGGCTGGCCGCAGCGGTCGAGCTCTCGCCCATCGCGGGGCTGCCGGGCAAGCGCGCGTTCGACATCTTTCTCGACTGCTACCGCCATGGCGTGCTGACGCGCAATGCGGGCGATGTTCTGGTGTTTGCGCCGGCGTTTATCGTGGAGCGCGAACACATCGAAACCATGGTCAGCGTGCTGGCCGATTCGATACGCAAGAACGCTTGATCTGGCCCGCCCAGTTCAGCGCGGTGGCTGCTGGCGCAAGAACTCGGCGCAGTGGTCGCGCGGCGCCAGCGCCGGGCTGCTCCAGATCCGATCGGTCTCGCCCGAGCTGGTCCCCTCGATCAGGTTCTTGGGCAGGGACATGACCGTGCGATGCGGTTGACCGGCCGGCAGGTAGAGGGGTGCGCCCAGGTCGCGCCGCACATGCTGGTTGCCCGCCACCAGCAACACCGTCTTGCCCGGCTGCAGCACCGAGACTGCGGTGCGCGCCAGCGACTGGTCGCGCGCGATCTGGATGCGTGTCATGGGTGCAATCTGCGATTCGGGCAGCAGACCGCAGTGGCCTTTGCGCAGGGCGGTTTGCTGCGCGCGCAGCGCGCCGGGACCGAGCGCACTGTCCAGCGCCACGTTGACCATCGCCGCGCCCATGTCTACCGCCGGCAGATTGCCCCCAAGCACCGGCACACCGGCGCGCACCGCCGCCATGATGGCCGGCCCGTACGCCGGCCAGGGCCATGCCTGGCGGTTGGTGTCCCAGCGCAGCGCGCGCCGCACCGTGGCGTCGTCTGCGGTGGGGGGCAGTGCAACGGTGGTGTCGCCAGCCTCGGCCATCTCGATCACCAGCGCGGCGAGTGTGTGCTCGGCGCCGAGCTGGCGCACCAGGGCCGCTTGCAAGGCCTGGTGTTCGGTCGCGTCGTGCTGCTCGCCCAGCAACAACAGGGGCGTGGGCATCAGTTGTTGCAGCAGACCGCGGGCGGCCGCTGTGGCGCGATCCGGGTAGCCAGTGGCGCAGCCGGTCAGGCCACCCAGCAGCGCGAGTGTGGCGATGGCGTCGCAGACAGGGCGTCGACAGTTCATCGCTGGATACTAGGCCTCTTCTTGCTGTGTCGCCCATGCCCACCCTGTCTTTCCCGTCGCTGTCCCTGATGGCCGCACGCCGCATCGCGCTGACCCTGTTGCTAGCCTACCTGGCTGCCCGCGTGTGTGTCTGGCTGGGTACGCCGGTGCCCTGGATGATCGGGCCGCTGCTGGCGACCTCGCTCGCCTCGCTGGCTGGTGGGCGGGTGCAGAGCTGGGTGCCGTTTCGCAATGCCGGGCAGTGGGTGATCGGTGCCGCACTCGGGCTGTACTTCACACCGGAAGTCGGTCGCCTGGTGGCGGGGCTGTGGTGGGCGATTGTGTTGGCGATCGCCTGGGCGCTGCTGCTGGGGATGGGATTTGGCGCCTGGCTCAGACAGGTGCACCGCGGTCGCATCGCCGGGTTGGCGGGTGCGCAGCTGCGCAGCACCACGTTTTTTGCGGGCGCCATCGGCGCTGCCTCCGAGATGACACTGATCGCCGAGCGCTACGGTGCGCGCACCGATCTGGTGGCCGCAGCGCACAGTCTGCGGCTGTTGCTGGTCACGCTTGGGGTGCCGTTCTCGCTGCAGGCCTGGGGGGTGAAAGGTGTGGATCTGGGCCAGATCGGCGCGCAGACGGTGCAGTTTGCCGGTCTGATCGCCCTGGGCGTCTTGACCCTGGGCGGCGTGGTTCTGATGCTCAGGCTCAAGCGCGCCAACCCCTGGTTCATCGGCGCGCTGGTGGCTTCCATGGGGCTGACCTTGTCGGGACAGGCCTGGTCGGCGGTGCCGTCGGGGCTCACTGCGGCAGCGCAGTTGGTGATCGGGGTCAGCCTGGGTGTGCGCTTCACGCCGGCGTTCCTGCACACCGCGCCGCGCTGGCTGGTCTCGGTGGCTGTGGCCAGCGTGGTGATGATGGGCACGAGCGCGCTGTTTGCCTGGGCCATGGCCCACGCCACCGGCCTGCATCTGGCGACCCTGGTGCTCGGGACCACCCCCGGTGGCATTGCCGAAATGGCCATCACCGCCAAGGTGCTGCAGCTCGGCGTGCCGGTCGTCACCGCGTTCCAGGTCTGCCGCCTGGTGGCGGTGCTGGTGCTGGTCGAGCCGCTGTACCGGCACTGGATCAAGCGCGCGGCTGGCTGAAGCGGACAACAAAAAACCCGATGGGTATCGGGCTTTGAAGCGGATTGAATCCCACCAAGGCGTGCCGTGTCGCCAGCGCCGCCTCTAGGAGAGGTGCGCAGCACGGCCGGAGGGTCAATGCATGATCACCGGCATCTGCGCCAGCTCGGCATATCCTTCGAGGGTGTCTTCCACCTCTTCCTGCGAGGGCGTGTTGTTCTGCCAGGCGGTGATCTGCTGCTGGAACATTTCGGCCCAGGAACCGTCGAGATACACCTCTTTGCCCGAGCGCTTGTCCACGATCTCAAAACCGTGGCGCGGCATCTGTGGCCCCGGATGCGCCGGGGTTTCGCCTTCGGTCAGGGCGTTGGCCAGGATGTGGACGACGGCAAAGGCATCGGAGTCGTAGAGCATGTGCATGGCTTCAATATCCTTCAGTGGCAGAAACCTGTGTTCCTGTAGACCTTATATCGGCAAATCGCGGCTGGGGAGCAGTCCGCTGTGCGCTTTAGGTGGACCCCTCAAGGGAAAATTCAAGATGCGTGCCTTTTCCGGCACTTTTCGGCGTTTTGCTGGTGTTCAGGGCAGGGCGCTCAGGAGCTGGTCGACCACGTCGCCGCTGTCCTGGGTGAGGCGAATGCGCACCGGCAGATGGCCCAGGCCGGGGGCCAGCCAGATGTCGACCCGGATGTCATGCGGCTCGCGCGGCTCGCGCACCAGGTGGCGGGCGATCACACTGCCGGCGGGCAGGTCCAGCGAGGTCAGGCCTTGCACCTGAAAGCGCCAGACTTCCGAGCCACTGGTGCCCGCCACAGGAATGGCGATGCTCTGCCCGGCCGCGTAGGCCTCGGGCCGGGCGTTGAGCAAGCCGGCGAGCTGCAGGATCACGCTCAGGCGGTCCTGCGCGCCGGGCAGCAGATCGGCGTCGGGTGCGTTGTTGCTGAAGCGGATGCGGTTCTGGATGTGGTCGAAATGGGCGGCGCGTTCGCTGCGGCGCTTGTCGGAAAACCGCTCGGGTTGCAGGCCAGTGGCGACCACGTGACCCTGGCTGGTCTGCACCCGGCTGCCCAGCAGAAACATGCGGATCTCCATGCGGGCGCTGTAGTTGCCACCGTCGTTGAGCCAGTCCAGTGTGCCGCTGGCGCTGTAACGCAAGCCCTTGGCGTTGCCTTCGACGTTGTACGTGAGCTGGGCGCTGGCGGGTGGCTG
>CAYRIT010000012.1:42024-49847 GCA_964424415.1 uncultured Hydrogenophaga sp.
GATCTCGGCGGGCGGGGGTTCGGGCATCGGAACGGCAGCGACCGTTGCCGGTTCGGACGTGGGCACGGTGGGGGTCGGGACCGGACGTGGCGTCGGCGGCTTGGGCCAGGAGGTCACCTTGGCTGCGGGTTCTGTGGGCTGGGCCATGTTGACCGGTCGGGCCACCGGCGGCGCGATCCACCGCACCTGGCCGGTCTGGACCGTTGCCGGTGAGGCCGGTGCCGGGTCGGACGCGATGGTCCGGGTGAGTACGGCGGGCACCGTGGGCAGTGACGGTGCCGATGTCTGGGGTGTGTGCACCGACCAGCTTGGGAGCCCATCGGCCAGCAGCGCCAGGTGCGCGCCCAGCACCGCTGTGGTGAGCAGGATCAGGGTGGGCCAGCGCGGCCAGGCGCGGGTGGGCGGCTGGGGCGGCATCACGGGCAGGGATTGGGGCTGCGGTAGCCGAGGTCGGTGCTGAGCTGCTGCGCACATTGGAGGATCGCAAGCGCGGGTTCGCTGTCCCAGCCGGTGTCGAGTGTGGTCACCGAGCCCAGCACCACCAGCCCCAGCGCCAGGTGTCCCTGGGCGTCGAACACCGGCGCGCAGAAACCGCCCACGCCCGGCAACAGGCTGTGGACGACGCGGGCCAGGCCGTGCTGTCTTGCATCATCCAGCATGGCCTGCACCTCTTGAGGTGTGCGCGGCAAATCCTGTGTGGTCGGGTCGCCGGGGGGCAGCTTCTTGAGCAGCGCAAGCTCGTGGCGGAGCATGGGTGCGATGCGTTGAGCGTCGCGACCCTCGCCGGCCATGAAAGCGGCAAAACAGCGGCCGGTGGCCGAGCTGAGCAGGGGCATGACGTCGCCCAGACGCAGGGTGACCGGCACCGTTTGTGGTGCCTCGGCCCAATGCACCATGGTCGGCCCTTGGTTGCCCCAGACCGCAATCGCAACTGTGTGGCCGGTCTGTGCCAGCAGCGCGGGCACGCGCTCGCGCGCCAGACGCACCCCATCGATGCGGCTCAGGCTGGCCAGGCCCAGACGCAGCGCCGCGGGCCCGAGGTCGTAGCGGGTGCTCACCGGATCCTGCATGACCAGACCCAGGCGCTGAAAGCTCACGAGGTAGCGGTGGGCCTTGGCCGCGCTCATGCCGGCGGCGCCGGCGAGGTCGCGCAACATCAGGGCGCCGGCTGCATGGGCCAGCGCGTTGAGCAACTCGAAGCCGACCTCCACCGACTGGATGCCCGCGCGCTGGTGGGTGCCCAGCTCGGTATTGGCGTCGGACGCAACGGCTTGTGGGGTGGCTGTGGCGGGCATGTGCATGGGCTGCGCGGTTGGATGGAAGGGCGGTCAACGGGTTCCCGGCAGGTCGGAATCACCGCAGATTCGGGCTTTGGTCTAGAATGCCAGACTTACGAATAGGATAACCAATTTCACTATTCGTAATTTAATGTGCTGCTGTGGGGCACAAAAGCGGGCCAGAAAACCGCCACTGTCCCGCTCCATCCACCCGTTTTTTCCATCAACCGATCCGGCCTCGCGCCCGCAGGAGACACGCATGAAACTCGCCACCTACAAAGACGGCTCGCGCGACGGGCAACTGGTGGTGGTTTCGCGTGATTTGTCGACCGCGCATTATGCGACCGGCATCGCGCACAAGCTGCAGCAGGTGCTCGACGACTGGAACTTCCTCGCACCCCAGCTGAACGATCTTTACGACACACTCAACCAGGGCAAGGCGCGCCACGCGTTTGCCTTCGATCCGGTCCAGTGCATGGCGCCGCTGCCACGCGCCTACCAGTGGGCCGACGGCTCGGCCTACATCAACCATGTCGAGTTGGTGCGCGCGGCGCGCAACAGCGAAGTGCCCGAGACCTTCTACACCGACCCGCTGATGTACCAGGGCGGCAGCGACGATTTCATCGGCCCGCGCGACGACGTGATCGTGCCCAGCGAAGCCTTTGGCATCGACTTCGAGGCCGAGATCGCGGTGGTCACCGGGGACGTGGCCATGGGCTGCACGCCCGAGCAGGCCTTGGACGGTGTGCGCCTGCTGATGCTGGTCAACGACGTCTCGCTGCGCAATCTGATCCCGGCCGAACTCGCCAAGGGTTTCGGCTTCTTCCAGAGCAAGCCGGCCAGCGCCTTCAGCCCGGTGGCCGTCACGCCCGACGAGCTGGGCGATGCCTGGCAGGGTGGCCGGGTGCACCTGCCGCTGCACAGCACCTGGAACGGCCGCAAGGTCGGCATGTGCGACGCCGGCCCGGAGATGACCTTCCATTTCGGCCAGCTGATTGCCCACATCGGCAAGACGCGCAACGTGCGTGCCGGCTCCATCGTGGGCAGCGGCACGGTCAGCAACAAGGGCGTCGAGGTCAACGGCAAGAAGGAGTGGCCCAAGGGCTACAGCTGCATTGCCGAGAAGCGCTGCATCGAGACCATCCTCGACGGCAAACCCAGCACCGACTTCATGAAGTTCGGAGACACCATTCGCATCGAAATGACGGGCAAGGACGGCCAGAGTATCTTTGGCGCGATCGACCAGAAGATCGCGTCACCCACCTGAGGTTTGCGCCGCGTGGCCCAGAGGCGACACGCTTTGGCCCGCCTTTTGGTATCGGGTGACAACAAAAGAATGCATTGGGGTTACTTGTGCCCGCTGTGACGCCAGCTGCGACCGGATTTCTGGCGATCCCGTGATTTTTTCCCTCTCCCCCGTCTGATCTCGACAGGACAATGCGGCGGCTATCCGCAAAGTCCTTGAGGAGGTCGCCATGTCGTTTTTCTGTCGGTCGAGGTCGCTAGGAACACTGCTGTTCACGGTGGTATCGATGTTGCTGGTGGGCGTTGCCAACGCCCAGACCAAGGTGTTGATCAACGCGGGTGACCGGGGCGAGCAGAACCGCTTCGAGATATTCAGCCAATGGAAGCAGGTGCTGGAACAGGCGGTGCGCAAAGCGGGTGGCGCGGGTGTCACGGTGCAGCTCTCCACCGACGCCACGCAGGACCTGCAGGACACGCGTTCCCGCATCCACGATATCTATGTTGCCCCGGCCCACGTGGTGGGCAGCGCCATGCGCTATGGCTACGCCCCGGCGCTGGGTATGGACCAGCCGGTGCAGGCGGTTTTGGTCGTGCCCGAAGCCAGTCCGGTCACCAGCCTGATCGACGCAAAAGGCAAGCGGCTCGGCATGCCGCTTCAGGACAGCGTGGTGACCTACTTGCTGCGGGGTGAAGTCAACGCCCTCAACACCAGCATCAAACGCCACTTCGGCCATCTTTTCCAGACCCGGTACCAGGACGCGTTGCTGTCGTGCCTGCAGATCCGGCACTGCGACGCGGTGGTGGTGGAAAAAGCGGTCTACGAGCGATGGCTGGCGGCGGGTGAAAAGCTGCGGGTGGTGATGGAGACCCACAAGTCGCCCGGATTGGGTGTGGCGGTGAAGGATGGATCGAAGCCCGATGTCCAGGCGATTCAGGCGGCGCTGTCTGAGGTGCTGGCTGCGGCGTCGACCGGCAAGCAGGGTTTCAAGACCGTGGCGCTGACCCGCGACGACTTTCAGTACATCTCGACGCTGGGCTACTTCACGCCGCGCAGCCTCGAGGGTGCGCAGATGGTGGATGCGGCCGCCGTCAGACGCCTCGTCGACAGCGGTGCGAAGGTGATCGACACCCGCAACGAGGCCGAATACAAGGCCGGCCACATTCCTGGCGCACAACTTGTGCCCTACGTCGAAAAGAGTGCCAAAGAGGCCGATTACGACGGTTCTCTGGATCGGTTTGATCTGGCCGGGCTGGGAGCCGACCGCAAGGTCGAATTGATTTTTGCCTGCAATGGGCCCGAATGCTGGAAGAGCTTCAAAGCCAGTCAGGCGGCCATCAAGGCGGGTTTTCAGCGTGTCTACTGGTTCCGGGGGGGATTCCCCGAGTGGCGCAGCGCGGGGCAGAAAATCGCCAACCAAGGCTGATCGTCCACTTTGGCAAGCCGCACAACAGGTGCGCGGGCAGCAACGCAGAAAAGCGCTGCACCGAGACCATCCTCGCTGGCAAGCCGAGCACCGGGCTCATGAAGTTCGGCGACACCGTCCGATCGAGATGGACGGCCAGAGCACCGTTGGCGCGACCGACCCGAAGATCGCGTCGCTCACCGTCTGAGCAACGCGCCGGGCGTTTCAGGTCCGGATCTTGCCGTCACCGGTGATCATGGACAGCTCGGCGTAGCTGGAGGCCACGTGGTTGGTCGGGCTGAAGGAGACGTTGAAGCCACCCATGGACCAGCCGCGGATGCTCTCCAGCCCGTCGATCAGGCTGTCGCGGGTGAGCCGACCGCTGGCACGCCGGATGCCCTCGGCGAACAGTTTCGCCGCCATGAAGCCTTCCATGCTGGAAAAATTGGGCTGCACCTTGTTGCCGCCCTCGGCGATGGCGGCCAGAAAGTCGCGCGTGATGCCTTTGGATGCGCTGTACGGCGTGGGCACCACTTGACTGATCGCCACGCCCGCGCCCTCGGCGCCGAGCGCATCGGCCAGCGCCTGGGTGCCCACGAACGACACGTTGTAGAAGGTGCCACCAAAGCCTGCCTTGCGCGCCGCACGGATGTAGGCCGCGCAGGCCGCGTAGGCGCCAATTTGCACCACCGCGTCGGGCTTGGCGGTGTTGATGACCTCCACCGCTTTGGCCACATCGACCGAGTTGCGCTCCACCGTGGCGGTGGCCACCGGCTTGAGCGAGCGGCCAGCCAGCGCCAGGGTCACACCGTCGAGCCCCGCTTTGCCATAGGCGTCGTTCTGGTGGAACACCGCAATCTTGTTCAGACCGAGGTGGGTCAGCTGGCGCACGATGAGTGCGGTCTCGTCGTTGTAGGACGCGCGCAGGTGGAAGGCGTTGCGGTTGAACGGCTGGCGCAGCGCCATGGCGCCGGAGAAGGGGGCAAAAAACGGCGTGTCGGCCTTGGTTGCCAAGGGCAACGCCGCCACGCTGGTGGGCGTGCCGATGTAGCCGAACAGGGCAAAGACATCATCGGCCAGCAGCCTGCGGGTGTTCTCGGCGCAGCGGTCGGGCTCGTAGCCGTCATCGAGCTGGCGGATCTCGATCGTGGGCTGGCCCGCGCCACCCTTGGCGTTGAGCTGGTCGAAATACAGCTTGGCACCTGCGTGGAACTGGATACCGAGCTGCGCGGCGGGACCGGTGAAGGCGGCCGACTGGCCCAGCACGATGCGGTTGCCCGATTGCGCCCGCAGGCTGGGTACGCCCAGCATCGCGCTGCCCGCAAGCAAGGTGGCGAATCGGCGGCGCGACAGGGGCGCGGTGGTATATCGAGGATCGGTCATGGGAGGGATGTGTGGCTGTGCGGCAGGGGTGCATCGGGTACGGCCGCCGGGTTTTTGCCGAAGGCGCCGCAGATCGGCAAATGCTAGTGCCATGGTGGCCAAACGGGCCGACTTCTGGCAGCCCGGCACTGCCGCTCATCGAGCCAACACCCGACGGCGCCCGCGCCGATCCCCACAGCGCAGGCGCAATCAGTGCTCGAAGATCGCCGCGGTGGTGGCGAATCCTTTGATCTCGATCGGGTTGCCGAAAGGATCACAGAAGAACATCGTCCATTGCTCGCCCGGCTGCCCGGCAAAGCGTTGCTGTGGCGGCAGCACGAAGTCCACGCCCGCCTGACGGAGACGCCCGGCCAGTGCCTGCCACTCGGGCAGCAGCATCACCAGGCCGAAATGGGGCATCGGCACCAGAAGTTCGCCCACGCGCCCGGTGCGTGTCGTCTTGAACGGTTCGCCCAGGTGCAGCGAAATCTGGTGGCTGAAGAAATCGAAATCGACCCAGGTGTTGGTGCTGCGCCCCTCCGTGCAACCGAGCACGCCGCCGTAAAAACGCCGTGCGGCGTCCAGATCGGTGACGTGAAACGCAAGGTGGAACAGGCTGCGCGCGGACAGTTCGGGGGCGGTCTGAGAAGGCATGCGCGCAGGATAGCAAAGCCACCTGCGGGCTGGCGGCAAAATGTCGCGATCCACCTCCCGACCGTCTTGTCCCGCCACCCCCAACCTTTCGGAGACCTGCTCATGACCCCTGTCGACTACCAGCGTTACCAGACCCTCGCCATCACCCGCCGCGGCCCGCTGGTGAGCGGTGTGCCCAGCGTGCTCGACATCCGGATGCGCGCCGATGGCCCGGGCGGCAACGGCAAGCTGCCCACCGCAGGCCACGAAGGCCACTGGGAGCTGAGCGAAATCTGGCGCGATGTCTCGCGCGACGACTCGGTGCGCTGTGCGGTGCTGCGCGGCAGCGGTATGGGGTTTTCCGGCGGCGGTGACCTCGCGCTGGTGCAGGACATGGCGACCGATTTCGAGGTGCGCACCCGGGTCTGGAAAGAGGCGCGCGATCTGGTCTACAACGTGATCAACTGCGACAAGCCCATCGTCAGCGCCATGCACGGCCCGGCGGTTGGTGCGGGCCTGGTGGCCGGCCTGCTGGCCGATATTTCGATCGCCGCCAAAAGCGCCAAGATCGTCGATGGCCACACCCGCCTGGGTGTTGCGGCGGGCGACCATGCGGCCATCGTCTGGCCGCTGCTGTGTGGCCTGGCCAAGGCCAAGTACTACCTGATGCTGTGTGACCCCATCAGCGGCGAGGAGGCCGAGCGCATCGGCCTGGTGTCGCTCGCGGTGGACGACGCGCAGCTGCTCGACAAAGCCTTTGAGGTCGCCGACCGGCTGGCCAGCGGCAGCCAGAGTGCGATTCGCTGGACCAAGTACTCGCTCAACAACTGGCTGCGCCAGGCCGGGCCGGCCTTCGACACTTCGCTGGCCCTGGAGTTCATGGGTTTTGCGGGGCCCGACGTGCGCGAAGGTGTGGCATCCTTGCGTGAGCGCCGCGCGCCGCGCTACGGTACCGACTGAAGCGCCCAACAGCACCCACCAGGAGACTCCCATGAGCGACACATCCGGCAGCGGTTTCGGCAAGTTCGTACCCGGCTTCGAGTTCCTTCAGAACCTGGCGGGGCAGGCCGCCAGCGGTGTCGCACAAGGCCTGGGCAACACCCTGCCGCAGCTGCCCAACCTGGGCCACTGGGTGGCGCCGACCTTCAATGTGGAGGACCTGGAAAAGCGCATTGAAGAGCTCAAGGCGGTGCACTTCTGGCTTGATCAGAACTCCAAAGCACTGGGTGCCACGATCCAGGCGCTGGAGGTGCAGAAGATGACGCTCGCCACGCTGCAGGGCATGAACTTCAGCCTCGGCGATGTCGCCAACGCGCTCAAGATCAAGGCCGCCGACACGGTGGCGAGCCTGACCGGCAGCACGCCGGCCCACACGCCCACCCCGTTTGCCGGGCTCGAGGTGCCCGCGCGCACCTACGGCGCTGCGCCCACGGTGACCTCGCCTCAGATGCCTCAGGCTCAGGCGCCAGCCCCCGCAGAGCCACCGGCGCGCGCGCCGGTGCGCCGCAAGACCGCCGTCACCCAGGCGCCGGCAGCACCTGCTCCCGGCGGCCTGATCGATCCCATGCAATGGTGGGGTGCGCTGTCGCAACAGTTCCAGAGCATCGCCACCAACGCAATGAAAGACGTGGCCAAACAGACCGCGCTGGACAGCACCCGCGAGGCCGCCAGCGGCCTGACCAGCCAGGCGGTGAAAACCGCCACCGGCGTGGCCGGCAAGGTGACCCGCGGTCTGACCGACACCGTCTCCCGCAACGTGGGTGCGGCCGCCGGTATGGGGAAGGCGGCGGCACGCGCCGTCACCCAGCGCCGCCCCGCCCCCGACGCCCCTGCCGCCCCTGCCGCCCCTGCCGCCCGGCGTGCGCGTGCCGGTGCCGGTGCCCGCCAGCCGTTGCCGCGCGGC
>CAYRIT010000013.1:0-16548 GCA_964424415.1 uncultured Hydrogenophaga sp.
TCTGGCGCACCAGGGTCTTGCGGTAGGCCTCGGGCATCCAGTCGCGCGGCTCGATCTTGCCGTCGGCGTCGACCACCGCGTCGAAATGGGTTTGCAGGGCGACAGTCTCGGCGCTGATGGCCGCCACCACGGCCGGTTTGCCGGGTTTGGCATCGGCATCGGCCGTGCTGAACGATTGTGTGTACATCGGCGGTCTCCTGCGCCTGAAATAAGGCGTAGCGCGCAGTATAGACAGTTAACCGACCGATCGGTCGGTTAATGGTTCGATGACCTCTTGGGGTTTTCCCGGTTCGCGCTTCGGTTCACAAACACTTACCTCGCAGCGTCTGGCGTGCCGTAGATTCGCGCGATGCTTGAACCCTTACTTGTTGCTCCCCCGCCCCGCACCCGCACCGATTGGGTGTTGGTGATTTCCGTTTCCTGTGCCGTGCTTCTGCTGGCCGCGTGCGGCGGCGGCGACACCGGCAGCGCTGGGCCACCGGACGGTGGCGGCACCTTGAGCCAGGCGCCGGTGACGGCAGTCATCCCCACAACCCATCCACCAGCTGCGGTCACACCCCCGCCGGCCACCTCGCTCGACGCTGCAAACACCTGTGCCCTGCCAGGCTTCCAGGCCGACCTGCTGCACCAGATCAACGCCGCGCGGGCGACAGACCGTTCGTGCGGCGTCACCGCCTTTGCCGCCACCGCTGCCCTTGCCTGGAGCGGGCCCTTGTTCAACGCGGCAGCCGGGCACTCGCGCGACATGGCGTTGAACAGCTATTTCTCCCACACCGGGCTCGATGGCAGCAGCGTGGGCAGCCGGGTCACGGGCGCCGGATATGGCTGGAGCAACGTGGGCGAGAACATTGCTGCCGGCCAGAGCGATGTGAGCGCGGTGATGAAGGCCTGGCTCGCCAGCGAAGGCCACTGCAAAAACATCATGAACCCCAGCTACCAGGAGGTGGCGCTGGCCTGTGTGCTACAGACCGGATCTACCTACGGCCGCTACTGGACGCTGGTGCTGGCGCGTCCGCGCTGAACACGGCTCAGCCGCCGCTCTCCAGTGTCTGGCCCTTGCCCCGTCCCCGGCCCAGTACATCGAGCAACACCGGCAGCGCCTGCTGCAGCGCCGCTTTCAAGGTGTGGGGTGGGTTGATCACAAACATGCCACTGGCGGTGAGGCCAGGCCGATCGTCGGGTCCATGGGTCGGATCCTGGCCGATCGCCAGGGTGGCGTGGAGCCATGGGCGCTTGGCCTGTGTGCTCAGCGTTTTCAGCCGGCGCGGCAGGTCGTGCGCCTCAGGGCGCGGAATGATCGGGTACCAGACGAGATAGGTGCCGGTGGGGAAGCGCTTTAGCGAGTCCTGTATGCAGGCGCTCACTTTTCCGTAATCGTTCTTGATCTCGTAGCTGGGGTCGATCAGCACCAGGGCGCGCTTGGATCCGGTGGCCGACGGTGGCGGGGGCAGCAGCGGCTTGAGCCCTTCGAAACCGTCCTGCCGGCTGACGGCGATCTGGCGCCCGGCGTCCAGCTGGGCGATGTTGGCATCCAGCGTCTTGCCGTCGGTGGGATGGAGTTCAAACAGTTTCAATTTGTCCCGCACCGATTCGCGCAGCAGCGTCTGCATGACAAATGGCGAGCCGGGGTAGATGCGCAGACTGCCGGAGGGATTGAAACCCGCGATCAGGTCCAGGTAGTCGTCCAGCGCCGGGCAGGCGGGCACACCCGCACCCTGGGCCGGGCGCAGCGCCGCCATGAGCTTGACGATGCCGTCTTTGGCCTCGCCGCCGGTTTCGGTGTAGTCGCCATCGAGCCGGTACAGACCTGCCCCCGCGTGGGTGTCCACCAGGGTGATCGGCGCCTCCTTCTGCATCAGGTGCCGCAGGGTGGCAATCAGCGTGGTGTGTTTGAGCACGTCGGCGTGGTTGCCGGCGTGAAAGGCGTGTCGGTAGCTGAACATGGTGAGGTGATGGTAGCGTTGTCGGTCTCTGTGCCACACAAAACTTGTGTGCGCTGGCCAAAACTTCGTACAATCGAGGGCTTCGCAGCGCATTGCAGGGCTCCGCGGCGAAGGCAATGGATGGGGCGCCCACGGGCGTCCGGTCTCTTGCAAACCCACCTAAGAGGTTTCCAGCAGAGAAACACCGACCGTGGAAAAGAGCCGCCAAACCCTCTCCAACAGAGAAACTCATGACCAAAACGTTCAGCGCCAAACCCGCTGACGTGAAGCACGAGTGGTTTGTGATTGACGCAACCGACAAGGTTCTCGGACGGGTCGCCAGTGAAGTGGCCCTCCGACTGCGCGGCAAGCACAAGGCCATTTACACGCCTCACGTCGACACCGGTGACTTCATCGTCATCATCAACGCGGCCAAGATCCGCGTCACGGGCAACAAGTCCCAGGACAAGATGTATTACCGCCACTCGGGTTACCCGGGCGGCATCTACGCCACCAACTTCCGCGACATGCAGGCCAAGCACCCTGGCCGCGCGCTCGAGAAAGCCGTCAAGGGCATGCTGCCCAAAGGCCCGCTCGGCTACGCCATGATCAAGAAGCTCAAGGTGTATGGCGGCGCAGAGCATCCCCACACCGCCCAACAGCCGCAAGTGCTGGACATCTAAAGGAGCCTTGCAATGATTGGTGAATGGAACAATGGCACCGGCCGTCGCAAATCCAGCGTCGCCCGTGTGTTTCTGAAAAAAGGCTCCGGCCAGATCGTGGTCAATGGCAAGGACATCCAGGCCTATTTCGGCCGCGAGACCTCCATCATGATCGCCAAGCAGCCGCTGCTGCTGACCAACCACGCCGACACCTTCGACGTGATGGTCAACGTGCACGGTGGCGGTGAATCCGGCCAGGCCGGTGCGGTGCGTCACGGCATCACCCGCGCGCTGATCGACTACGATGCGACGTTGAAGCCGCAGCTGTCGCAAGCCGGTTTTGTGACGCGTGACGCCCGCGAGGTCGAGCGCAAGAAAGTCGGTCTGCGTTCGGCGCGCCGTCGCAAGCAGTTCAGCAAGCGCTAACCGCCAGCTGCCCGCTCAAGAAACCGCCCTCAAGCCAGCTTGGGGCGGTTTTTTGCTTTTTGGCCTCAGGTTACGTTGGCTTGCATTTTTTTCGAATGAAGGGAACTTGAATGCGGTTTCGCCTGTTGCGAAGACGCCTGACCCACAAGACGACGCGCATGTCGGTGCGCAGTGCCCTGCCGTGGCCGCTGCGCTGGTTGCTGGGTGCGGTGGTGCTCGGTTTCTCGGGCGCCCTGGCCTTGTGGGCGTTTGAGTTCGGCAAGGACATTGCGGGCCTGGACCGCAACGCCAAGCAGGAGCTGGAGCGGCTGCGCGGCGAAGTTGTGCTGCTGCGCGAGGAGCTGGGCAAGTCGCAGCTGGTCTCCAACACCTCCGACAGCCTGCTCACCGCCGAGAAGGTGGCGCAGGAGCAGATCGGATTGCAATTGCGGCAGCTCGAAACCGAAAACCAGACCCTGCGCAACGATCTGGGATTTTTTGAGCGGCTGATGCCCGGTACCGGCAGCGAAGCGCTGAACATACGCGGCCTGCAGGTGGAGCGTGTCGCCGAGAGCCAGATACGCTGGCAGGCGCTGATGATCCAGGCCAAAAAAAACGCACCCGAATTCAAAGGGACACTCGAAATTTCGTTCACCGGTTCGCAGGATGGCAAACCCTGGTCAACCGCAGGTAGGCCGAGGACGCGGGTTGTCGTGATCCGGGGCTACCTGCGCGAGGAAGGGGTGGTGGATGTGCCGCCGACTGCCGTGGTAAAAACCGTGACCGCCCGCCTTTTGCAGGGTGGCGTTGTGAAATCCGTGCACACCGTCAAGCTGTGATCCGTGCCCCACGTTTGGAGAAAGCCCCATGTTTGGCAAAAAGAAGCAGCCGCCCATCAAAAGCCTGATCGCCCAGGGCACGCGAATCGACGGCAATGTCATTTTTCACGACGGTTTGCGGGTGGACGGCGAGGTGGTGGGAGACATTCGCGCCAACGATGGCTCGCCCAGCATCCTGGTGGTGAGCGAGGAGGCCAGTGTGACTGGCCAGATCCATGCAGGCCACGTCATCATCAACGGCCGCGTCAAAGGGCCTGTGCATGCGCTGGAGTTGCTGGAGCTGCAGCCCAAAGCCCGTATCGAAGGTGATGTGTCGTACCAGGCGCTGGAGATGCACCAGGGCGCAACGATCGAGGGTCAGCTCAAACCCATGGTTGGCGAGCGCGCAGACAAACCCACACTGAAATTGGCGGCAAATGGCCTCTGAAGGCGTCAGTGGACGAATTGGGCTACCATCTTTTCAAGCGGGCGCGATTCCCGCAATGTTCTTATGGCGTCGTTGCGACGCCCCCTTTTTTCAGACGAGGTAAATCATGAGTGCAGTGGCCGAAAACATCCAGACCGCGATGCCCGCCCCGCTGGTTTTTACCGACAGCGCGGCCGCCAAGGTGGCCGAACTGGTGGCCGAGGAAGGCAACCCCGATCTGAAGCTGCGCGTGTTTGTCCAGGGGGGTGGCTGTTCGGGTTTCCAGTACGGATTCACTTTCGACGAAGTGATCAACGAGGACGATACCGAAATGTCCAAGAACGGCGTCTCGCTGCTGATCGATGCGATGAGCTACCAGTATCTGGTCGGTGCTGAAATCGACTACAAGGAAGATCTGGAGGGCGCGCAGTTCGTGATCAAGAACCCCAATGCGGAAAGCACCTGCGGTTGCGGGTCGAGTTTCAGCGCCTGAATTTCCGCCTCAAAGGCAACAAAAAAGGAGCCGCGAGGCTCCTTTTTTGTTGGGTCCGTTCTGGCTACTCGGCACTGGCCTGCTGCAGCGTGGCGGCTGCGTCGAGCTCGAGGCGCTGCAGCTGGGCCACGGCGTCAAATTTCGAGCGCAAGGCCGGGCTGATCGGGATGTTCTCGCTCTGGCGCGCGATGGCCAGAGGGTCCTGATGCTCCCCGTGATCGCGAAACTCGAAATGCAGGTGGGGGCCGGTGGACAAGCCGGTCGTGCCCACTGCGCCGATGAAGTCGCCTTGCGCCACACGTGCACCTTTCGCCACATCGATTCGGCTCAGGTGGGCAAACAGGGTGGATTTGTTGTCACGGTGGCTGACTTCGATCACGTTGCCGTAACCACGCTGCCAGCCGGCGAAGCTCACCACGCCGTCGGCGATGGTGCGCACCGGTGTGCCGATGGGCGCGGCGTAGTCCACACCGAGGTGGGCGCGTGCACGTCCGAGCACCGGATGGAAGCGCATGCCGTAGCCGCTGCTTACGCGCGAGAACTCCAGCGGCGAGCCCAGGAAAGCGCGGCGCGAACTCTGGCCGTCAAACCCGTAGTACGCCCCTTTGTGACCATCTTCCTCGAACCAAACGGTTTCGTGCGCTTTGCCGTCGTTGACGAACTCGGCGCTCAGCACGCGACCGGCCCGCAAGGTTTCACCATCGGCCTCCAGGCTCTCATAGACCACACTGAAACGGTCGCCCTGGCGCAGATCGCGCCGGAAATCGATGTCGGAGGCAAAAATCTCAGCCACTTGCACCGCCACCGAGTCGGGCAGGTTCACCGCGTCGGTTGCAGCGAAGAGCGAGCTGCGAATGGTGCCGCTGGCCAGTTTGGTCGAGGCCTGCAAGCGGTCGGATTCCAGCCGCGCTTCGAGGCCGGTTGCCGCGCGTTCCACCACCAGGCGGTTGAACTGGCCTTCGCTGTTGCCCAGCCAGCGCGCGGTCAGGCGATGCAGATCGCCACGGTCGCTGGTTTCAGCGCGGACCAGCTTGCCTGCACGCCCGGCCAGCAACTGGCGAGCGGTGGGATCGTTGCGCAGAAAGACCTCGGCGCTGCTGTCGCTCACACCCAGGCGCCGGAGCAATGTCTGGGCGGTGTCGTCGCGGCGCACGGTATCGCTGCGAAACAGGGTCAGTGGTACCGGAGTGACCAACGCGTTCAGGGTCTCTGGCGCGATGGCAAGCGCTTGCACCACTTCGATGACCGGCAGCTGCGCAGCGTCGGGTGCAAGGGGGGCAATGCCAAAAGCGGTCACGCCGGTGCCCAGCAACAACGCGCCGAGCCCGCCCATGACGCGGCGGGGGTGACGGTTGAGGCTTTGGCCAACGGCTCGAGCGATTCTGGACAGCGATGAGATCAGGGCTTGGGTCAAAATCCGGGTCCGACGTGCAGCGGGCAGAGGCCGCGCTGGAAAATTCAAGGGAATTGCGGCAGCACGACTGGCTGCGGCGACAGTGGTGAGTCCGGGACTTTGTTGTCAGGAGACAACGGGCAGGGCACTAAAATGCCGCTTCACCCGAAAAATCACGGTCACAGCTTCCCATTTTATCGGGTCAGGGCTCGCCGCAACTGGATTTTCACGTATGACGCAGGCCAAAGAAGAAACAGAAAGTACCGGCAATTCCGGCTCGGCTGGGCCGGAATGGACAGACGGTGTGCGCGAAGCGATGGCTGTCACTTTGCGCGGTTGTGAGGAGCTGCTGCCCCATGGCGACTGGGCCAAGAAGCTGACCCGATCCGAGCGCACCCGTGTGCCGCTGCGTATCAAACTCGGCCTGGACCCGACCGCGCCCGACATCCACATCGGTCACACGGTGGTGCTCAACAAGATGCGCCAGCTGCAGGACCTGGGGCACCAGGTGATCTTTCTGATCGGGGATTTCACCAGCCTGATCGGCGACCCTTCGGGTCGCAACAACACGCGCCCGCCGCTCACGTCGGAGCAGATTCAGGCCAACGCCGAAACCTATTACAAGCAGGCCAGTCTGGTGCTGGACCCTGCAAAGACCGAGATTCGCTACAACAGCGAGTGGAGCCTGCCGCTGGGCTCCATGGGCATGATCCAGCTGGCGGCCAAGTACACCGTGGCGCGCATGATGGAGCGCAACGATTTTCACGACCGCTTCAAAGCTGGAACGCCGATTTCGGTGCACGAGTTTCTCTACCCTCTGATGCAGGGTTATGACTCGGTGGCGCTCAAAAGTGACCTGGAGCTGGGCGGCACCGACCAGAAGTTCAACCTGCTCATGGGCCGCCACCTGCAGGCCGAGTACGGGCAGGAGCCGCAGTGCATCCTGACCATGCCGCTGCTCGAAGGCCTGGACGGTGTGGACAAGATGTCCAAGAGCAAGAACAACTACATCGGCATCACCGAGCCGGCCAACACCATGTTTGCCAAGGTGCTGAGCATCTCCGACACGCTGATGTGGCGCTGGTACACGCTGCTGTCGTTCCAGTCTCTGGCCGAAATCGAGGCCCTGAAAAAAGAGGTGGAAGGCGGGCGCAATCCCAAAGACGCCAAGGTGATGCTGGCCAAAGAAATCACCACCCGCTTCCACAGCGCCGCCGCCGCCGACTCGGCCGAGCAGGATTTCATCAACCGTTCGCGGGGCGGTGTGCCCGATGAGATTGCCGAGGTGCGTCTGAGTGGTGCACCCATGGGCATCGCTGCGCTGCTCAAGGCGGTTGGGCTGGTGGCTTCCAGCAGCGAGGGCAACCGGTTGATTGACGGCGGCGGCGTGCGCATCGATGGCACGGTGGTCAGCGACAAAGGCCTCAGGATCGACGCGGGCACCTGTGTGCTGCAGGTGGGAAAGCGCAAATTCGCGAAGGTCACGCTGACCTGACGCGACGCTGCCCCATGTCGTCTGCCCAACTGCTGAAGAAGCTCACCCCACGCCGTTTGCTGATGGCGTCGGTGGTGGTGGCCGTGTGCACCATCGGTCTCAAGACGCTGGCCTGGTACATCACCGGTTCGGTGGGCCTGCTGTCCGACGCCATGGAGTCGGTGGTGAACCTGGCCAGTGCGGTGTTCGGGCTGGTGATGGTGACGATCGCGGCGCGCCCGGCCGACGAAGATCACCCTTACGGACATCACAAGGCCGAGTACTTCTCGTCCGGCTTCGAAGGTATTCTCATCATCGTTGCCGCGCTGGGCATCTGCTGGGCTGCGGTCGAGCGGCTGCTGTCGCCGCAGCCGCTGACCGATCTGGGGCTGGGCCTGGGGTTGTCGGTGGTGAGCTCGGTGCTCAACGGGGGGCTGGCCTGGATCATGTTCCGCACCGCCAAGGAGCACCGGTCGATCGCGCTGGAGGCCGACGCCCGCCACCTGACCACCGACGTCTGGACCTCGGCCGGCGTGCTGGTGGGCCTGTTGCTGGTGAACCTCACCGGCTGGCTGTGGCTGGATCCGGTGGTGGCGATCGGGGTGGCGCTCAACATCCTGCGCGAGGGTTTTCATCTGCTGTGGCGCTCGTCGCAGGGGCTGATGGACGAGGCGGTGGAGCCCGAGGTGCTGGCCACCATCGAGCAGACCTTGCAGGGCTTTGCCTTGCGGCGCGGAGAGGCCGAGATCATCCGCTTCGACCACCTGGCCACCCGCAAGGCCGGGCAGCGGCGCTTTGTGGACCTGCACATGCACATGCCGGCGAACTGGTCGCTGGGCCGCGCGGCCGCGGTGCGTGCCAATGTGGAGCAGGCCCTGATGAGTGCGGTGCCGGGCCTGCGCGCCACCATCGAGCTGCTGCCGAACAACGTGGAAACCCTCTTTTTTGACGAAACGGATCTGCCGAGATGATCGCCTTGTTGCAGCGGGTGAGTGAAGCCCGGGTGGTGGTGGAGGGCACGGTGGTGGGTGCGATCGATGCGGGCTTGCTGGTGCTGTTTTGCGCCGAGCCTCAGGACACGGAAGCCCTGGCCGAGAAGATGCTGGCCAAGATCCTCAAGTTGCGCATTTTTGCCGACGAGAACGGCAAGATGAACCGCAGCGTGCAGGACGTGGGCGGGGGCCTGTTGCTGGTAAGTCAGTTCACGCTGGCCGCAGACACCCAGGGTGGCAACCGGCCCGGTTTCACCGGCGCCGCAGCGCCTGCGCTTGGCGAGGCGCTGTTCAACCACTTCGTGCATCAGGCACGGGCGCAACACCCCATCGTGCAGACAGGGCGTTTTGCTGCCGAGATGCAGGTGCATCTGGTCAACGACGGGCCGATCACCATTCCGCTGTACCTGCGCTGAAGCGGTACGCCGGCGCCACACCCTGTTTCTCCATCGCCCCATGGCGCTTGCGTTTGTGTCGTCTGCCACCCGCTGGGTCTGGATGCTCCATTTGTGGCGGGTCTGGAACCACATCCCCGACATCAACGGCGAACAGGCCGGCCTGGAGTGCTATCGCCCGTTCGACCGGGGCCGCGTGGATGCGTTCGAGCGCTGCGCGCGCCGCTGGCGCATTCGAGCGGCCAGGAATGGCTGTTTGTGTCCGGAACGGCCAGCGTGGTGTCGTGTGTGCAGGCCGATGTCTGTCGGCGCGAGCTGCTGGTCGAGGTCGAGCCCCTGGCTGTTCGGGCCTGCCGAGAGCCGCTAGCGGGGCCCGGCGTAGGGGTCGGGCCAGCCCAGCCCGGCCAGGATGGCGGTTTCCCGCGCCTCCATCGCCTCGGCATCGGCCTCGCCGGTTTCGTGGTCCCAGCCCTGGGCGTGCAGCGTGCCGTGCACCAGCAGGTGGGCGTAATGCCGGGCCAGCGGGATCTTCATCTCCTCGGCCTCACGCGCCACCACCGGCGCGCACAACACAAGATCTGCCATCACCACCGGCTCGGTGGCGTAGTCGAAGGTCAGCACGTTGGTGGGATAGTCCTTGTGCCGGTAGTCGCGGTTGAGCGCCTGGCCCTCAAGGGCATCGACGATGCGCACCGTGATCTCGGCATCGGCCTGCAGCGCGTGCCGGATGGCCCGCGCCACCGCGTGGCGGGGCAGGGCGGCGCGGTGGGTGGTGGCGTCGGCCAAGGCGCCGAATTGCAATGACAGACTCAGGGCGGGCAGGGCCATCGATCGGCTTTCAGGTGGCCGGGCGTCGCGCGCGTCGGGCCGGTGTGGGGGTGTCGGCACTCGGGCTGCGCGCCTCGTAGGCGTCGACGATGCGGGCCACCAGGGGGTGGCGCACCACGTCCGCGCTGGTCAGGCGACACATGGCAATGCCTTGCACCCGCTTGAGAACCCGCTCGGCGTCGATCAGGCCACTGAGCTGTGTGTGGGGCAGGTCGATCTGGCTCACGTCGCCGGTGACCACCGCCTTGGAGCCGAAGCCGATGCGCGTCAGGAACATCTTCATCTGCTCCACCGTGGTGTTCTGCGCCTCGTCGAGGATCACAAAGGCATGGTTGAGCGTGCGCCCGCGCATGAAGGCCAGCGGTGCGATCTCGATCTGCTGGCGCTCGAAGGCCTTTTGAACCTTGTCCACGCCCATCAGGTCGTACAGCGCGTCGTACAGCGGGCGCAGGTAGGGGTCGACCTTCTGGCCCAGGTCACCGGGCAGGAAGCCGAGCTTCTCGCCGGCCTCCACCGCCGGACGGGTCAGCACGATCTTTTGCACCGCGCTGCGCTCCAGCGCGTCCACAGCGCAGGCCACGGCCAGGTAGGTCTTGCCGGTACCGGCCGGGCCGATGCCAAAGGTGATGTCGTGGGTGGCCATGTTCTCCAGGTAGCGCGCCTGGGCCGGCGTGCGGCCGCGCACCTCGCCGCGCCGCGTCTGCATGGCCAGCGTGTCGTCGCCGGTGGGCGGCAGGGCCGTGTCGCCGCTGAGCATGAGTTGCACGGTTTCGGGCGGGATCGGCTTCTTCGCCATCTCGTACAAGGCCTGCAGAACCTCCAGTGCCTGGTTGGCCTTGGCCTTGGGGCCTTCGATGCGGAACTGCTCGAAGCGGTGTGCCACCTTGACCTGCAAGGCCGCCTCGATGCTGCGGATGTGGCTGTCCATGGGGCCACACAGATGGCCCATGCGGGTGTTGTCGGGCGGCGAAAAAGTGTGTCTGAGGATCAAACGGATAATCCGGTGAAGGCCCGGAAGGCCAAGGAAACAAAGGAATCCCGCCATGATAGGCAAGTTGACCGGCACCCTGCTGGAAAAGAACCCGCCGCAGATCCTGATCGACTGCCACGGTGTGGGCTATGAGGTGGATGTGCCCATGAGCACCTTCTACAACCTGCCCGCGCTGGGCGAGAGGGTCTCGCTGCTGACACACTTCGTGGTGCGCGAAGACGCTCAGATCCTCTACGGCTTTGCCAGCGCATCCGAACGGGAGGCGTTTCGCCAGCTGATCAAGATCAGCGGCGTGGGACCGCGCACCGCGCTCTCGGTGCTCTCGGGCATGAGCGTGGCCGACCTGGCGCAGGCGGTGAGCGCGCAGGAAAGCGGGCGCATCATCAAGGTGCCGGGCATCGGCAAGAAGACCGCCGAACGGCTGCTGTTGGAGCTCAAAGGCAGGCTCGGCGCCGACCTGCCGCTGCCGGGCGCGGCCACCGCGGTGGGCGACGCTGCGAGCGACATCCAGCAAGCGCTGATCGCTTTGGGCTACAGCGAGAAAGACGCCGCCGCCGCACTCAAGGCACTGCCCAAGGACGTGGGCGTGAGCGAGGGCATCAAACTCGCGCTCAAAACGCTGGCGAAATAACGCTTCACAGCGGACAAGGAGCAGACCCATGCGAACCCGTCTCCCCTTTGTTTTCCTGGCGCTGCTGGCCGCCTCGGTGGCCGGCTGCGCTTCCCTGGACGACCCCGGTGCGCATTTGGCCTGGCGTGACTTGTGGGGGGATCGCGGCGCTGGCGTGCTGGCGCGCGACCATGCCATGTGCCGCGAACTCGTGGAGACGCGCCGCTCCCTTTTGGTGGGCTGCATGCAAGCACGCGGCTGGCAACTGAATTCAACGCAATGAGCATCCAGACCGACGATTTCACTCCCGCGCCCCGCGTGGTGTCCGCTGCGGTCACCTCACCCAAGGAAGAGGCGATCGAGCGTGCGCTGCGGCCCAAGCTGCTCGACGAGTACGTGGGCCAGATGAAGGTGCGCGAGCAGCTGGAGATCTTCATTGGCGCAGCGCGCAAACGCGGCGAGGCGCTGGACCACGTGTTGCTGTTCGGCCCGCCCGGACTCGGCAAGACCACGCTCAGCCACATCATTGCGCAGGAGCTGGGCGTGAACCTGCGCCAGACCAGCGGGCCGGTGCTGGAGAAGCCCAAGGACCTGGCGGCGCTGCTGACGAATCTGGAACCCAACGATGTGCTGTTCATCGACGAGATCCACCGCCTCTCACCGGTGGTTGAGGAAATCCTCTACCCTGCGCTGGAGGATTACCAGATCGACATCATGATTGGCGAGGGGCCGGCGGCGCGCTCGATCAAGCTTGATCTGCAACCGTTCACCCTGGTGGGCGCGACCACCCGCGCCGGCATGCTGACGAACCCGCTGCGCGACCGCTTCGGCATCGTGGCGCGGCTGGAGTTCTACACCGCCGAGGAGCTCACGCGCATCGTCAAGCGCAGCGCCGGTCTGCTCAACGCGCCGACCGAGGCCGATGGCGCGTTCGAGATCGCGCGCCGCTCGCGCGGCACACCCCGCATCGCCAACCGGCTGCTGCGCCGGGTGCGCGACTACGCCGATGTGAAGGGCGATGGCCGCATCACCGCCGACATCGCGGCGCGCGCGCTCACCATGCTCGATGTGGACCCGCAAGGTTTTGATGTGATGGACCGCAAGCTGCTCGAAGCCGTGATCCACCGTTTCGACGGTGGCCCGGTCGGACTGGACAACATCGCGGCGAGCATCGGCGAAGAGCGCGACACGATCGAAGATGTGATCGAGCCCTACCTGATCCAGCAGGGCTACCTGCAGCGCACACCGCGCGGCCGCATCGCCACGCTGGCCGCCTACCGCCACCTTGGCGTCGCGCCGCCACAGAGTGATGCCGGCCTGTTTGTGCCCGGCGGCTGAGGGCAGGCACCCATGAAGTTCTCGGATGTGAACCGGCGCAGCGTCTGGGCGGTGTTGCTGGGCGTGTTGCTGTTGCTGCTGGCCTTGCTGGCGTGGTGGTGGCGCGGCACGCCGGTGGACGCGGTGGTGGTGCAGCCGCACACGCTGGTGCGCACGCTGCAGTTTTCCGCCCGCGTGGCCAGCCAGACCCGGGTGGACGTCGGCAGCACCGTCACCGGCCGGGTGCAAACGGTGCTGGTGATGGAAGGTGCGGTGGTGAGTCAGGGCCAGGTGTTGCTGCGCCTGGAGTCGCAGGAACTTGCCGCAGCGCTGAACCAGGCCGAGGCCGCCGAGCGCCAGGCAGCGGCCCGGCTGGAAGGCTTGCGCAGCACCGGCCAGGTGTCGGCACAGGCGGCGGTGAGCCAGGCGGAGGCGGCGGCGCGGGTGGCACAGGCCGCCTGGGAGCGCACACAACAACTGGTGGCGCAGGGGTTTCTGAGCGGCGCCGCGCTGGACGAGGCGCGGCGCGCGCGCGATGTGGCGCAGGCGCAGCTGGCCAGTGCCCAGGCGCAGGCGCGCGCCAGCGGCGAGCGCGGCAGCGATCAGGCGCAGGCACAGGCGCAACTCGCGCTGGCCCAGGCCGCGAGCCAGGCCGCGCGGGCGCGGCTGGCGCAGGCCGATGTGCTGGCACCGGCCGACGGCCGTGTGCTGCTGCGCGAGGTGGAGCCGGGGCAGATCGTGCAGCCGGGCAAGGCGCTGCTCGGGCTGTCGCTGGCCAGTCCGGTGGAGATCGTGGCGCAGGTCGACGAGCGTTTTCTCGACCAGCTGCGCGTGGGCCAAGGCGCCTCGGTGGTGGCCGATGCATTCGCCACACAGCGCTTTGCGGCGCGGGTGTTGTCGATCGCGCCGTCGGTGGACGCACAGCGCGGCTCGGTCGAGGTCAAGCTGGCGCTGACCGAGGCGGCGCCGGCGTTTCTGCGCGAAGACATGACCCTGTCGGTGGAGGTCGAGACGGCGCGGGTGGACGGCGCGCGGGTGCTGCCGCTCTCGGTGCTGCGTCCGGGCGCCGCAGAGGGTTCGGCCACGCTGCTGGTGAACGAGTCGGGCCGTGCGGGCGAGCGCCGCGTGCGGCTGGGGCTGCACACGCTGGAGGCGGTCGAGGTGCTGGATGGTCTGGCCGACGGCGAGCAGGTGCTGGTGGGTGGTGCGCTGCAGGCAGGTCAGCGCGTGCAGGTGCGGGTGTTGCCCTGGCAGCCGGGCCAGCACGCCAGCGGTGCAGCGGCGCCCGACGCCGGTGCCGCACTCATCAACGCCATGGGCCGCTGAGGCGCCGCCGCACATGGCCTGGCTGGGATTCGAGCGACAGGTGGCCTTGCGTTTCCTGCGCGAGGGCCGGATGCAGACCCTGCTGATCATCGTCGGCGTGGCCGCCGGTGTGGCGGTGATTGCCTACATCTCGACCCTGATCGATGGCCTGCAGGCCAACACGCTGAACAAGACCCTGGGCGCGCAGCCGCACATATCCATTCAGGCCCCCGACGACCTGGTGACGCCGGCGGCACTGCGCGAGCCCGGGACCACCGTGTTGTCCGAGGTCCAGGTGCGCGCGCAGCGCCTGCGCACGGTGGCCAACTGGCAGGCGCTGTTGCCGGTGCTGGAACGCCTTCCGGGCGTGGCGGCGGTCTCGCCGATGGCGGCCGGCTCGGGTCTGGCGCTGCGCGGCGAGGCCAGCCAGGCGATCTCGCTGCTGGGTGTGGAACTGGAGCGCTACGACCGCATCGTCGGGTTGCGCAGCAAGGTGGTCAGCGGCACGGCACGGCTGGCGCCGGGCGAGGCCATCGTGGGACGCGATCTGGCGTCCGATCTGGGCTTGCGTGTCGGCGACCGGCTGCGGCTGCAGACCACCGGGTCAACCGATGTCGTGCGGGTGGCCGCGCTGGTGGATCTGGGTGTGAAAGAGCTGAACCGGCGCACCGTGATCGTGCCGCTGCGCAGCGCACAGAATCTGCTCGGCCTGCCGGGCGGCGCGACCAATGTGGACCTCACCGTACGCGATGTGTGGGCCGCGCAAAGCATGGCCGATCAGCTGCGGCGCGAACTGCCCTACCAGTTCGAGACCTGGCAGGAGAGCAACGCGCAGCTGGTCTCCGCACTCAACGCGCAGTCGGTCAGCACCGGTCTGATCCGCGCGGTGGTGCTGGTGGTGGTGGTGCTGGGCATTGCCAGTGTGCTGGTGGTGTCGGTGGTGCAGAAGCAGCGGGAGATCGGCATTCTGCGGGCCATGGGCGCCACGCGCCGCCAGGTGCTGCGGGTGTTTTTGGTGCAAGGCGCGGTGGTGGGCGCATTGGGTTCGGTGCTCGGCGTGTTGCTGGCCTGGGTGATGGTGGTGCTGTTCACCCACTTTGTGCGCGGCTCCGACGGTCTGCCGCTGTTCGACATCTCGCTGCCGCCCCTGCTCGCGCTGCAGGTGGCGGCGGTCGCCACGGTCTGTGGGGTGGTCGCCGCGATCGCACCGGCGCGGCGTGCGGCGGCGATGGACCCGGCGCAGGCGATCCGCCTATGAGTGCCCTGCCCCTGATCGAACTCAGCCAGGTCCGCAAGACCTACAACCCCGGTCTGCCCAACGAGGCCGAGGTCCTGCATGGCATCGACCTGCGGGTGGACCCGGGCGAGTTCATTGCGCTCATGGGGCCGTCGGGGTCGGGCAAAAGCACCCTGCTCAACATCGTGGGCCTGCTGGAGCGCATGACCGCCGGCAGCTACCGTCTGCAAGGCGAGGAAATGCTGGGGCTGGACGATGGGGGTCTGACGCTGCGCCGGCGCCGCCTGCTCGGCTTCGTGTTTCAGTTTCACCACCTGCTGCCCGCATTCACCGCGCTGGAGAACGTGACCCTGCCAACCCTGATGGCCGAGGGCCGGGTGAGCACGGCGCAGCGCGAGCGCGCCCGAGAATTGCTGGGGGCGGTGGGGCTGTCGGCGGCGTTGAACAAGCGGCCGTCCGAGCTCTCGGGCGGCATGCAGCAGCGGGTGGCGATTGCGCGCGCGCTGGTGATGGACCCGCCGCTGGTGCTGGCCGACGAACCCACCGGCAATCTCGACACCGCCTCGTCCGACGAAGTGTTTGTGTTGCTGCGGCGCATGCACGCCGAGCGCGGCACCTCGTTTGTGGTGGTCACGCACGACCCGCGCCTGGGGGCGCGTTGTGATCGCCTGGTGGAGCTGGTTGATGGCCAGATTGCGCGCGACGCCGCAGTGGCCCCGACCGGTGGCAAGCCCGTGTAACAAGACGCGTTTTGCGTGCCAGAATCCGGCATGCCCAGCGCCCCTGCACCGCCTTCGACAGCCCCCGAACCGAATGCCCAGCAGGCCCTGTACCGGGCCGCGCTCGGCCCGGTACAGGGCGAGCACTACCTGCCGGTGTTTGCCCGCTTCGACGAGCGCGGTGCCAACGGCCCGGCCTGGAACACCGCGGCTGCCGTGGGCAACCTGGGCTGGCTGGTGTACCGCCAGCTCTGGGGCGCGGTGTGGGAGTTCGCCGCGGCGCTACTGGTCTGGGGGGTGATCGCCACCGGCCTGGCGTTCTGGGTCGACTTCCTTCCCCCGGGCGTGCGGGCGGGTCTGGCGCTGGCCTTGCTGCTGCTGCTGCTGCTGGTGCCCGGTCTGTACGGCACGGCGCTGCTGCATGCCCAGGTGCGCCGGCGCATGATCGCTGCGGTCAGGCAGGCGGCCACGATCGATGAAGCCTGCACCCTGCTGCGGTGGCAGGGCGACGCCGAGCGGCGCCGTGGCGCCTGGGGTGTGGCGGGCTTGCTGCTGGTGGT
>CAYRIT010000013.1:16648-31786 GCA_964424415.1 uncultured Hydrogenophaga sp.
GAATGAGGCGGTGCCGCCGTCTCCGGTGCCCGCTGAGCCGACCGCGGCCGGGGTGGCGGTGCGGGTCAGGGGCTATGGCGTGAGCGTGGGCCTGTTTGCGGTGGTCGCCAACGCCGAGCGTGCCCGGGCCAGGCTGGTGGCGGCCGGGCTGCCGGTGCTGAGCGACCCGGTCGAGTCGGCGCGTGGCCCGCTCACCCGGGTGCGTGTGGGGCCGTTCGAGAGCCGTGCGCAGGCACAGGCGGCGGCCGAGCAGGTGCGTGCTCTGGGGCTCGATGCCCGCGTTTACGCACCCTGAAACCGGGTCTCAGGATGGCCTTGGTGTGTGGGCCGGCAGGGACCGGCTGCGCAGCCAGCCCATCACGATCAGGCACTGGGCGGCGTAGTAGCTGCCCAGCACCCAGACCGGCGAATGGGGCAGCGGGGTCACAAAACGGTTGATGGCGAGTGTGGCGTCGCTCAGCATGAAGCAGGCCGCGCCCAGTGCCACCAGCTGGGCTGCGCGGTCACCCAGGACCTGCGCACGGCCGGCCGCCAGGGCCGTCATGCAGGCGATCGCCACCACATAGGCCGCCACCGGGGCGCGCAGGCCGGCTGGCAGTCCCCCGGTCCACAACACGCCAAACATCAGCCCGGCCATCGCGCCGACGATCAGCCAGGCGCGTGGGCTGGCAAACACCGGCGCGTCCCGCCGGAACAGCACGATGTAGGCCAGATGGGCCAGCAGGAACGCCACCAGGCCGGGGATGAAGAAGCCCGGGAACATCAGGAACACATCACCCGCAAGCGAACCGAGCAGCGCCGCGAGCAGCCAGGCGTGGCCGCTGTGTGCTGTTTCCGTCGCCGGTCTTTTTGTCCGTTGCCCGTGCCATGCCACCACCACAATCGCAATCCCCATGGTCAGCGGCTTGAATACGCGGTGCCACTCCAGCAGCCCGCTGGCCGAGGTGGCCATGGCCAGCGCGCCGCACTCGATCATCAGCGCCTCGCCGATCGTGATGCGGCCCTGCATCACCGCGCTCAGCGCCCACAGGCCGGCCAGCAACACCCCGAACCAGACCGCGCTTTGCCACAGCGGCCAGCCGTCGGTGAGCCAGAGGAACACGCCCACGCCGGCCAGCAGGGCGGTGAACTGCAGCGCGGCAAAACCCCGCACCGCGCGGGCCATGGCTGGTGCGTAGGTGGGCGTGCGCTGGATGTCGAACGGCGGTTTGGGGAAGCGCGCCGCCACGTCGGCCGGACGCCAGCCCGGTGGCTTGAGCCAGACCCGCAGCTTGTCGCCCCAGCGGCGCGCATGCCAGCTGTCCTGGAGCAGCGTCGCATACACCTCGGCGTTGGCCCACAGCGGATCCCAGCTGTTGAGCGGGCTGCGTGTGCCGTAGACGCAGGGCTCGCTGTCTTCCTCGTCGGTGTAGCTGCCGAACAGCCGGTCCCACAGGATCAGGATACCGCCGTAGTTTTTGTCCAGGTAGCGCTCGTTCACCGCGTGGTGCACCCGGTGGTTCGAGGGTGAGGCGAATACGCGGTCGAACCAGCCCAGCTTGCCGATCTGCTGTGTGTGGATCCAGTACTGGTAGAGCAGATCCACCAGCGCGACCACACCAAACACCAGCGGCGGCACACCGGCCAGTGCCATTGGCAAATAGAACACCCAGCCGAACAGCGCGCCACTGCTGGTCTGGCGCAGCGCGGTCGAGAGGTTGTAGTCCTGGCTCTGGTGGTGCACCACGTGGGCGGCCCAGAACAGCGCGCTGCGGTGGCCTGCGCGGTGCAGCCAGTAATAACAGAAGTCGTATAACACCAGCGCCAGCAGCCAGCCCAGGGGCGTGACCCAGAACGTGTTGTCGGGCACCAGCGTGACCGCGCCGAACACCGCGGTGTAGATGCCGACGCGCAGCAGCCGGGTGAACACCGCGCTGACCTGGCTCAGCATGCCCAGGCCGATGCTGGTGATGGCATCGTCGAGCCGGTAGGTGTTGCGGCCTCTGGCGCGGCCCACCCCGTATTCGATCGCGATCAGCGCGAGGAACACCGGCGTGGCGAGAACAATGATCTGGCTGGGGCTCATGGGATCTGGTGTTCCTCAGGCAAGCGCGCCGCGCGCGTCGATGGTGATGAGCCGCTCGACCTGGCCGGCGTCGAGGCCGCCGCGCACGCCGATGGCGAAGTCGTGCAGGTTCACCGTGGGGTCGCAGTGGCCGGGCACCAGCCAGACCGTCTCGCCCAGCACCGGCAGCTCTCCCGCGGTGCCCCGCGCGCGCAGCAGACCGTGTTCGTCACCGCCGTTGGCGTAGGTCAGACCGTCGGGCAGCCAGACGCGGGGCAGGCCGCTGTCGATGGCGTGGCTTTTGTGTCCGGCGTCGCACACCACGTGGCGGGCGCCCACGCTCATCACCTGCGATTTGACGAACAGCGCGTGTTCGAACGCGGGCGCGCACGGGTCGGTTTCGTTGGCGGCGTAGTCGGCGTCCATGAACAGGTAGGAGCCGGTCTGCAGCTCGCCCCACAGGCCGCTGGCGGCTTCGCGCACAAAGCTGCCGGTGCCGGCACCGGTGACCAGCGGCACGGTGATGCCCGCGGCATCCAGTGCCGCCAGCGTCGCGCGCACCGCGGTTTCAGAATGCACCAGCGCCGCATCGCGCTCGGCCACGCGACGCAGGTGCTGTGCACCGCCGTGGTAGGCCTGCAGCCCGGCAAAGTGCAGCAAGGGCTCGCTCAGCACCTGCTGCACCAGCGCCGCAGCTTCCGGGGGCGAGACGCCACAGCGGCCTTGGCCAACGTCGATCTCCACGAACACATCGATCGCTTCGGATCGCACCACACCCGCGTGGAGCAAGGCATCGCGCAGCCGCACCACGCCCGCCGTGCTGTCGACCGCGATGCCAAAACGTGTGGGCAACTCGCGCACCGCCAGCGCCAGTTGGTCCAGCTTCGCCGGCGCGATCACTTCGTTGGTGATGGTGATGTCGCTCACACCCGCGTGCGCCAGCGCCAACGCCTCGTCGGTTTTCTGCACACACACGCCCACCGCCCCGTGGGTCATCTGCAGGCGCGCGATCTCGGCGCTCTTGTGCATCTTGGCGTGGGGCCGCAGGCGCAGGCCGCGCGTGCGGGCGAAGTCGGCCATGCGCGCGAGGTTGCGCTCCATCGCGTCGAGGTCGATCACCAGCGCCGGGGTGTCGATCGCGGCCACACCCTGGCCGACGCAGGCTTGGGCGCGTTGCCAGCGCTCTCGCGCGAAAGCGCCGAATTCAGACCGTGTGTTCATCGAGCGAGCCCTCCTGCAGGTGGGTGGTGTCGGCCCAGCCGACCAGGCCCAGGCCCTCCGGACTCCAGAGCAGGCGGTTGATGGCGGTGTTGGTCAGTTCCCAGCTGCGAGGTGCCTGCAGATCCAGCCGCGTGGCCAGTCGGTACAGCATGTCGAGCACACCGCCGTGCGCCACCATCAGCACCTGCTCGCCCGGGTGGCGCGCGGCCAGCTCGTTCACCGTGGCCACCACGCGGGCCTGAAGCTGCAACAGCGACTCGCCACCCGGAGGCGCGAAGTCGGGTACGCGCCGGCGCCAGGCCTCGGTCTCGGCGGGCCAGCCGGCTTGCAGCTCGGCCCAGGTCTTGCCCTCGAACGCGCCGAAGCCACGCTCGCGCAGGCCGGTGTGGGTGAGCACCCGGTGGCCGTGTCGATCGGCCACCGCCTGTGCGGTTTCACGTGCGCGAGCCAGATCGCTGGCGTAGCAGGCGGCGATCGGTTCGTCGCGCAGCGCCTGCGCGAGCTGCGCGGCCTGCCAGCGGCCGTGGGCGTTGAGCGCAATGTCGGTGTGGCCCTGGATGCGGCTGTCGCGGTTCCAGGCGGTTTCGCCGTGGCGCACGGCGAGTATTCGGGTGACTTGCAAATCGGCTCCTGGTGGGGGTACTTGCCCCTGCGCGGCCAATGCTACGGCAAGGCGCGATTGGGCGGTCATTGGTGCCTCACGCAGCGATCTTGGGCGGTCATTGGTGCCTCACGCAGCGATCAAGGTGAGGAAAGCCGTCCAAACCCGGCGGTTTTTGGATGCTGGAGCGCGCCTGTGCTGCGTCAGAATGTCGACATGATGAGCAGCCCGTCCCGGCCCGAAGAGGACTTCTCCAGCCTGTTCCGCTTTCTGCCCATCGGGGCCTACCGCAGCCTGCCCGACGGGCGCATGCTGCGCGGCAACCCGGCGCTGGTGCGGCTGAACGGCTACAACAACGAGGCCGAACTCCTGGCCAGCGTGGGCGACATCGCGCGCGAGTGGTACCTCGACCCGACCCGACGGCAGACCTTTCAGCAGCTCATGGCACGCGATGGCGTGGTACGCGACTTTGTTTCGGAAGTCCGGCGCCACAAGACGGGTGACCGCCTGTGGATCAGCGAGAACGCCCACGCGGTGCGCGGGGCCGATGGCAGCGTGCTGTTCTACGAAGGAACGGTGGAGGACGTCAGCACCCGTGTGCGCGACCAGCAGGCCTTGCAGCACAACGCCGATGCGTTGCGCATGCTCACCGCCCAGGTGCCTGGCATGGTGTTTCTGGTCGAGGTCGGTGGTCAGGGCCGGCTTCGCTACCATTTCGTGAGCGAGGGCGTTCACGGTATTTACGGTGTCTCGCCGCAGGAGCTGATGGACGACCCGCAGCTGGTGACGCGTTACCGCCACCCCGATGACCAGGCTCAGTTGCAGCTGGACACCCAGGCGGTGTTGCGTGAGCCCTTGTCTCTGGCCGGTGAGTTCCGCATCGTGATGCCCGGTGGCGAGACCAAATGGCTGCTGCGCCGCTCCAGTGTGGTCCGGCACGACCCGGAGAGCCAGTTGCGGGCGGGTGTGCTGGTGGACATCACCGACCGCAAACGCGTCGAGCTGGCGCTGCTCGAGAGCGAAACCCGCTGGAAGCTGGCGATGGACGGTGCGGGTGATGGCGTCTGGGACTGGAACCTGCGTACCGGCGAAGAGTATTTTTCCGCGCGCATCAAGGCGATGTTCGGCTTTGCCGAACACGAACTCGCCGATCTGGCCGAAGCGCTTGATCGCCGCACCCACCCGGACGACATGCCCCAGATGCTGCGCGATCGGGCCGCCCATTTCGCCGGCGAGACCCCGGTCTACCGCAACGAGCACCGTGTGCAGTGCAAGGACGGCTCCTGGAAATGGGTGCTGTCGCGCGGCATGGTGATTGCCCACGACGAGGGCGGTCAGCCGCTGCGCATGGTCGGCACCCACGCCGACATCACCGAACTCAAACAGGCCGAGCTCCAGCAGCGTGCGCTGGAAGCGCAGCTGCGCGAGTCGCAGAAGATGGAGGCGATCGGCACCCTGGCCGGCGGCGTGGCGCACGATTTCAACAACCTGCTGGCGGCGATCCTGGGCAACCTTGCGCTGGCGCGCGAAGACGTGGGACCGGAGCATCCGGCGCAGGAAAGCCTGGGTGAGATCAACCGTGCCGCAATCCGCGCGCGCCAGCTGGTGCAGCAGATCCTGGCCTTCAGCCGCCGCCAGGCCCAGGTGCTGGCCCACCAGCCCCTGACGCCGCTGGTGGAAGAGGCGCTCACGCTGATGCGTTCGCTGCTGCCCGCGGGTGTGCGCCTGACCACGCGGCTCGGTGGTGGCGAGCTGCCGGTGCTGGCGGACGCCACGCAGGTGCAGCAGGTGCTGATGAACCTGTGCACCAACGCCTGGCAGGCCCTGGGTGGCCAGGCGGGCGAGGTCACCGTCGCGCTGCGCCCGGTGCGCCTGGACGCCGCGCGGGCCTTGCAGGTGGGCGGCATCCCGGCGGGCATGTACGCCGGCCTGAGCGTGGCCGACAACGGTCCGGGCATGGATGTCGCCACCCAGCACCGGGTCTTCGAGCCTTTCTTCACCACCAAGGCACCGGGGGCCGGCACCGGCCTGGGGCTGGCGGTGGTGCATGGCATCGTGAAGGCCCACCACGGCGCGATTGCGCTGAGCAGCCGGCTGGGAGAAGGCGCACGCTTCGACGTCTACCTGCCGCTGGCCGGGGCTGCAGTGGCGCCCACGCTGGCCGCCCCCAAGTCACCCGCCGCAGCCCCGGTGGCCGCGCTGGCTGGTCGCCATGTGGTGTACGTGGACGACTACGAGGCCATGGTGTTCCTGGTCGGGCGCCTGCTGCGCAAGCAGGGCTACCGGGTCAGCACCTTCACCTCGGGCGAGTCGGCGCTGGCGTGGATGCGCGAGCACCCGGACGGGATCGATCTGCTCGTGACCGATCAGAACATGCCGGGCATGTCGGGTGTGGAACTCGCACGCGAGAGCCTACGCGAGCGGCCGGGTTTGCGGGTGGCCATCGTCTCGGGCCATGTGAACGACAAACTGCTGGCCGACGCGAGCGCCGCCGGGGTGCGCGAGGTGATGGCCAAGCAGGACAGCATGGATGCCCTGGGCGAGGCCATCGGCAAGCTGCTGGAGGTGCAGCTGACCGCTCGCTGAGGACGCCTAGCGCGGCACGTCGATGTTGACCTGACGCACGCCTGCCGGTGGCGCGGGAAAGTCTTGTAGCGCGGCGTCGAGCATGGCGCCCCAGAGTTCGGCGGAGCTGTTCCAGCGGCCGTCGTGCGCGGCGTGGGTCTCATAGGCCACCTGGCCGCTGGACGCGTTGCGGATCAGCAGCGACACCTTGCGCTGGTAATAAGGCAGATTCATGCGCATGTACATCGGCGCCCAGATCACCTGGCCGCTGCCGGTGACCACATAGTCGCGGCCGGGGAAACCACCAAAACCGCCCCAGTAGCCGTAACCGTCCCAGGGTTCTTCCCAGGGTGCGCGCGGCAGTTTCACCGTGCCCGCGGCGACCTGAACCGCCCAGCGCGCCGCCACGCCCGGGTCGGCCAGTGTCCAGCCGTGTTTGGCCAGGGCGGTGCGGGTGATCGCTTCGAGTTCGTCCTGCCCGCGCGTTGCGTTCTCGGTTGCCTGCGATGGCAGGCGCTCGAAACGGTAGACCTGGGGCGCCTGCGGGATCGGGCTGGTCGCCGCGGGGGCGGTGGCCGGTGACCGCGCATCGCCCCAGCGGGCAAAACTCTGCACCTGGCTGTCCACGCGGTAGACGCTGGCACAACCGGCCAGCAGAGCGAGGGCCAGCCCGGCGATCAGCAGCGCGGCGCGGCGTGGGTGATGGGTGGAACACGGGCTGGTCATGGCGCCTCCGTTTGCGGGTCAGCTTGGGTTGTCAGGTCATGGCGATCGGTATGACCGTGCGGCCGGCGGGATCGTTCCCGGCACGGGGTGGCGCGTCGTCCGGTGCCGCCCAGTCGGGCGTTGTCAGTGGCTGGGGCACGGGCTCGTCATCGAACGCCTTGTCGCCATTTTCATCGGCCACGCCGGTGGCGCGCAGGGTCTGGAACGGGTGCAGCCCGCGGTCCATCAGGTGGCTGGGAACCACGTGCTGCAGCGAGGAGAACATGTTCTCCAGGCGCCCTGGAAACTTCTTGTCCCACTCGCGCAGCATGTTGCCGACCTGCTTGCGTTGCAGGTTTTCCTGGCTGCCACACAGCGAGCAGGGAATGATGGGGTAGGCACGCAGTTCGGCCCAGCGCACGAGGTCTTTCTCGGCCACGTAGGCCATGGGACGGATCACCACATGGCGCCCGTCGTCACTCACCAGCTTGGGCGGCATGCCTTTGAGTTTGGCGCCAAAAAACATGTTGAGCAGCAGGGTCTGCAGGATGTCGTCTCGGTGGTGGCCGAGCGCGATCTTGGTCGCACCGAGCTCGCTGGCCACCCGGTACAGGATGCCGCGACGCAGCCGCGAGCACAGGCTGCACAGGGTCTTGCCTTCGGGGATCACGCGCTTGACGATAGAGTAGGTGTCTTGGTTTTCGATGTGGAACTTCACGCCCAGCCTGGTGAGGTAGGCCGGCAGGATTTCTTCGGGAAATCCGGGCTGTTTCTGATCGAGATTGACCACGATCAGCTCGAAGTTCACCGGTGCGCGCGCCTGCAACTTCAGCAGGATGTCGAGCATGCCGTAGCTGTCCTTGCCGCCCGAGAGGCAGACCATGACCCGGTCGCCTGCTTCGATCATGTTGTAGTCGACGATGGCGCGACCCACCTCGCGGCACAGCCGTTTCTCGAGTTTGTGGTTTTCGTGTTGGGTTTTTTCGGTGTTCATTTCACAGCGTTTTCAACAAGGTGGCGGAGTCAATTTTCAAGCGCAACGCGCGAGCAGCTCTCGCCTCAAGATGCCGTGGAGCTGGCTGCGCCAGGCCGCAGGTATCGCCCCCTTGGGGTTGACGGCCTGAAAGGCCAGCGCGGGGTGAGCCAATTCCAGGCGAGGTCACCACCGGCCACACTCCATGCGGATCGCCACTTCGCAGTCCTCAAAAATCTCCAGCTTGGCGATCTTCACCCGCACGCCCAGCACACCGGGCAGCTGCATCAGGCGGCGTGTGAGCTTGCCGATCAGGCTCTCCAGCAGATCCACGTGTTCGGCGGTGCACTCGTCGATGATGATCTGGCGCACCTTGCGGTAGTCGAGCACATGGGAAATGTCCTCGTCGTGGGGGCGCAGCGGCTGGGTGCCCTGGTTGAGTTCGGCGTCGACCTGGATCGGCTGCGGGCCGTTGCGCTCGGTGTCCAGAATGCCGAGCTTGGCGTCGAAACGCAAGCCGGTGAGCGTGAGGATCTGGGTGCCGGCCTGGGGCTCGGTGGCGTGGGGATTCATGGGGATGGGCTCGCTTCACATCAGCGAAAAATCGCGCTCGAAGCGCATCAGGTGCTGGCCGCCGTCCACCAGCAGCGTGGTGCCGGTGATCGATCGGTTCTCCAGCGCAAAGGCCACGGTGGCGGCCACGTCTTCGGGGGTGGACGAGCGGCCCAGCGGCGACTGCCGGTGCAGCTCGGTGAATTTGTCGTCGCTCAGCAGGTGGCTGGTGAGCGTGAGTCCAGGTGCCACACCGACCACGCGCACACGCGGCGCCAGTGCCAGCGCCAGCATGGTGTTGGCCGCTTCCAGCGCCGCCTTGGACAGGGTGTAGCTGAAAAAATCCGGGTTCATGTTCCAGAGCTTCTGGTCCAGCAGGTTGACCACCGCGCCTTGTCCGTCGCGTGTGCTCAGGTGCGCATGCAGCGCCTGCGCCAGCAGCACGGGGGCACCGGTGTTGGCGCGCAGATGGGTTTCCATCGCGGCAAAGGTGAAGGTATCGGCGCTGTCGTGCTCGAAGGTGGAGGCGCTGTTGACCACCGCATCGACCGCGCCGAAGTGCGCCACCACCGCCGGCAGCAGGGCGCGCACGCTGCCCTCTCCGGCGAGGTCGGCAAAAAAGGGCAGGGCGCTGCCAGGGCGGCCGGTGAGTGCATCGCAGTCGGTCGAGACCTGCTGCGCGTCGCTGGCCGAGTGGCGGTGGTGCACCGCCACGTTCCAGCCCGCGCGCGCGAGCGTGAGCGCAATCTCGCGGCCCAGGCGCCGGCCCGCGCCGGTGACAAGCGCGGTGCGCGGCGCGGCTTGCGCGGGAGGGGACAACAGGGCCATGAACGACAATCGGCGGGTGAACACCGGCACAGTGAACGAACCCCGCAGTTTAACGAGCGCCCTGCTGGCGGCGGTGCGTGCGGCCACCGTGTCGGCGGGCGGCTGGCTGCCGTTCGACCGCTTCATGGCGATTGCGCTGTATGAGCCGGGTCTGGGGTATTACGCCAACACCACGCCCAAATTCGGCCACCTGCCGCAAGGGCGGAACGGCCAGGGCAGCGACTTCGTGACCGCGCCCGAGCTCACCCCGCTGTTCGGACACACGCTGGCGCGTCAGGTGGCGCAAGCCTTGCAGGCCACGCAGACCGACGAAGTCTGGGAGTTTGGTGCCGGCACCGGCGCGCTGGCCTTGCAGATACTCGATGCACTCGCGCAAACGGGCCAAGCGCCACGCCGCTACACCATCGTCGACCTCTCCGGCAGTCTGCGCGAGCGCCAGCGGGCCACGCTCGCCGCTCACGCCGAGCGCGTGCGCTGGGTGGACACACTGCCCGATGCCATGCATGGTGTCGTGCTGGGCAACGAGGTGCTGGACGCCATGCCGGTGCTGCTGCTGGCGCGGCTTGCGGGGGTCTGGCACGAGCGCGGTGTGGCGCTGGACGCGCAGGCGGGTCTGGTCTGGGCCGATCGCCCGACCGCGCTGTGTCCGCCGCTGGCGATCGAGGGCGATCACGACTACGTCACCGAAATCCATCCGCAGGCCGAGGCCTTTGTGCGCACCCTGGCCGAGCGGCTGCAGCGCGGCGCGGCCTTTTTTCTCGACTACGGGTTTCCCGAGGCCGAGTATTTCCACCCGCAGCGCCACATGGGTACGCTGATCTGCCACCGTGCCCACCGCAGCGACAGCAATCCGCTGGTCGATCTGGGGCTCAAGGACATCACCGCCCACGTGAACTTCACCGGCATCGCCCTGGCCGCGCAGGACGCCGGCATGGACGTGCTGGGCTACACCGGCCAGGGCCGTTTCCTCATCAACTGCGGCCTGATCGACCTGGCCCAGGGCGCGGGGCCACGCGAGAACGCGATGATGCAAAAGCTGGTCAACGAGCACGAGATGGGCGAGCTGTTCAAGGTGATCGCGTTTGCGCCTCCCGCCAGCAGCGCGGACTGGTCCCCGATCGGCTTCAGTGCGGGCGACCGCACGCACCGGCTGTGAATCCCCCCCGCCGCGCTGTGCGCGACCCACTCAGGGGTGCAATGCCTGTGGCCCGTCCTGAGCTTGACGAAGGGCGGTTCCACGGCATCCCTGAGTTCGGGCATGTTGCGCCAAAAAAATTTCCACACACCCGCTGCCCTGTGAGTGGAGGCACGCCGACATGATCCGCTGGATGATCGTCATCTTCCTGGCGCTGATGCTCATCAGCTGGTTCACGCCGCTGCTGCGCAAACTCGGCTTTGGCAAGCTGCCGGGCGATCTGCGCTTCAAGGTGTTCGGGCGCGAGTGGTTTTTGCCGATCACCACCACCATCTTGCTCAGCATGCTGGCCAGCCTGATTTCTCAGGTGATCTGAATACCCCGCCGGGTGTCTTGAAAATCCCGAATTCGGCGCCAGATTCAGCGGAGTTTCAGGAGCTTCCTCGCCATGTCCACCGATCCGCTGCACATCGTCTGCCCCCACTGCCACACCACCAACCGCGTCGCCGCCGACCAGATGGGCCATGCGCCCGATTGCGGCAAATGCCACCAGCCGCTGTTCACCGGCCACCCGGTGGCACTGGACGAGGCGGCGTTTGACAAACACATCGCCCGCTCGCAGCTCCCGGTGCTGGTCGATTTCTGGGCCCCCTGGTGTGGCCCCTGCCGCACGATGGCGCCGGCCTTCGAGCAGGCCGCGCAACAGCTGGAGCCGCGCATGCGCCTGGCCAAGGTGAACACCGAAGACGCTCAAAACCTTGCGGCCCGCTTCAACATCCGCAGCATTCCCACGCTGGCCCTGTTTGTCGGCGGCCGGGAGGTGGCGCGTCAGCCGGGCGCCATGGGCGCGGCCGACATCGTGCGCTGGGCACACACCCACGCGCCCCGCTGAGCGGCGCTGGCTGTGGTGGCGCCGCTCAGGCGCCGCCGTCGCTTGTGTCGGCGAGCGCCGGCAGGCGCTGCGCCACCGCCTCGGCGCGGGCCGCGTGAATCGCGCGCGCAATGCGTTCGCCCGCCGGCCCCGTTTCGGTGCGCGCCATCACCTGCCTGGCCACCGCCTCGGTGTTGACGGTTTGTGCCGCGTGCAGCGCCGCGCGCAGGTGGTCGCGCTGCGGGTAAGCGTGCTCGGCATGGCCCAGCCGGCCCCGCGCGTCGCATTCGCAGGCCAGCAACACCTCGTCAAAACGCTCGGGCCGCCGAAACGCATCGCAACGCTCCAGCAGGCGCACCAGCGCGGCTGCGCCCAGGGTGCTGCTGCGGTGGATGTTGCCGTGCTCGCGCGCCACCACGTCGGCCAGCTCGCGGCTCTCACGCGGCACGCGCCAGCGTTCGCAGACGTCCTTGAGCAGGCGCGCGCTGCGCTGTTCATGGCCGATGTGGCGTGGCAGCTGGTCGGCCGGTGTGCTGCCTTTGCCCAGGTCGTGGCACAGGCAGGCAAAACGCACCGGCAGCGAGGCCTGCAGGCGCGCGCTCATGTCGAGCACCATCATCAGGTGCACGCCGGTGTCGACCTCGGGGTGGTACTCGGCACGCTGCGGTACGCCCCAGAGCCGGTCCACCTCGGGCAGCAGGCGCTGCAGCGCACCACAGCCGCGCAACACCTCGAACATGCGGCTCGGGCGTTGCTCCATCAGCCCGCGCGCGAGCTCCTGCCAGACCCGCTCGGGCACCAGGTGGTCCACCTCGCCGCCCTGCACCATGGCCTGCATCAAGGCCTGGGTTTCAGGCGCGACCGAAAAGTCGGGGAAACGCGCGGCAAAACGCGCCAGCCGCAGGATGCGCACCGGGTCTTCGGCGAATGAGCCGGTCACGTGGCGCAGCACGCGATCGCTCAGATCGTCCCGCCCGCCAAACGGGTCGATCAGGTGCGCACGCGCCGGATCGTCTGCGTCTTCCTGCGCCACCGCCATGGCGTTGACGGTGAGGTCGCGCCGCGCCAGATCGTCTTCCAGCGTCACGCCGGGCGCGGCGTGGAACGCGAAGCCGTGGTAGCCCGGCGCGGTCTTGCGCTCGGTACGAGCGAGTGCGTATTCCTCGTGGGTCTGTGGGTGCAGAAACACCGGGAAGTCGCGCCCCACCGGCAGGAATCCCAGGTCTTGCATGGTCTGCGGCGTGGCGCCTACCACCACCCAGTCGCGATCCACATGGGCGGGCGGGCTGGCGTCCGAGTCGGGGGCCATCAAGGCGTCACGCACCGCGCCACCCACGAGATAGATTTTCATGGGCGCCAGTGTAGGGTCAGCGCCCCAGGCGGTACGGCTCCTCGAAGTCGAGGAAATCGTGCTCGGCGAGCGCGCCCTGGATCCAGGCCTGCACACCGGGCAGCGCCGCCACCCGCTCCACGTAGGCGGCGAGGTCCGCCGGCAGCGGCAGGGCGTAGGTCTTCAGCCGCATGCAGATCGGCGCAAAGTAGGCGTCGGCGATGGTGAAGGCGCCGAACAGCAGCGGTGCGCTGCCATCGGGCATGGCCATGGGCTGGGCCGCCAGCAGCTCGCCCCACAGACCACACAGCCGCGCCAGGTCGGCGCGCACGCCAGGCTGGTCGCGCCAGATCAGGCGGCCCACCTCGGGCAGCGAGGCCTCAACGTTCATCGGGCAGTGGCTGCGCAGCGCGGTGAAACCGCTGTGCATCTCGGCGCAGACGCTGCGGGCACGGGCGCGCTGGGCCGGGTCCTGGGGCCACAGCCGCTTCTCGGGAAAGCGCTCGGCCAGGGTTTCGACGATGGCAAGTGTGTCCCACACGACCAACCCACCATCGACCAGCACCGGCACCTTGCCCACCGGCGTGATGCCACGCAAGCTGTGTTTGAAGGCGGAACCGGCGTCGAACGAGTCGAAGCGCACCATCACTTCCTCGAACGCAATGCCGGCCTGTGTCATCAGCACCCAGGGACGCATCGACCAGGACGAATAGTTTTTGTTGCCGACGTATAGCTGCAGGGCCACGGGAGTCTCCTTGAAAGAAGCCTGATGCTACGGCCTGCGCACAAGCCATGGAGGCCAACGTCGGCATCCTCGGGGGGCTGAGGGTTGCGGCCCCATAGTCTGCCTGCGCAGGCATGGGCAGCCCGAAGAGGCGTGGCTTCTGGCCATGCTGCGCCCTGCAAGGGGCGACCAAGCGCAACGGGGGCGCGTGGGGGCGCCAGCCTTTATGCGTACTTCTCCAGAATCTTTGTCGAGCGTTCCACCTCGCGCAGCGTGACGCCCTCGGATGTGGTGCCCGAGACGGCTTCCATCACGGTGCAGGCCATCATGCGGTAGAAGGCCTTGTCCATTGCCTTGCGCGCGGCCGACATCTGCTGGGCGATGTCTTCGCACGGGCGGCCCTGGTCCACCATGTCGATCAGCCCGCGCACCTGGCCTTCGATGCGTTTGAGCCGGTTGATCACGTCGCGCTGGTGCTCGCTGCGGTAGCTTGACACGGCAGCGGCATCTGCCGCGCCGGCGGGGGTGGATGGTTTGGTGGGTGAGGCTGACATGGGAATTCCTGAGGTCGGGTTTCGAAGTGTGCCAAATAAAGGGCGTGTTTGCCCTCCGGCGTCATCTTTGGCAACGATTCAACGGGGCAGACCGCTGCGCGCCTTGAGCAGGTTGTTGCGCCCGCCCTGGTTGCCCAGGTAGGTGGGCGCGACGGTGTTGATCGACGCCGGGCGGATGCCCAGCGCGGAAAGGTCCGGCCACTGGCCGCTGGCCACGTTGTCGACCGACATCGCGTCCAGGTTGTCGCGGCTCATCAGCGGTTCACCGGGTGCCAGCTCCATCAGCATGGCCTGCAACCGGCCCAGGGCCATCGGCAGCGGCAGGATCGGGCGCTGGCGGCTGCCGTGGCGACCGGCGATGCGCACCAGGTCGGCCAGGGTCAGCACCGCGGGACCGGCGCATTCGATGGTCTGGCCAATGCTGCTGCGTTGCTGCAAGCTGGCAACCACCGCCCGCGCCACGTCCTCCACCCACACCGGCTGAAACCGCGCCTGGGCGCCGGCCAGCGGCACGGCGGGGAAGATGGACTGGAGCTGGGCAAACAGGTTGAGAAAGCGGTCACCGGCGCCAAAGATCACGCTCGGGCGCAGCACGGTCAGCTCCAGCGCGGCCGCTCGCAACACCGCTTCGCCGCGCGCCTTGCTGCGCTGGTAGCGCGAGGGGCTGTCTGGCGCGACACCGAGCGCGCTCACGTGCACCACGCGCGTCACACCCGTGGCCTCGCAGGCGTGCGCCAGGGTCCGGGGCAGGGTGACGTGGGTGCGCTCGAAGGCCGCTTCGCTGCCGTGCAGGATGGCGATCAGGTTCACCACGGCGTCGTGTCCGGGCAGCAGGCGCGTGAGTGTGGCGGGATCGTGCACATCGGCCTCGATCACCGTCAGCCGGGGCAGGTGCCGCACCGGCTGGGCGTTGATCGCGCGGCGGGTGGGCACGGTGATGGACCAGCCCGCGCGCTGCAGCTTTTCACAGACGTGGCGGCCGACGAAGCCGGTGCCGCCGAGAACCAGGATATTTTTTGTCATGTCTGTCATGTC
>CAYRIT010000013.1:31886-49487 GCA_964424415.1 uncultured Hydrogenophaga sp.
TGTCATGTCTGTCATGTCAGGGCAGATCGGAGTTGAGGGGCGCGGGGTTCACACGGGGCCCGACCTGGCCCAGGCGCGCGCGCAACGATTGCGGCTGCCCGGTGATCAGCGCCGCGTAGTTGGTGGTGTTGGACAGCACACGCTGCACGTAGTCGCGGGTTTCGTCGAACGGGATGTTCTCGGCCCAGATCTCCGCCGCCAGCAGCGGCCCGTTGCGCCAGGCGCGTGGCCGGTTCGGGCCGGCGTTGTAGGCGGCGGCGGCCATCGGCATCGAGCCCTCGAAGTCGTCGAGCGCGAGCTTGAGGTAGGCGGTGCCGATCAGGATGTTGGTGTCGTGCTCGGTGATCTGCTGCGGACGGAAATCGGTCAGACCGATCTTGCGTGCGGTCCAGCGCGCGGTGGCCGGCATCACCTGCATCAGTCCCGACGCGCCGACCCCCGAGCGTGCATCGGTGACAAAGCGGCTTTCCTGGCGAATCAGGCCGTACACATAGGCCGGGTCCAGGCCGATCTCGCGCGCGCGCTTGACCACCGCCGCCTCGTACGGCATGGGGAAACGCTGGGTGTGGTCGCGCGACTGGGGCGTGCGTTCGCTGGTGTTGATGCAGCGGTCCCAGACCTGGTTGTCACAGGCCAGCTGGGCGGCGGCCAGCAGCTCGCGCTCGGTCATGCCGCCGGGTGTGTGCAGGGCCACCTCGTAGTTCCATTCGCGCACACCTTCGCTGCGCAGTCCGAGGCGGATCGCCGCCAGGGCGCGCTGCAGCGCCACGTCGGTGGCGGCGCCCGCGATTTCCGGCGGCGTGAGCGGTGCCGGTGGCAGCGGCACGGTGATGCGCCGGCCCAGTTGCTCCGTCGCGAGCTGTTCGTAGAAGCCCTGCACCGAAGCGATGGACGCGTACAGATCGTGTGCCTCTACCAGCGCCCGCTGCGGGCTGGGCTGGCGCAGCGCTTCGATCGCCTGGGCGCGCCAGTACACCCACACCGGCTGGCGCTGCTGTTCGGCGCCCATGGCCACGATCGCCTCGCCCACCGTGCCCCAGCTGCCGGCGCGCAGCGCGGCACGCGCTTTCCAGGCCAGGTGATCGTCGGCCATGAAACGCGGCTGTCCGTTGCCGAAATAGCTCAGCGCGTTGTCCTGCAGGCGCTGCGCAGCGCGTTTGCCGATCACGCCCCACACCCAGCTGCGCTCCTCCTGGGTGAGCTGCGCTTTCCAGCGGGTGCGGTCCATCTCCTGCGCGGCGGCGTCCGGGTCCTGGCTGGCCAGGCGGATCATGGCCAGCGTCACCAGCTCCTTGGTGCGCGGGCGGATCGCGGTGATTTTTTCGTCGAGGTACCGGGCCGGGTCTTTGGCGATCGCCTCCACCGTGTTGGCCCAGTCGGTGTCCAGCAGGGCCACCGCCTGCACCGCCGCGCGGGTGCGGCCCACTTCCATCGCCAGGCGCGCGCGCTCCCAGGCCGCGGCGGGCTTGAGGTGGCCGCTGTCGAACAAGGACTTGGCGGCGGTGGCGCAGCCGTCGTCGGCCTCGCGCTGCAACAGCCAGCGCTGCTGCACCAGGGGCGCGACTTCGGCAGCCGGTGTGCGCTGGTTCGCCGCGTCGAGCATCAGCGCGTAGCACTGAACCTGCCGGTCGTCGTTCATGCGAAAGCGCGGCAGTTCGGCGCTGAAATTGACCCAGTCGCGCTGCTTGCCCAGCTGCAGCAGCCAGTCGTTGCGCAACCGGTCTTCCCAGTAGGTGCCGGGGTGGCGCGCCAGCGCCTCGCGCATCTGCTCGGGGGTGGCACTCTCCAGCCGCGCACGCGCCTCCCAGTAAGCGGCCAGCGGCTCCAGCAGGTGACCGCGCGCGCGCGGCAGCAAGGTGGTGAGGGCGGTGGTGTTGCCGCGCCGGAAGGCCTCGCGCATTTCCAGCACGGTGCTGTCACCGGCGTTTTGTGCCCAGCCCGAGGCCGGCAGGCAGAGCAGCACGGCCATAATGGCTGCGAGCCCCCTCCAGGGGATATTTCCGTGTCGAACGCTACGCAATGTCATAGAACGATTATGGACAACATAGACGGCCAGAGTTCCCTGCACAGCCTGAAGACGGAGTGGCGCAAGGCCTTGATTGACAAACGCCAGAACCTCGCCGATCGCGCCTGGCGCAACGACATGCTGCAGCGTGTGATGCGGGTCTGGCTGATCGACCGGCCCGAGGCGGTGATTGGCGCGTACTGGCCCATCAAGGGCGAGTTCGATCCCCTGCCGGCGCTGTTCCGCTGGCAGGAGGCCGGGCTGGAAGAAGACGCCAGGGCCGCGCAGCGCCAGCGCCGCATCGGCCTGCCGGTGGTCAACAAGATCGACAAGACACTGACCTTCCACACCTGGTACCCGGGCTGCCCGATGGAAGAAGACGCCTACGGCATTCCCAAGCCCAAGGACACCGAGGTGGTGCAGCCCAGCCTGATTTTTGTGCCCTGTGTGGGCTACGGGCCGGGCGGGTTCCGGCTCGGCTATGGTGGCGGTTTCTACGACCGCACCCTGGCCAGCCTGCAGCCCAAGCCCTTCACCGTGGGCCTGGGCTACGACTTCGCCTGGCTGCCCGAGCTGCAGCCCGAGATCCACGACGTGCCGCTCGACGCCATCCTGGCCGACACCGGGGTCATGTGGCCCGAGTTCCGGCGATGACCGGCTGGTTCTGGCGCTGGACCCGGCGCGCGCTGCTGGCGCTGTTGCTGCTGGTTGTGCTGCTTGCGGCCTACATCCAGTTCGGCGGCCACCGCTATTTCTGGACCGCGCTGCGCTACACCTACCTGCAAGGACACAACACGGCCCACATCGACGATGCGGCCAATTTCCCGCAGGCGGTGGTGGCCTCGGGCATCCCCAAACCCTGGCCGCTGGACCCGCGCGCGACCAAGACCGCGATCGCTCCCGATCTGAAGACCTTTCTGCAGGCCGAGCACTCGGCCGCGTTTCTGGTGGTTCACCAGGGCGAGCTGCTGCACGAGAGCTATTTCGAGCCCTATACCGCCAACAGCCGCACCAATTCGTTCTCCATGGCCAAGACGGTGGTGACCTTGCTGACCGGCGCTGCGATTGCCGACGGCTTCATCCCCAGCTTCGACACTCCGCTGGCGACCTACCTGCCCGAATACGCCGACGACCCGCGCGGCGCCAAGGCCACGCTGGCCCAGCTCTCGGCCATGACCTCGGGCCACGACTGGACCGAACACTATTACCTGCCGCTCAACCCCACCACCAGGCTCTACTTCGGCCGCGACGTGACCGGCACCGTGCTGGCCCAGGGTTTCGAGCGCGAGCCGGGCACCGCGTACGAGTACAGCAGCGCGTCTACCCAGGTGCTGGCGGTCGCGCTGCAGCGTGCGCTGCAGGCACGCCAGCCCGATCTCACGCTTGCCAGCTACCTGTCGCAACGCCTGTGGCAGCCCATGGGCATGGAGGGCGATGCGAGCTGGAGCCTGGACCGCCCGCGGACCGAGGGCGGCATGGAAATGGCGTATTGCTGCATCCACAGCACGGCGCGCAATTTCGCCCGGCTCGGCCAGCTGCTGCTGCAGCGCGGCCAGTGGGGCGAGCAGCAGCTGCTGCCGGCCGATTTTGTGACCCGCATGACCCGGCCCAACGGCTTCGTGGAGCACTACGGCCACAGCCTGTGGATGGACCCGAACTACCGCGCCCCGTTCTACTTCCTGCAAGGCCATCTCGGGCAATACGTGATCGTGGTGCCGTCGGCCCAGCTGGTGGTGGTGCGCCTGGGCCAGGTGCGCCACCGCACCTACAGCCACCACCCGGTGATCCCGGACGAGATCTACCGCTATGTCGAAGAGGGCCTGCGCATGGCGCAGCGCTGAGCGCGCAGCTCAGGGGCGTTCGGCGGTGGCGTGTGCCTGGGTGATGCGCTTCTCGCGCCGCACCAGAAACAGCCCGCTGCCCACGATGATGGCTGCGCCCAGCCAGGTGTGGGATTGCGGCAGCGTCTGCCAGATCAGCCAGTCCAGGCCCACGCCCCAGGCCAGGGCTGTGTATTCGAACGGCGCCACCGCAGAGGCCTGGCCGTGGCGAAACGCCACCGTGATCGCCAGCTGGCCACAGAAGCCGGTGATGCCCAGTGCCAGCAGCAGCGGTGCGTCGCTCCAGCGCACCGGCACCCAGTTCGGCCAGGCCAGGGCGCCCGCGCCCAGCGCCACGATCACCATCATCCACAGCACCATGCTCTCGGTGCTGTCGGTGCGGCTGGAAAGCCGCCCCACCACCGCAGCCACCGCGTAACAGGCGGCCGCGCCCAGCACCGCAAGGCCGCCGGCGGTCACAAATCCGGCCTGCAGGTCTTCGCTGCGCGGCTGCAGCGCGATGATCACACCGACAAAACCGATACCGATCACCCACCAGTGCGCCGCCGGCACCCGCTCTCCCAGCACCGGCACCGAGAGCATGGTGATCAGCAGCGGTGCGATGAAGAACAGGGTGTAGGTGGCCGCCAGCGGCAGGTCGCGCACGCCGGTGGTGAACAGGGTGAGCATGACAATGCCGAGCACGCCGCGCAGCACATGCAGCGGCCAGCGGATGCGCCAGACACGGCCCCAGGCGCGGCGCACACCGATGAAGCACAGGATCAGCGGCAGCCCACACAGACCACGCAGCGCTGCCACCTGCAGGGCCGGGTAGCGCGCCGAGAGCAGCTTGAGCACCGTGTCCATGAGGGCAAAACAGCCGACCGCGATCACCATCGCGGTGATGGAGCGCAGGTTGCCTTGGGAGAGGGCGGCGTTGTGGGGCATGAAAAAGGTCGGTGGTGGTGCGGAGCGAGAGGCCTGGTCCAGCACACACCGCAGAGCCGGCGTCGCCGGGCTGCTGGTGTGATCCCCATGGGGGAAGACGTGAAGCGGCGCAGGGGGTTGGTCAGTCCAGATGGTCGATCGTGTCCGGGTCGGGCGTGTCGCCAGTGGCTTCGCGCGTGGCGGCGGCCTCGGTGAGCAGCCAGTCGCAAAAAGCTTTCACCTCGGGCCGCTCCAGGCTGCGGGGTGTGCGGAGCAGCCAGTAGGCCAGGGGCGAATCGAGCCGGGTGTGGGGCAGCGGTTCCACCAGATCCCCGCTGGCCAGGCTTTGCGCCACCATCGCCACCCGCGCCAGTGCCACCCCTTGTCCGGTGAGCGCGGCCTGCACGATCTGGCTGGCGAAGTCGAAATACAGCCAGCGCCTGGGGCTCACCCCCGGCTTGGCTGCGTGGCCGCGCCCGCCGGCCGCAGCGGGTTGGGCGAACGTGTCCAGCCAGCGCTGCCAGGTGAGCCATTCGAGGTGGCGTGTGCGGTGGGCGTCGCCGGCCTCGATCAGGGTCATGTGTGACAGGTCGCCCACCGATCGCAGCGGGTGCTCGCGCAGCAGCCAGGGGCTGGGCACCGGCGTGAGCTGTTCCCCAAACAGCCGCACCGCGCCGGCCGGCACCGCCGCGGGCACCGCGTAGCGCAGGGCGAGGTCCACGTCGGCGGTGCCCAGGTCGACCGTGGTGTCGGAGGCATCGATGCGGATGTCGATCTCGGGGTGGGCGCGCTGGAAGGCCTCCAGCCGCGGGATCAGCCACATCGAGGCGAACGACACCGAGGTGGTCACCGCCACCTGCCGGCGCCCCACACTCTGCCGAATTTGCCGCACCGCCGCATCAATCCGCTCCAGCGCCACGTCGCTGGCGCGCAGCAGCAGCGTGCCGGCGCTGGTCAGCTCCACCGCGCGCGTGTGGCGCAGAAAAAGGGCGGTGCCGACCTCGTCCTCCAGCGCCTGGATCTGGCGACTCACCGCACTCTGGGTGAGCGACAGCTCCTCCGCCGCGGCGCGAAAATTGAGGTGCCGCGCCACCGTGTCAAAGGCGCGCAGCTGGCCCACGGAAATCGGCCGGGTGCGGGGATGGCTGCGGGTGAGCTGCATGGTCGGTCGGGGGCTTATTGATGCGCTTCGGGAATCAATAGCGTAGCCTGATTTCAACCCGGTTCCTGGCCGTTCCTTCGACACTTCGAGCCTGCACCTGCAAGTCGGCCTTGCGGCAACGCCTTGTTTCCCGTCCTTTTTCTGGAGTGGCCGTGTCGATTCATGAAGCCGGAATTTTCTGGGCCCGCGAGGGCGCTGCTTTCCTCGATCAGCGCTACAGCCGGCGTCACGAATGGCGGTTTGACGGCGGCGCCTGTGTGAGCGCCTCGCCGTCGCCCCACGTGGTGCCGCTGCCCTGGTCCGACCCGGGCGCGATCGACCCAGAAGAGGCGCTGGTCGCCTCGGTGGCCAGCTGCCACATGCTGTGGTTTCTCTCGATTGCTGCCAGAAGGGGCTGGTTGGTGGACCGCTACACCGATGCCGCCGACGGACTGATGGCACTCAACGAGCGAGGCCGCCAGGCCATCACCCTCGTCACCCTGCGGCCTGAGGTGCAGTTTGCCCCAGGGCGCCAGCCCAGCCGCAGCGAGATCGATGCCATGCACCACGAGGCACACGAGGCCTGCTTCATCGCCAACAGCCTGAAGTCAGACATCCGTTGCGAGCCGGTTTACGCCTGATCGTCTCGGCGCGAGCGGGGCTTGAAAACAGCAGTCTTCTTTGCTGGTGGCTTGCGCGCCGTCGCTTTCCGAACGGGCGGCTTGCGCGCCGGCAGGGCCGCCTGCAACGCCAGCCGCGCCCAGGGCAGCATGCGCGCCGGAGACTCCAGCGCCTCGGGCGGGGGCGTGTGGTAGTTCAGTTTCATCGGCTTGCCCTTGGCTTCGTACATGAAGGGCTCAGCGTCCGCAGCCAGCCATTGGGGCTCGGTCAGCGCATTGGTTTTCAAGTAGAGCGTGTCCCAGGCGATCAGCGCGATGTTCATGCCGTCGGTGGAAATGCCCCAGCCACCGAACATGCGCCTGGCCACACAAGGCCCCAGGCACGACTGAAGTTCGCAGGCATGCAGTACGAAGGAGTCGGTGACGGGTTTGGGCATCGGGACAGCGTAGTGCGCCACAAGCGATTCAGCAACGAAAGCTGTTCAGGTGACCGTGATACGTCGAGCGTTCCGCTGGCCGCGCGACCCCAGCGCGCCGCGGATCCGGCCTTGCCGGTCGGTCAGCGTTGTCCCCGTGAGGGGGTGACGCGCGCAGCGCGGCGCAGGGGTGAGCCATCCTGCATGGGTGGACAATGTCCACCCATGGCCCGCCCCATCTCCGCCACCCACGACCGCCAGCGCGAGCAAATCCTCGACATCGCCGCCCAGTGTTTTGCGCGCCAGAGCTTTCCCGCCACCAGCATGAACGCGATCGCCGCCGCCTGCGGCACCAGCAAGGCGCGGCTCTACCACTACTACGAGAGCAAGGAAGCGATCCTGTTTGATCTGCTGGACCGCTACACCCAGCGCCTGCTCACGCTGATCGGCGAATCCGAGGCGCGGGCCCAGCGCAGGAACCTGAGCGAACGCGACGCCCTCAACGAGCTGGTGCGCGCGTTTCTGGTCGAGTACGAACACTCGGCCACGCGCCACGCAGCGCTGGTCTCCGACACCAAATTCCTCGGCGACGAGCAGCGCGAGCGCATCCTCGACCGCCAGCGTGACGTGGTTGCCGCCGTCACCCGTTTCCTGCGCCGCGCCTACCCCGAGCGCGTCACCGCCGCCAACCAGACTGCCATCACCATGATGTTGTTCGGCATGATCAACTGGACCTTCACATGGCTGCGCCCGGGCGGCGCCATGAGCTACCGCGCCTTTGCCGACGAGGTGGTCTCAGTGCTCGAAAAAGGCCTGGGCTGACCCATCCGCCACACCCCGTGGGCTGGGTTTTTGAGTTTACGGATGCGTAATTGATTTCGTTTAGGTAAAATCTCGACCATTCCCAGCGAACCCCGCACACCCCCAAAACCCACACCGGAGAACCCCCATGAGCAAAGCCTTCGCCTCCCAGGCCGACCTGGAAGACAAGAAGATCACCTTCGAGCAACTCAGCCCACACTGCTGGGCCTACACCGCCGAAGGCGACCCGAACTCGGGCGTCATCATTGGTGAGAAATACATCATGGTCAGCGACGCCACCGCCACGCCGGCCATGGCCAACGACCTGATCGCCCAGATCCGCAAGGTGAGCGACAAGCCCATCAAATATGTGCTGCTCACCCATTACCACGCGGTGCGCGTGCTGGGCGCCAGCGCCTACCTGGCCGAGGGTGCCACCGAGGTGATCGCCAGCCGCGGCACCTACGAGCTCATCGTCGAGCGCGGCGCGCAGGACATGCAAAGCGAGATGGAGCGCTTCCCGCGCCTGTTCCGCGGCGCCGACTCGGTGCCCGGCCTCACCTGGCCCACCCTGGTCATTGGCGACGGCCAGCCTGGCCGCCAGGGCAGCCTGGAGATCGACCTCGGGGGTGTCAAGGTGCAGATCTGGCACCCCGGCGCCGGCCACACCCGCGGCGACACGATCGCCTGGGTGGAAGAAGAGAAGGTCCTGTTCAGCGGCGACCTCGTGGAATACGAGGCTGGCGTCTACACCGGCGACGCCCAGCTCGAAGAGTGGCCCGCCACTTTGGAGGCGCTGCGCGCACTCAAGGCAGAGTACATCGTCCCCGGCCGCGGCGAAGCCATGAAAGGCAACGCCGACGTCAACAAGGCGCTGGATTACACCCAGCGCTGGGTCACCACCCTGTTCGCCGCCGGCAAGGAAGCCGCCGCCGCCAACATGGACCTGAAAGCCGCCATGGCCCACACCCGCAAGACCATGGACCCGGTCTTCGGCCACGTCTTCATCTACGAGCACTGCCTGCCGTTCGACGTCAGCCGCGCCTACGACGAAGCCAAAGGCATCAAGAACCCCCGCATCTGGACCGCCCAGCGAGACAAGGAGATGTGGGCAGCGTTGCAGGGCTGACCGCGCAGCGGGCAGACCTACAAGGACCCTTAGGCGTTGCAGGGCTGACCGCGCAGCGGGCAGACCTGCAAGGACACCCAGCCTGCAGGGCTGAACGAACAGCCTCCGCCCACAAAAAAGCCCGACACCGGTCGGGCTTTTTGCGTCTCATCGCTTCAGTCGGTGGACAGCTTCTCCTGCAGCCACACCTTGATCCGCGACGGACAAGTGCCTCGCGTGCGCTGACCGCCAGCCTGCGGCTGGGCTGACCACGGGCCGCCGGCCACAGCGCCCACGAGCCGCTTTATTGGTTTTCAGCGATCAGCCATATTTATGGAAATTTTCTAAAAACCCATAAACTGACCCGCATGAGCACCACCTACCACCGCTCGGCCCTGGCCGCCCAGATGGCGCAGCAGCTGTTGCGGCCCTCGTTTCTCGACACCAGCCTGCGCTCGGGCCTGTTTCTGTCGGGCCAGCGGCGGGTGGGCAAGACCACGTTTCTGGCCAGCGACCTGATCCCGGCGCTGGAGGCGCTGGGCGCGGTGGTGATTTATGTGGACCTCTGGAGCCAGCCGCAGGCCAACCCGGCCGAGCTGGTGCACGCGGCGATCCGCCAGGCGCTGGGCGAGCTGCAGGCACCGGGCTCGGGCTTGCTCAGGCGGCTCAAACGCGTGACCGGGCTGGACCTGGGTGCGGCGGGTTTCAGCTTCGGTTTCAAGCTGGCCGAGCTGGGCAAACCCGGCGGTGTGAGCCTGGCGCAGGCGTTCACCGAGGTGGTGGACCAGGCACAGACCGATGTGGTGCTGATCGTCGACGAGGTGCAGCACGCGCTCGGCCACACCGAGGGCGACGCGATGCTGCACGCGCTGAAAGCCGCGCGCGACGCGATCAACACCCGGCCCGGCACGCCGGGACATTTTTTGTTTGTGGGTACCGGCTCGCACCGCGCGCGGGTGCAGGAGCTGGCGGTCAAGGGCAACCAGGCGTTCAACGGCGCGGTGACCCACGAATTCCCGGTGCTGGGGCGCGAATTTGTCGAGCATGTGCTGGCGCAGGTGCGCCCGCAGCTGGGCGATATGACACCTTCGCCGGCGGTGGCCGAGGCCGCATTCCAGGCCATGGGCAGCCGGCCCGAGGAGCTGATGAAGGCGCTCAACGTGTTGCGCAGCCTGCCCGCCGGCACCGACCCCGACGTCCACCTGCCCACCGTTGCGCAGTCGCTCAGTGCGGCCGCGGCCGACATCGAGCTGCAAAAGGTGGAGGCGCTGGGCGCGCTGGCCGAGGCGGTGTTTGCGCGCATCTGCGGCATGGACGGCGACGCGCGCGGCCTGTTCACTGCCGAGGCGCTCAAGACCTACAGCGCGGCGCTGGGCCGCGAGGTGGCCGCGCCCGAGGTGCAGGCGGTGCTGGGCCAGCTGATGGGCGCCAACCTGCTGATGCGGGTGAAACACGGCCACTACGGTGTGACCGACCCGCTGGTGGAAGCCGCCTGGCGCGACCGCCAGCAGGCGCAGGCGCTGCTGCAGGGCAGGGCGCTGTCGGATGGGCCAGCCGCCGGCTGACGCGCTGCCGCCCGCCCAACGCCAGCGAGCCCCGCGATGAACCTGCCGTCCCTGTCTTCCTGGCCGTTGTTGCCCGAGTTGCTGGGCCACGGCGCGCGCGACTGGGGCGTGGTGGTGGTGTTTGCCACCGTGTACCTGGGCATGTTTCTGGGCGGCCTGCCGCGGCTGAAACTCGATCGCTCGGGCGTGGCCTTGCTGGGTGCCATCGCCATGCTGGGCCTGGGGGCGCTGAGCGCCGAGCAGGCGGTGCTGGCGGTGGACTGGCCCACCGTGCTGCTGCTGTTCGCCTTCATGGTGCTGGCGGCCCAGATGGCCTTGGGTGGTTTTTTTGCGGCGGTGACGCGCCGGGTGGCGGCTGCTCCGCTGTCGCGCCGGGGTCTGCTGGCGGTGCTGATCGGGGTGGCGGCGGGGCTGTCGGCGGTGTTTTCCAACGACGTGGTGGCGCTGGCCATGACCCCGATGGTGGCGCGGTTGTGCCTGCGCCGCGGCTACGCGCCGGTGCCGTTTCTGGTAGGCTTGGCCTGTGCGGTCAACATCGGCTCGGCCGCAACCCTGATCGGCAATCCGCAGAACATGCTGATCGGCTCGGTGATGGCGCTGCACTTCGCCGATTACACGCGTCAGGCGCTGGTGCCGGTGGGGCTGGCCCTGCTGCTGCTGTGGGGCTGGCTGGCCTGGGGACCCAGCTCAACCACGCCGGCTCTGCTGGCGGGCGCGGATCGGCCGGACCTCACCGCCTGTGCGCCAGCGGTTGACGATGGCGTGGGCGAGCCGGCGCTAGACCGCTGGCAGGCCGGCAAGGGACTGGTGGTGTCGCTGTCGCTGCTGCTGGTGTTTCTGCTCACCGGCTGGCCGCGCGAGGTGGCGGCGCTGCTGGGCGCCGGTGTGCTGCTGCTGAGCCGGCGCCTGCATTCGGCGCTGGTGATGCGGGTGGTGGACTGGGGGTTGCTGGTGCTGTTCATGGGCCTGTTTGTGGTGAACCACGCGTTCCAGGCCACCGGACTGGCGTCGCAGGCGGTGGCTTGGCTGGCCGCGCATGGGGTGGTGATGGCCGACCCGGGGCCGCTGTTTGTGCTGGGCCTGGCGCTGTCCAACCTGGTGTCGAACGTGCCGACCGTGATGCTGATGCTGCCGCACCTGGGCAGCGGCGCCGCAGGCCAGCAGGCGGCCACGTGGCTGGCGCTGGTCTGCACCTTCGCCGGCAACCTGCTGCTGGTGGGCTCGATCGCCAACCTGATCGTGGCCGATCTGGCGAAGCAGCAGGGCATTGCCATCGGCTGGCGCGAACACGCCGCGATCGCCATGCCGGTGACGCTGGCGTCGCTGGCAATCCTGTGGTGGTGGATCTGAGCCGGCGCCCGGTGGTCAGTCCGCTGCCATCAGTGCGCGCAGGTCGCCCTCGTAGCCCTTGAGCACACCCACCGCGTGCGCACGCTGTTCGGCGCTGGTGCTGTTGTGCAAGGCGGCGAACTGGGCGCAGCCGTCGTTGACCAGCGCGGCGTTGTAAGTGGCGTCGCCGGGCGCGGGGGAGTCGAGCAGCCGCTGCCAGCCATTGCGCAGAACGGCCACCGCCTCGGGCGGCGGAAGGCGCGCGCCGCCAGCCGCAAAGTCGCTGGCATGGCTGGCCTGTACCTCGCGGACCACCTGCAGCAGCACCGCCTGGCGGCGCTGGCGCTCGGCCCGGGTGCGCTGCGGGTCCCAGGGCGACTGCAACAGCCGGGTCCTGAGCTGCCGGCGCTGGAGCTCGGTGAGCGGGCCGTAGAGTGACTCGTAGCGGTCGATCGCCCGCTCAAACCGGCGCTCCAGGCGCTGCGCCGGTGTGCCGCGCAGAAAGTCTTTCTCGAAGCTCTGGTCGCTCTTGGTCTGGTGGCGCTGCATGTGGTCGAGTTGGGCCGGGGTGAGCTGCAGCGCGAGGGTGGTCAGCGGTGCCAGCGCGCGTTCGCTCATGCGGTTGACGCTGGCGCGAACGGCCTCGAACTCGTGGCAGGCCTGCTCGGTGCCAAGGTCTTTCTGGGCCAGGGTCTGCCACCGGGTCAGGCGCTGCGCGTACAGCGGCAGCTCGGTGCCGCGGTGCCAGGCGAAGAAGCGGTCGATGTCGGCCCGGGCCACGGGTGACTGCGCGTCGGTGAAGTCCACATAACCGTCGAGCCACCAGTAGGCGAAGGTGGGCGCCCGGTTGTAGGCCAGGCGTGTGGTGCTGCAGGCGCCCAGCAGCAGCGCCGCCGCGGCCAGCCACAGAGTGAGCGCGATAATTCGGCCCAGTTCAAAACGCGGGCCGGCAGCGGTCCCAGGAAAGGTTGGCATGGCGGCGTTCCCGGTGGATGTGGTGGTGATGGCGGCGGGCAAGGGCACGCGCATGAAAAGCGCAAAGCCCAAAGTGTTGCATCGATTGGGGGGGCGCGCCCTGGCCCAGCATGTGATCGACACCGCCGCCCGGGTATCGGCGCGCTCGGTGGTGGTGATCACCGGTCACGGCGCTTCGGCCGTGGAGGCGGGCCTGGGCGCGCCGGCGGGCGTGGCGCTGAAATATGTGCGCCAGGAACCGCAACTGGGCACCGGTCACGCGGTGCAACAGGCCGTGCCGGTGTTGGCCGACGACGGCGTGACGCTGGTGCTCTCGGGCGACGTGCCCCTGACCCGGCCCGAAACGCTGCAGGCCCTGCTCGACCTGAGCGCGGGTCAGCGGCTGGCGCTGCTGACGCTGGACATGGCCAACCCCGGCGGTTACGGCCGCATCGTGCGCGGCGGCTCGGGTGAGGTGCAGGCCATCGTGGAGCAGAAAGACGCCACGCCCGAACAGCGCGCCATCACCGAAATCTACAGCGGCATCATGGCCGTGCCGACCCGCCTGCTGCGCGCCTGGCTGGCGCGGCTGGACAACCGCAACGCCCAGGGCGAGTACTACCTGACCGACGTGGTGAAGTTCGCGGTGGCCGATGGCGCGTCGGTGCAGGCGCACCGCATCGCGGACGCGGTGCAGGTGGCCGGGGTGAACAGCCCGGTGCAGCTGGCCGAGCTGGAGCGCGCCTACCAGCGCCGCGGCGCCGAGGTGCTGATGGAGCAGGGTGTGCGCCTGGCCGACCCGGCGCGGCTCGATGTGCGCGGCGAGCTGGTCTGTGGCGCCGATGTGGAGATTGACGTGAACTGCGTGTTCGAAGGCCACGTGGTGCTGGGTGACGGTGTGCGCATCGGGCCGAACTGTGTGATCGCCAACGCGCGCATCGAGGCCGGCGCCACGCTGCAGGCCTTCACCCACATCCAGGGTGAAAAAGCCGGCGTGACGGTCGGGCCGCGCGCCGAGATCGGGCCGTTTGCCCGGCTGCGCCCGGGTGCGACGCTGGGCGCGGAAGTGCACATCGGCAACTTCGTCGAGGTGAAAAACTCGACGCTTGCCGCCGGCGCCAAGGCCAACCACCTGGCCTACTTGGGCGACGCCGACGTGGGCGAGCGGGTGAACTACGGCGCCGGCAGCATCACCGCCAACTACGACGGCGCCAACAAACACCGCACCGTGATCGAGGCCGATGTGCACGTGGGCAGCAACTGTGTGCTGGTGGCGCCGGTGACCATCGGTGCCGGTGGCACGGTAGGCGCTGGCTCGACCATCAGCAAAAACACGGCGCCCGGCGCGCTGTCGGTGGCGCGGGGCAAGCAGGCCAGCATCGCCAACTGGAGCCGGCCGGTGAAGAAAAACCCCGCCTGACACGGCGCCTGACCTGGCCCACACGACAAAAAACCGGCGCCGGGCCGGTTTTTTGTCGTGTCCCGGTGTGTGGGGCGGACGCCATCAGCCGCCGCGCACGTCCAGGGTGCGGCCGTCAAAACCGCCGTGGCCCGACTGCAGCGAGTCGGGGCCGCTGTGATCGTCGCGCACCCGGCGGCTGCCCGGGCGGCCCAGCATTTCGTCGAGCTCGGCCAGTCCGCTGATGCCCATGATCTCGGACTCCCTGAAGGTCGAAGGCGAATGGGTCTGGTCGAATTCCGAGAATTGCGATTCCAGCTGCTGGCGCACGCTCACAGGATCGCGATCGGTGGCGCGGCGGTTGGGCTCGGGGCGCGGCAGCGCGGCCAGATTGAGCTGCTGGCGGAAATCGTCCGGTGAGGGCATGCGATTGATGCTCGGTTTCACATACACCAGCCGCACCCCCGCGGTCTTGAGGATGCGGTTCTTGATCTTGGCCTGGTGGGCCTTGGTTTTCACGTCGCTCAGGTGGTACTGCTCCAGATCGAACGCAAACACGGGGCGACCGTCTTCACCACAGACAACAAAATCGACCCTCTGGTTGTTCAGGCGTTCCTCGGCCCGCTTGCGGTTGGCGGCACGCCGCACGCTGAGCATGTGGCGAAGCGGCACATTGGGTACCACCACCTGATCGGGGAAGGTCTTGTGCAGGTAGTCGAGCATCGAAACCTGTTCGCGCGCGATCAGCGGCTCGGCGGTGTAGCGGTCGTTCAGACCCGAGGAGGGCTTTCGGGTGTAGAGCCAGGCGGCCACGCCCAAACCCAGCAATACCAGGCCGATGGTGACGGCAATCCACAGCGGTGACATAAGAGGATCTCCGGTTATCTGGTGTTCTGTGTGTAGGTCAAACATTCTAGGAGCCACGGGCGGATTTGCGTCCGCTTGGCGGCTGCACGGTCGCGCGACCGGCACAAGATGCGTCATTTCGTGCGGTTTTTGTTCCTGATGCGGTGTTTTCAGGTTGTGGCGACCCGTCCCAGCGGCAGTCGCGGGTCGAACTTGGCGCGCTTGACGCTGAAGAACGCCTTGATGTTGCGCACGTTGGCGTCGCTGGTGAACAGGCGCTGCGCCAGCGCCAGGTAGGCCGGCATGTCGGTGCAGAACACCACCAGCACGAAATCGGGCCCCGGGCTCACGCGGTAACACTGCTGCACCGCCGGCTCGGGCAGCAGCCGCGCCTCGAACGCGTCGAGTTGTTCGGCGCCCTGGCGCTCCAGCGTGATCTCCACCAGCGCAGTCAGGCCGTGGCCGAGCAGCGGCGCCAGCCGGTCGGGCTGCAGGATCGCCACCTCGCGCTCGATCACCCCCAGCGCGCGCAGCCGTTTCACCCGCCGCAGGCTGGTCGGCGGCGAGAGATGGGCCTGCTCGGCCAGTGCCTGGTTGCTGCGTGAGGCGTCGTTTTGCAGCAGATCGAGCAGACGCAGGTCGGCTTCGTCGATGTTGATTTCTTCCATAAAATTTAATGATGTGACCGATTTGGCAGATTTGATTATGAAATGGAATTATTGGTCAAATTAGCGTCGAATGTGACGATTAATTTTTCAATCCCGCCAATACACTGCCGCCCAGACCATTTCAAGGAGCGGGCAATGTGCGGGATTGTGGCGGGGGTTTCAAGGCGCGACATCGTGCCGGTGCTGGTGCAAGGTCTGCAGCGGCTGGAGTACCGGGGCTATGACTCCTGTGGCGTGGCGATCCACGACGGCGGGCTCAAACGCGCCCGCAGCACCGCCCGCGTGGCCGAGCTGATGCGGCAGGTGGAAACCGAACACATCGCCAGCGGCACCGGCATTGCCCACACCCGCTGGGCCACCCACGGTGTGCCGGCGGTGCACAACGCCCATCCGCATTTCAGTCTCGGACCCAGCAGCACGCCCGACAGCCCGGGCCGCGTGGCCCTGGTGCACAACGGCATCATCGAAAACCACGACGAACTGCGCGCCGCCTTGCTCGCCAAGGGTTATGTGTTCGACAGCCAGACCGACACCGAGGTCATCGCGCACCTGATCGACTCGCTCTACGAGGGCGACATCTTCACCGCCTTGCAGACCGCGGTGACGCAGCTGCACGGCGCATTTGCGCTGGCCGTGTTTCACAAGGACGAGCCGCACCGGGTGGTGGGGGCGCGCGCCGGTTCACCACTCATCCTGGGTGTGGGCGAAGGTGGTGCCGAGCATTTCCTGGCCAGCGACGCCATGGCCCTGGCCGGTGTGACCGACCAGATCGTCTACCTGGAAGAGGGCGATCTGGTGGACCTCCAGCTCGGCCGCTACTGGGTGACCGACCGCAGCGGCCGCCCGTTCGAGACCGCGCAACGCCCGGTGAAAACCGTCCACGCCCACAGCGGCGCGGCCGAGCTCGGCCCCTACCGCCACTACATGCAAAAGGAAATCTTCGAGCAGCCGCGCGCCATCGCCGACACGCTCGAAGGCGTGGCCGGCATCACGCCCGAGCTGTTCGGCGACGGCGCCTACCGCGTGTTCAAGGGCATCGACAACGTGCTCATCCTGGCCTGCGGCACCAGCTACTACAGCGGCTGCACCGCCAAGTACTGGCTGGAGTCCATCGCCCGCATTCCCACCCAGGTAGAAGTGGCCAGCGAATACCGCTACCGCACCAGCGTGCCCAACCCGCGCACCCTGGTGGTCACCATCACCCAGAGTGGTGAGACCGCCGACACCCTCGCCGCGCTGCGCCACGCGCAAGGCCTGGGCATGACACACACGCTGACCATCTGCAACGTGGCCACCAGCGCCATGGTGCGCGAGTGTTCGCTGGCCTACATCACCCGCGCCGGCGTCGAGATCGGTGTGGCCTCCACCAAGGCCTTCACCACCCAGCTCGCCGGTCTGTTCCTGCTCACGCTGGCGCTGGCCCAGATGCGCGGCCATCTGAGTGACGAGGCCGAGGCCGGCTACCTGCAGGCCATGCGCCACCTGCCGGTCGCCCTGCAGGCGGTGCTGGCCCTGGAGCCGCAGGTGATCAGCTGGGCCGAAGACTTTGCCCGCATGGACAACGCCCTGTTCCTGGGCCGGGGGCTGCACTACCCGATCGCGCTTGAAGGTGCGCTCAAGCTCAAGGAAATCAGCTACATCCACGCCGAGGCCTACCCTGCCGGTGAACTGAAACACGGCCCGCTGGCGCTGGTGACCAGTGAGATGCCGGTGGTCACCGTCGCGCCCAACGACAGCCTGCTGGAGAAGCTCAAAAGCAACATGCAGGAAGTGCGCGCGCGCGGCGGTGTGCTCTATGTGCTGGCCGACGCCGACACCCGCATCCAGAGCGCCGAAGGCATCCACGTGATCCGCATGCCGGAGCACTATGGCCCGCTGAGCCCGCTGCTGCACGTGGTGCCGCTGCAATTGCTCGCGTACCACACGGCGCTGGCGAAGGGCACCGACGTCGACAAACCCAGAAACCTCGCCAAGAGCGTCACGGTGGAGTGAGTGGCGGAGT